>JBATWM010000177.1:0-37119 GCA_049672605.1 Sulfurimonadaceae bacterium
GTCAAACTGCATCTGGAGCTGAAGCAGCTGTTTGTCAAGAAATGGGTTCTCTTTTGATTCGAGATTGAGGTAAAAACCTTTTAGCTCTTTAACCTCATCGGTGCTGGCACTAAACGAGTCGTTTTCGCAAAAAGTACATCCTCCTTTAGCGACCGTTCCATCAATATTTGGACAAGTAAAGCCTGATATATTTATACCGACTTTGTACACTTTTTCGCCAAAGGTATTGCGCAGGTAGGCACCAAAAGTATAGATCTGTTCTGTTTTCAAATAGTTAACTTTTTAAACGATGTATTCGCCGGTGAAACAGGCAGTACAGTAGTTTTCACCGTTAGAGTTCACACTGCGCATCAAGGCATCAGTACTAAGGTAAGCTAAAGAGTCCGCTTCGATATAGTCACAGATCTCTTGGTTGCTCATGTTCGCTGCGATCAGTTTGTCTTTGTCCGGTGTATCTACCCCATAAAAACATGGGTCTGTTGTCGGAGGGCTAGAGATACGCATATGGACCTCAGCTGCCCCCGCCTCTTTTAACATTCTGATAATACGACGTGACGTTGTTCCGCGCACGATCGAGTCATCGATGACGATGATACGTTTGCCTTTAATGAGATTAGTGATAGGAGAAAGTTTCATCTTCACTTTAAGATCACGCATCTCTTGTGTCGGTTCAATAAAAGTACGTCCGATGTAGTGGTTACGCATGATCCCCATCTCATATGGGATACCACTCTCTTGTGAATACCCTATCGCTGCAGGGACACCGCCATCTGGAACCGGTACGACCATATCTGCTTCAACCGGCTGCTCTTTTGCCAGTTCGATACCCATGGTTTTACGATTTTGATAGACATTTTGCCCGTAAACCTGAGAGTCAGGACGTGCAAAATAGACAAATTCAAAGATACAGTGTTTCGGTGTTGCTTCATAGACTTTAATCGACTGTGGTTCTTTACCTTTTTCAAAGATCAACAACTCACCCGGTTCGACTTCACGAATGTATTCTGCGCCGATAAGATCAAAAGCACAGGTCTCAGAAGCGACAACATAACCGTTACCGACCTTACCAAGACTGAGTGGACGAAAACCAAAACGGTCGCGCATTGCAAACATCTTAGTGCGGCTTAAAAAGACAAGGGAGAAGGCGCCTTCGATCTTTTTCACAGCATCAACAATACGATCTTTTAACTTCGTTTGCTCACTTCTTGCTATAAGGTGAATTAGGTTTTCCGTGTCCATCGAACTTTGAAAAATAGCACCTTGTTTGATCAGCTCTTGGCGAACCTCTTGATGGTTCGTCAAATTACCGTTATGGACAATAGAGAGTTGCCCTAGGTCGTAGTTAGCATGTACAGGCTGTGCATCTAAGATAGAGTCATCACCTGCCGTAGAATAACGGGTATGACCGATCGCCATATGCCCTTTAAGCGTTTCTAGTTTCTGTTCGTCAAAGACCTGCATCACAAGACCGCGGTCCTTGATCGTATGAAGACGTTTGCCGTCACCCGAACTTATCCCCGCAGCCTCTTGTCCACGATGTTGCAAAGCATGAAGAGAAAAGTAAGCTAACCTAGACGCCTCTTCATGATTAAATATCCCGACAACCGCACATTTTTCATTTAAACTTTCGCGCATGATCTTCCTCTTATAATTCTAAACAGTCAGCGATACTGTAAAGTCCGCTCTCTTTTGAAACCAGCCATTGTGCTGCACGGATCGCACCCTTAGAGAAGGTGTTACGACTTGTCGCTGTGTGGTTAAGTTCGATGAACTCGCCATCATTGTAAAAACCGACCGTATGACGACCGACAATGTCACCACCTCGCAGTGCCATCACGGCGATCTCATCTTCTGTACGCTCACCAATGTTGCCATTACGACCACTGACACGTACACGGTCCAGATCCAGTCCGCGACCTGCTGCTGCAGATTCAGCCAGTGTCAAAGCTGTTCCGCTCGGTGCATCTTTTTTATGGCGGTGATGCATCTCAACAACTTCTATATCAAAGCCATCAAGTTTTTTTGCTGCCGTATTGACAAGCTTGCTTAACATCGCCACACCTAGTGACATATTAGTAGCATGGAGCACAGGCATCTGTTCACTTACCGTCTTAAGAAGATTAAGTTGGTGTGTATCAAAACCCGTTGTTCCAGAGACAATCGGTTTTGGGTTTTTCAAAGCCTCTTCAAAAAGCACCTGTGCAGCTTCAGGCAGGGAAAAGTCAATGACAATGTCACATCTCTCTAAAAATGCCGCTGCATCATTAGTCACTGTAATACCATCAGCTAATGGAAAGTTCAGTTCTTTACGAATATGAATAACTGTAAGTTCAATCCCATCCGTCTTTGCCAAATCGTCAATTAATAAGCGGCCAACTCGTCCGCTAGCCCCATATACACCTGCTTTAATCATCTACTTCTCTCTACTGTTTTTTACTTCGTCCACATAAGGGATGACATTAACGGCTGCAACTGCACCGTCACCAGCTGCCGCAACAACCTGTTTTGGTGCATCGATACGAATGTCACCTGCCGCAAAAAGACCTGGTGTCGATGTCCTCATACGAAGATCGACGATCACCTCACCTGCTTCATTCACATCACAGATAAAGCTTCCGTCCTCTTTTTTTAGAACATCATTGTTAACATTCATCCCAACAAAGGTAAAGACACCCGGTACTTGAAGATCAAGTATACCTTCTGGTGTATTTATTTTGATGCCGTTTACACCCATGTTATCGCCATACACTTCTTCTGGCGTTGCATTTAAAATAAGTTCAATGTTTTCTGTATCCATAACACGCTGAATTGTATTTGGAGCGGCTCTAAAACCTTCACGACGATGTACGATATAGACTTTTGAGCAGATATTTGACAAATAGACGGCCTCTTCTAACGCCGTGTCACCGCCGCCAATAACAGCAACCTCTTTACCTTTATAGAAAAAACCGTCACAAGTTGCACATGTCGAGACACCTTTTCCAAAAAGTTCATCCTCACCTTTAAAACCAGCACGTTTTGGTGTTGAACCCGTACCGATAATGACGGAAAGAGCATCTTCGCTTGTGCCGTCACCCTTGTGAATAGTAAATGTACCGTCATCGTTATGATCGACTTTCATCACTTCGACCATGGCATGTTTTAATCCAAAACGCTGACATTGCTCAGGCCATGGCATCATCAAGTCCATACCCGTTATCTCACCAGTAACACCCGGATAATTTTCAATCTCAGAACTACCTGTGATCTGACCGCCAGGCATCCCTTTTTCAAACATTGTTACATTTGCCAAACCACCGCGTGTTGCATACATACCAGCTGTCAATCCCGCTGGTCCACCACCAATAATCGCACAATCTAACATATCTGTTCCTTGTAAATCAGAGATAAAACTATAGTTTATATTTTGTATAAAATAATACCCATTTAGTACTAAAGAGTCTCTTTGTAAAATGCATTGATAAGGTTAGGTAAAGAGTTCACCTTGGCGAGGGGGAATGATAAACCGGAAATCGAGAAAGGATATCTTCGCAAGAGTTGATGATATTGGATGGGAAAAGACGTCTAAAAATAAACTGTTTTGGTAAAAAGTTATAGATTTGGTGTAAGTTGTGCCGGATGTGAACCCGATAGCATACTACTGTACGTGGAGAGGTGAACTCCGGTGCAAATTGCGCCGAAGCTAGAACTTTTTATAAAAGACCGTTGATCTTTGCTGCGAATGCATCTTTAGAAGCTGCACCTACCATAGTGTCTACTTGCTCACCATCTTTAAAGAAGATGATAGTTGGAATAGAACGAACACCGTATTTAACAGCGATGTCTTGCTCTTCGTCAGTGTTAACTTTAACGATTTTAGCTTTACCGTCGAAATCTTCCGCTAGTTCTTCAACTACTGGAGCGATCATACGACAAGGCCCACACCATGGTGCCCAAAAGTCTACCATTGTTACGCCTTCAGCGATTGTTGCGTCGAAATCAGCAGCTGTTGCTTCAATATATTTAGCCATAAGATTACCTCTTGTTTTAATTTAATTTAAGTATTATATCTCTTCATCAGTTAACTTTTCTTTACAAATACTACAAGTCTATGTTAAAACCAATATTCGTGTTACTTTCTGAGGTATAAATCGGAGAAATTTTATCTGATTTAAAATTGACATTCAAGAACAGTGTAAATTAATTTGGATCTTTAAGATTTTATCAAGACAACGAATTGCTGGATTGGTTTACAGATCAATCGCAAACTCTACTTTTTTTAGGATATCAATTGCTAAAGAAGGGTTAGCCTAGAACTTCCAGATCATCAGTGTATTTATCTAAACAGTACTGCTCGTAACTCGACTTGTACACTTTGTAGTGTGCCGATGTTTTATGTCCATCGAGGGCTGTTTCATCTCTCCATGTCTCTACCGCCATAAATTTCTCAGGCTTGTTCTCATATTGAACAATTTCATAGAAAATACATCCGTCTTCTGCTTTTGAGGGTTCCACCATCGCTGTTAATAGTGCTTTCATCTGATTAATGCCGTCTGGTTTCGCAATAAATGTTACACGTTTTGTAATTGTCACTTTTGTCTCTTTCTCTATAATTATAAACAGGATTATAGCAAAACGCTACAACCCAGGTGCTTTCCACATCGATGTGGTTACACCTTCATCAACCAACTTCAGCTGTACTGCATACGCCACTTTCCACTGCTCGGAGACCTCTTGGTATTTGGCAAAGTTCTTGCTGTCTGGAGTATAGCTTTTGTCCCACTGAACTAAGCTTTTTGCCACTTCAGCGATGCTGCTGTACTCGCCCGTTGCAACACCACAGGCGAAAGCACCCCCAAGGGATGTTGCCTCATTGACATTAGGGATCTTTACCTCTTTACCCGTTACATCTGCCAAGATCTGTGACCATAACGCCCCCTTGCTCGCTCCGCCGGCAAAGGTGATGCTATCACTCTCTACCCCGGTAAACTGAAAGATCGCTGCCAGGTTTAACATCGAGACGATCGCGGCATTCTCTTCGAGCGAACGGAACATTGCCCCTTTAGATGAGAGAGCAGGATCAAGAGATAGGTTCAAAAACGAAGGTGCTGCATGGTACCACTTGCCGTAGTGCATCGCGTCTGAGAAGATCGGCAAGATACCGTTAGAACCTACAGGCACAGTTGAGGCAAGTTCTTCAAGATAGGCATATGGGTCTATCCCTCTTCTTTTTGCCTCAGCCACTTCACCTTGACACAAGGCATCTCTAAACCAGCGCATCACTAAACCGGAGAAGAAGGTAATGCCCTCCGCTTGTGAAATACCGGGGATGACATGAGGGTTTACACGGATGTCCATATTAGGGTCTGTCTTAGCCGTCGGCATATTGACCAGCTGCTGCCAAAAGGTGCCCCCAAGAACTGCAACTTCTCCCGCTTCTACTACACCCAAGCCAGCAGAACCGAGCTGCACATCACCGCCGCCCATAACAACGGGAGTTCCTACCGCCAAACCGGTCTCTTCTGCTGCTTTTTGTGTTACTTCGCCTATGATGGTACCGCTCTCATAAACCGGAGGAAAGATGTCATCTTTGAGTCCCACTTTTTTTGCCATCTCCGGGACCCATTGACGTGTTTCAAGTGAAAAGACACCCGAAGTGCCGGCGTTGGATGGTTCACTGGCTATCACACCCGAAAGCTTTGTCAATGCCCAATCGCTGATCATATTCATCGACGCTGTTTTTTCATAAAGGTGCGGTCTGTTTCGTTTCAGCCACAGCAGACGCGGCAAGGCGCCGAGTGCATAAGTCTGACCGCTTTGGGCATAAAACGCTGCTTCACTTTTAGGAAAATCCCGATTAAGTTCAGCAACCTCTCTATCCGCTCTTGCATCGACATTGGCAACCCCAAAAAGTTCATTGCCGTCTTTATCATAAAGAACGATTCCCTCACGCATGCTAGTCGCCGTCACTGCCTTAATAGATGATGCTTTAATACCCGCCCTAAAGATTGCCGTTTTAATACACTCTTTTAAGATCTCCCAGTTTGTCACGTAGTCAAAACCCATTGAGTTAGCAACACCCTCTTCACTCAGATGCGTCCACTCTTGCTGACCGATGCTTATCTGATTGCCAAGGGTGTCAAATATGACCGCCCGACCGCTTCCTGTTCCGGCATCAATAGTTAAAAAATAGGCTTGGCTCATCTTGTTCCTTGAGGTAGAATTCTTATCTGTATTGTAGCAAAGCAACTCCATTTTTTTAACTGCTTCTAATACCTCTTCTAATACAATCTCAAGATTATTTCAGGAGCTCAGCAATGAAACTAACATTTATAAAACAACTTCTGACACTGTTTCTTGTACTCTTTATGACACAGTCATTTGTTCATGCAGAGTACCTTGAAAATGCAACGCCACCGGCAAAAGCTTTTGATTGGATGGAGCTCAAGTCAGGTGAATGGCTGAAGGGTGAATTTAAAGGCATCTACTCAGGCGAAGTTGAATTTGACAGTGATGAGTTTGATCTTGTCAAATTTGAACTTGTTGATGTCAAACAGATCATCACCAAAGGGTACTCTACCATCAATCTCAATCGTGAAATGCGGATTGTTGCGCTCTACAATGGTACAACGAGTGATGACAATGATGGTGTCATCGCGGGAAAATTAAAATATTCCAATAATGAGTTTGCAATAACACTGCCTGATGGAAGCACGAAAATACTTCAAACAGAGCAGATAGCTTCTATTGCCGGTGGTGAGCCAAAAGAGAGCAACTACTGGTCAGCAAGCCTCTTTATCGGACTGGATGTCATTACAGGAAACAGTGAACAGGTCACAATGACCGCTAAGGCAAATATACAGCGACGTACGGCTGCAACACGCTTTATGGCTGAGTATCTTGGTGCCTATACACAAGTCGATGGCAACAAAACGACCGCTGACAACAATCGTATCAGTGGGAGTTTCGATATCTATCAAACCGCACATCTCTATATGCGGGCCGGTTCTTTACAATATCTGAGAGATCCGTTTCAGAATATTGCCGATCGATACACTGTTTCAGTCGGTATTGGTTACGACATCATCTACACACCAAAAACAGACTGGTCTGTTACTCTGGGGCCCGGTTATCAGCACACCAACTTTTATGCAGTCGAAGCCAATGCCAGTTCAACAGCTAATACGCCTCTCTTCTTTTTTGATTCAAAATTCGATACAGAGCTGACCAAAGATATTGACTTTATTATAAACTACGGCATGTACTATCTTAATGAAGAGTCAGGAACTTACATACACCATGCCGAGATCTCACTACAAACGGAACTTGTAAAAGATTTTGACTTTGACATCTCTTTCTTTTGGGACCATACACAGGACCCTGCCGCTTTTGATGATGGTACGACGCCAAAACAAAATGACTACAAAAGTATGATCGCGATCGGGTACTCTTACTAAAGATTTACCTTGCTGAGCTATACTTTTTATACCTCGCTATAAAAAGGTTTAGCATGAACTACACACCTCTTCTTTTAATCTCACTCTTTACATCGACCCTGCTCAGTGCCGGTACTGTCTCTTCAAAACCTATCGATCCTTCACTGGTTGTATACAACGGCAATCTAGGATTGGTGCACGAAAACAGACAAATGGAACTTAACCGAGGCAAGCAGGCACTGGTCTATAACGATGTTGCCAGCAGTGTCATCACCGACAGTGTCAATGTGACACTTCCAGAGGGCGTAACACTCTATTCGCAACAGTACCGTTTTGACCAGATCAATGCCCAAAAACTCGCACTTGCTCACCTGGGTAAAAGTGTCAAGTTTTACATCAAGACCGGCAGTGAGCTGATGTATAAAAGCGGAACCCTGCTCTCGGCTTCGTCACAAGCTGTCATTAAAACGGCCAAAACTGAGATCTATACTGTGCCTACATCAGCATTGATCTTCTCCAACATCCCAAAAGAGCTTATTACCAAACCCTCTCTGGTCTGGAACGTCAACGCACCAAAGAAGAGCAGTACAACACTCACACTAGACTACCTCATAAACAATATCTCATGGAAGAGTAACTATGTGCTCAATCTTGATAAAAAGCATGCTGATCTGAGCGGATGGATCACTATTGACAACCGTAGCGGTAAAGCCTTTAACAATACTAAACTGACAGTACTTGCCGGCGATATTAATCGTGCTGTAGTTCCTGTTAATAGACGCTATATGGCAAAGGCTGCCACGGCAGAGATGGATGGTGCTGCTGTTCAAGAGCTGTCACATGAGGGGTATCATCTCTATCAGATACCTTTTAACGTTAACCTTACTAACAATGAAAAGACACAGATCAAATTTCTTGACATCAAAAAGATCACAATAGAACGCAAATATGAGGTACACCTTGGTAATCCATTCTATTTTCAAGGGGAACAAAAACACCCAGTCACCCAATATCTTGAGATTAAATCATTAGAAAAAGTGCTGCCTATGGGAACAATACGTAGCTATTCAAAAGAGGGAGAAACCACCCTGCTTCTAGGTGAAAGTTCTATTAACCACACGCCTAAACACGAAGAGGTCAAAGTCACACTCGGTAAAAATTTTGATCTGCTTGCTAAGAGTAAAATGGTCTCAAACAGCAGTGACCGCTACTTTAACGATTCCAAAGTCTCATATGAACTTACCAACCGTTCAAAAGAGTCAAAAACAGTCGAGCTATTAGTCCCATTCACAAAACGGGAGAACGGACAGAGCAGCATCTCTACTAAACAGAAATATAGCTGGAAAAATGGAAATATGCTCTCATTTAATGTAGCAGTCAAAGCCGACAGTAAAAAAAGTTTCGAGGTTCATTTTAGAGCGAAGAAGTGATATTGAATTATAAATTATAAAAGATGGCGAAGCTCATCTAAAACAAATTTAAATATTATGAAAGTATTTACTTGTGGATTCCCGCCTTCGCGGGAATGACGAAAGTGAGAGAGAAATAAATACTTCTCTTCTATGTTCAAAGTTTTAGCTTCAGTGCAAGATGCGCCGAAGCTAAAAGGAAGAGGCTAGACTCTAGCTTCTTCTCTTCTTTGAAGGTAGTCCCATTTTGCATCTACACGCTCTTGCCACTCTTTGATAAGATATTTGTACTCATCTTTAAATAGGTGCTTGAAACGCCCTTGTGCTGCAAGGTACTCTTCAACAGGTACAACATTTTTAGGACGGTAAGTGATGTTTAACTCTGTACCATCAATGATCTCATATAGTGGAAACACTAGAGAGTCTGTTGCAAGATCCTGAATTGCCATTGTGTCAGCTGGATCAAATTTCCACTCAGTAGTACAAGCAGAGACTGCATTGATAAATACTGGACCTTCAACAGCCATACCGTGTTGGATAGCTTTAACCATGTTTTTCCATTTATTTGGAGAAACCTGTGCAACATACGGAGAACCGTGTGCAGCCATGATAGCCATCATATCTTTTTTGTTTTTCTTTTCACCGTAACTTACACGACCTGCAGGTGATGTAGTTGCAGATGAACCGATAGGAGTAGAAGAAGAACGTTGTCCACCAGTGTTTGCGTAAACTTCATTATCTAGTACAACGTGCATCATGTTGTGACCACGTTCAAAACAGCCTGAGATCCACTGGAAACCGATATCGTAAGAGGCACCATCACCTGCAAACGATACAAATTTCGGGTTACGATCCGGCTGTTTCAGACGGCCTTTGTTTCCAAGTGCTTTATGCATAGCTTCAGCACCTGCAACAGCAGTCGAACCATTTTCAAATCCGATATGGATCCATGATGCATCCCAAGATGTATATGGATATACCGCCGTACATACTTCAAGACAACCCGTCGATGCAGAAAGCACCAAGTCATCATTAGTAGCATTTAGTACTTCACGTACAATAATAGAGTGTGCACAACCCGGACAAAGAAGATTCGCACCTTCAAAACGGTCCGCAGAAGTTGAGAAATCTTTTAAGTTTTTAATTTTTTTAATTTCACTCATTGTCTCTCCTTATAAGAATGCCAGTTTCGGACCACGAACGCCGATAAACTGTTGTAGTTGAGTTGTTACTTTACCAGCATCAACATTTGCTTGAAGCTCAGTATAAAGGTCAACTAAGTGTGCTTTAGTCAAGTCACGGCCACCAAGACCATAAATATAACCAGAAAGCAGCGCTCTGTCATCAGTGTTGTAAAGTGCGCCAGCTATCTCGTTGAACATTGCACCCGGTGCACCACCTGGCGCTGAACGGTCAAGAACTGCGATCGCTTTAACACCTTTAAGTGCCTCTTTGATCTGCTCGAATGGGAAAGGACGGATAACACGGATACCGACTACACCAGCTTTAATACCTTTAGCGCGCATCTCTTTAGCCACTTCACGAGCTGTCTCAACAGACGTACCCATACAGATAACAGTCACGTCAGCATCGTCCATGTCATATGACTCAACGATGTTGTATTTACGACCTGTCAGTTTTTCAAAGTCGTCAAACGCAGTTTGAATCTTTGGAAATACTTTTGTCATAAGGTCATTATGTTGACGAGCTTTATGCTCAAAGTGCCAATCTTCTTCCGTCTGAACACCGTGTGTTACAGGATGGTCAAAGTCAAGCATGTCATTCATTGGTTTAAAATCACCGATAAAGTTATAAGCAGCATCATCTGTCAAAGTTCTTACACCTTGCGCTGTATGTGATGTCATAAATCCGTCTTGGTGTACCATAGCCGGAAGACGTACATCATGATCTTCACTCACTTTAAAAGCGATGAAGTTCAAGTCGTAAGCTTCTTGCGGTCTGTACGCGTCGAATTGGATCCAACCACTGTCACGACCAAGGTACATGTCTGAGTGGTCACCATTAACGTTTAGTGGTGCCGCTAGAGCACGGTTTACAACGTTAAGAACGATAGGAAGACGCATACCAGATGCCTGATAAAGCGTCTCAACCATAAGCGCAAAACCTTGAGACGATGTTGCCGTTGCAACACGGCCACCGGCAGCAGCTGCACCGATACATCCTGACATAGCAGCATGCTCAGACTCAACCATTACAAATTCGCCTTCGACATAACCGTCAGCTAAGAATTTTGCATACCCTTCAACAATAGGTGTTGATGGTGTAATCGGGTACGCTGCAACAACATCTACCTGTGCTTGACGAAGTGCTTGAGCGGCAGCAAAGTTACCGTCCCATACTTCAACGTCACGTAATTCCATTTTATCAAATGCCATTATTTCTCCCCTTTATCTTTCTCAGGCCAACCTGCTAATTCTGTCTCTTCATCTGCTTGTTCAGGGAACATTAAAAGTGATTTAGGGTTTGTCGGACAAACCTCAACACAGATTCCACACCCTTTACAGTGATCCATATCAACACCGACCATCTTTTTGTCACGTGCGATAATCGACATATCTGGACAATAGATCCAGCAGAACTGACAGTCAATACAGTAGTCTTTATTGAAAAGCGGCTTTTCAATACGCCAGTCAGCAACACTTGCTGTAAATGAGTTACTACTTGAGTAGTTACGATCTTCTGGTTGTTTTAACGCAATATCAGTTGCTACTCCGTCAAATGAACGGAGCATAGCACCGATTTCGAATTCATCCCATCCGTTATTTTGCATCTAGCACTCCTTACTTTACTTCATCGTATGCACGTTGGATCGCCAACATGTTTGCATCAATGATCTTTTGTGGCAGTTTTCCAAGAACACGTTTCATGTTCTCTTTAAAGAAATCAATTTCATACATCTCTGAGATCTTCATAAATGCACCCAACATTGGTGTATTAGGAATAGCACGACCGATAGTCTCTTGTGCGATCTTGATACAGTCCAGTGTATAGACTTTCTTACCTTCAAGTCTTGGCTGAGATGCAACCAACTCTTCAGTGTTCATGTGTGTAGTAATAATGAAAACCGTATTCTCTTTTGCATTAATCGTAACGTCGGTAGTATAAACAAGAGCAGGGTCGATTACGAAAACAAAATCTGGCTCCATAAACTTTTCATGGTTCATAATTGGTTCATCATCAACACGGTTGTATGCAGTCATGGCCGCACCACGTTTTGCAGATCCGTAAAAAGCGAATGCCTGTACATCTTTACCAGTCGTTGAAATTACGTCCGCTAAACCTTTAGCACCAGTAACAGCACCCTGACCAGCACGGCTATGCCATCTAATTTCGAGCATGAAGTCTCCTTAAATAATCTTCTACCTTACGTAGAATTCTGAATATTCTGTATTTTATGCAAGTTGCTCTTAAAGGTAGCTTCACCTTTTTGTGTTTGAAAAAAGGGTGATATTAACGTGACTTTTCTACCAGTTTTGCGAGGCGTCTAACCGCTTGAAGGGCGTCATCTTCTATAATGTCAGTTAATGTTTTTAATTGTTTCAGATTATCATAGCCGCTTAAAACACCTACACTTCCAATACCGGCGTTGTTTGCCGAACCTATGTCTAAACGTGTATCGCCAATGATCCAACACTTCTCTTTAGACACACCCATCTGTTCCACCGCTTTGTCAATAGGCTCAGCGTGGGGTTTCGGGTTTTTAACATCTTCGTAACCGATCAAGACCTCAAAGTGGTGCATCAGCTCAAAGTGTTCCATTAATACACGTGAGTACTTTCCTGTTTTTGTGGTCACAATACCAAGACGGGCAAATTGAGCCGCTTCTTCCACAGCCTCTCTTGCATTAGGCAGCAGTACTGTCTTCTGCGTAGATATAACACGGTAATACTCTTTATAGGTACCGACAAACTCCCACACTCTAGAGTGCTCTACTCCAAGTTCTGCATACATCACATCCAGCGGATGACCGATCAGTGCTTTAATGGCCTCATCTTCGGGATGTGGATGTTCATGCACATCAAACGAGTTGTGAAAGCTCTCTAAAATTGCTTCCGTCGAATCGATAAGTGTGCCGTCTAAGTCGAATAATATGGTCAACAGTGTTCCTTTTGTTTCATCTTGTTTACTAGCTTGGTGTTGACGTGGAGAGGGACACAGCTTCACTTTTTTTTAACGCTTTGCTAAAAAACCGAACCAATGTCCCCCTGCTGGAAGGTTCCATTTTTTGGTTAACAAAACCACTAAAACACTAACTACTCTTCTATTTCCCACTCTATGTAGTTATGCCAGATACCATTTAGGGTCGGTTCTATATGTTTGATCTTTTTATCGACCACTTGGATGGAGTTGGGGATAAAGAGAAAGAGATAAGGGTTGTCTGCTACTACATCTGCAAAGATCTGCTGCTGGATCTTTGCCAGTTCTTCACGTTCAATCGTGCCCTGCATCGTCTCGATCAGATCATCGACTTTTTTATTGTGATAACCGATGAAGTTGAAGGCACCCGGTTTATCACTATCGCTGTGCCATAAAAGGTAAGGATCAGGAGAGAGCGAGAGTGACCAGCCTAGTAAAACTGTATCAAACTCTCTAGGAAAGACCACTGTATTTAAAAAAGCCTGCCACTCCATCACACGCAGTTTTACCTCAACACCCACTTTTGCAAGCTGATGTTGCAGTATCTGCGCGGCGTAAGGACGAATAGAACTAGAGTTTGAGGTGGCTATCTCAAAACTAAACGGGTGCGCCTCATCATACCCTGCCTCTTTTAGAAGTTCTTTTGCTCGTTTTAGATTTTGCGTTGGTGCTATAACGGAGCCGTTAAACGATGGACCACCCGGGAGAAACGGTCCGGTACAGACCTGGCCATGACCCATAAACAAGATGTCGACCAACTCCTCTCTGTTCACGGCCAATGAGAGGGCTTCTCGCACGCGCGGATCTTGGAACTTCTCACGTCTAAGGTTCATGCCTAAGTAGGTGTAAGCGTGGGCGATCTCTTCGATCACTTTATAGTTGTCAAAAAACGAGGCTTCGATCTGCCGTTCGATCTGCATCGCTTCGAGTGAACCAATATCGATCTTCTCTGTCTTTAACATCAAAAAGCGCGTGTTTGCGTCGGGGATGACATGGTAGATGATCTTGTCTATCTTGGGTCTGTGTTCAAAATAGTCATCATAGGCACTAAGCTCAATATTTTTAGAAAATTCCAGTTTGGTTAAACGATAAGGACCTGTCCCGATTGGGTCCATATTGAAGCGTGAACTCATGATATTTTTCTCGTCTTTGAGCAGATGATACGGCAAGATACCGCTCATCCAAAGTTCAAGCGCTTTAAAATAAGGCTCTTTGTAGGTCACTTTCAACTTCAGTTCATCAAGGACCTCAACCGACTTAACCATGCGAAAAGTAGAGGTGTAGGGTGAGATAACCTGCGGTGAGTTGATCAGTTCATAGGTAAACAGCACGTCTTTTGCACTGAAAGGTTCCCCATCTTGCCACTTTACGCCTCTTTTAAGCTCGAAGATAAGAGTGACGTTATCTTCAAAATAGAACGTTGAAGCCAGATCACCAATGATATTCTGCGCATCTTTATCGTATTTGACTAAGCCATTAAAAATATAGTTCACGATCTCTGAGCTTGCGGAGTCTGTCGCTAAGATAGGGTTGATACGCGATGGGTTAGACGACGTACTCAGGTGCAGTGTAGACGCCATTAAAAAGAGTGGGAAAAGTAGCGATAAAAGAGGTTTCAAAGTGGCACTTTTTTGAAAGAATTATACCCAAACATCGAAGTAGAGAAATTTGGGTTATACCATAGTGCCAAGGAGCTGCCTCTGTTACAGGCTCTGTCCATTAACTGTGATCTTGCCGTCTTGAAGGAGAATGTCAAAAACAGCATTGTCACCTTCTTGCTTGACAAAGGTATCCGCCAGAGAAAGCTTACCTGATTGAGTTTTCATATAGCTGTAAAAAGCAGAAGCAAACTTCAATTTTGCATCGATATTGATGTTTTGCATCAATGCCATCGGTCTCATCTGCATCTTTTGGACTAGCGTATCATCTTCTTTTACGGTGATATTGATCTTGTGATCAAAACCATCCATCATACCAGACTCTTTGATAGCGATCTTCTTAACACTCAGCTTCTCAATGTGAAGATTAAACCCTTTAGATACAACACCTAATGCGGCTAACATTGAGTGCTGTGAAGAGGCACCTGCTTGCTCTGAGGCTTTTTGAAATGCTTCATATGATTTTTCATCAATATTGTCAGCATCCATGACAAAGGCAAAGTCTTCCAACTCTAAAGAACCATTTTGATCTTGCATTTTAAAATGTTTCATTGACGCATTGACCTTCGTCTCTAACTGTGCATTGACCACTTTAGAGTCCGATACTGTTTTCATATCAGAAGCATCGATTTGAAGCTGAGTCAACTGGTCTTTGAAAAAGAAGTGAAGCGTCTTCGCTTTATAGTTTAGATCAAAACTATTTTTTGCACTAAAGCTGCTGCTGCTTTGCAGATCAGTCATGCTAAGTTTCATCTTGGCATCTTCAGGCAGCGAAAAATCAACATCAGCATTTTTAATCTGCAGATCAACACTCTCAGGTTCTACAAGTGTCCCTTTACCATTAAAGGTCGCCGCTTCAAAAACGATTGTCGCTTTTTTACCATCTTGAAAAGAGATCTCTTTGTTAATATCTTTGATATACCCTTTGAATGTTGACGCAGATACATCATAATCCATGTGATACATAAATTCTCTGTTTTCAAGCATCTTGATCATCTGCTCATACAGTGTCGCATCTTCCGTCTTCATACGATCACCCGCCTCTTTGGTAAACGCAACCGGGTAAAGGTCAAGACTCACATCACTGTTAACAACCAAGTTAGAATAACTCACATCAGCCGCCATGACAACATCGTCAAGCATGGCATGTAAATATGCCGGAACCTGTGCTTTAGAGAGTGTCGCTAAGTAGTTTTGAAAAGCAACCGGATCTTCTAACGTAAACTCATAATGACTTTTAGTCTCCAAGTAGCTTGAACCGTTATCACTGCTCTCAACCTTGATTCCGTTTTCGTCTAACATGGTCATACGTTCGTCAATTATCGTTTTAACACCCATATTTCCAACAAATGGCAGTGCTGCAAAGATAGCGATAATGACGGCACCAATGATTATGATTTTTTTGGACATATTTGATCCTTATGTAAAGTGCGAGGATTATACAGAAAGTTTATGGATAAAAAGAAAATGGTAGATTTACAAAATGTTCCAAATGAGTTAATCCATTGAAGTGTTAGCTTCAATTATTCTTCGAGAGAGTTGATTGGTAGAAACTGGCTTTGCTCTGGATCGTAATAGTCAATATTCCCATTTTCGATATCGTAATACCAGCCATGAATATGGATCTCTCCACTTTTAACGCGACGCTGCACTGATGGATAGGTCAAAAGATGCTCCAACTGCGTGATAACAGAAAATTGTTCTGTTAAACGTAACAACCTCTCTGTTTCAGCATCTGCCCCCAGCGATGCGACCGCCATATTTTTGGCTTTTTCACCTAGCTTGAGCCAGTGCTTTGTATGTATCATCTCAGGGTCGTCAATCGTCTCATATAACGCTTGGCATGCACCACAATGGGTATGTCCACAGATAATGATCTCTTCAACTTTTAAAACACTAACGGCATACTCAATTGCCGAGGCTGTAGAGTGATAGTCTTCATCAGGGCTGTAGGGTGCTACAAAGTTTCCAACATTACGTATAACAAAAAGGTCCCCAGGCTTAGACTGCATCATCAAGTCAGGAATAACACGAGAGTCAGAACAACCTATATAGAGAGCTTTTGGACGTTGGCCATGTTTTGCAAGCTTAACCAACTCTTTTTCATTCTCTTTAAAATAACTTTGTTGAAAAAGTTCATTTCCTTTGATCAATGTTTCTGCTGCCAAAATACACCTCTTTACGCTTGTTAATAGAAACTTTTGAACTGTAAAAGTTTCAATGAGGAGTATATCTTATTTACATAAATAGCATCTCTAATTAGTGATGAAAATGTAACCGTTATGGAAGTTTTCTAATGCAGCGAGAATAGAAAAGAAGCAGCTCTTAGAGTAGAGAACCTACTCTAAATATAATGATCTAGTTTGACTCAATAACGCGATCATGCAGTTCTTGAACCGGGCGTTCATTGTCTACATAATATTTTCTGAAAGCCTCAATCTGCTCTTTTGATGCTTTAACAGGCTCTTTAAGCAGATACCACTGGACATTTTCTGAACATGGTGGTGTTGTCAAAGAACCAATGTAGTGGTAGTAATGAGCAGTATCTTCCGGCAAAAGGTCTTGCGGATCAACGCGGATCTCACCACCGATATTACCTAAAATATTATCCAAGACCGCATCATTTTTGCCCTCTTCAAAGAAGACAGCGACAACCGCCAGCTGCTTGGTCTCAGGGTTTTGGTGAACTAGGTGAACAACCATATCGTAACGCTTTCCATTTACAGTGTGTTCGCTTTTACCATGGAAGTGAAACTGTAGCAATGTGAACTCTTCGCCATTAAGCGTGATAGAGCCCCCCTTAGCCGGTGTCACTTTAATAGAGTGTCCGTTATCAATTACCTTGGCAGTCGTATGTACATCTTCGTGCATTGTAAGATCATATTGATGATTCATCTCAACAGATTGTCCGGGGATGATGTTGACTGGAGACTGGTGGATCCCGGTACCGCAAGTCTTAGAGAACTCTTCCCAGTGTGCAGGACCGTTCTCTACATAATCCCAATGCTTTTCATGACCTACCGGATGTGCAGTTTCAGCTGCCGGTGCATGCTCTGTTGCCGCTGCTTTATGTTCTTTTACCTCTGCTTCGTGAGAAGCACATCCACTGATCATTAATGCTGCTGCAGCACTCAATGCTAAAATCATTTGTTTCATACGTATTTCCTATTTTAGAATTTATAATTTGCAATTACATAGTATTGCATCAGTTCGTCTACCTGAGTGATTAAAGCGCCCGTAGCGGTTCAGAAAAACACCTATCTAGATACTTTGGTGAAAGGCAGAAGAAATGGTTGGCTATATTAGCAAAATGGTGATGAAATCTTAATAAGTTATAAGGTGTTTTAAAAGGAAATGTTTTTAAGTGTGAAGAGAGGGGGGGGGAACAATGCCACAAAGGGCATTGAAATAAACGTATAACGATTAACGTTTAGAGAATTGTGGAGAACGACGTGCTTTACGTTTACCTGGTTTCTTACGTTCAACAACACGTGAATCACGAGTCATCATACCTTCAGGTTTAAGAGTTGCACGGAATGACTCGTCGAACTTAACAAGTGCGCGAGAGATACCATGACGAAGTGCGTCTGCTTGACCACCGAAACCACCACCAAGAGTAGTAGCAACGATATCAACAGAAGTCTCTTGTTTAGTAAGAGCTAGTGGTTGTTTAACACGAAGTTTTTTCGCTTCAAGACCACCCAACCATGCGTCTAGTGAAAGACCATTGATCGTGATGTTACCTGTTCCTGGTGTTAACCATACTTTTGCGATAGACGCTTTACGACGTCCAGTTGCGTAGATTTTTGCCATCTATCAATCCTTACTTAGCGATTTGCGCTGTGTGAGGATGCTCAGCACCAGCGTAAATTTTTAGTTTTTTCAACATTGCACGACCAAGCTTCGTTTTTGGAAGCATACCGCGAGTTGCAAGTCTAAACAGTTTCTCTGGGTTGTTCTCCAAAAGATCTGTCATCTTAACGCTCTTAGTAGAACCGAAGTAACCACTGTGAGAGAAATATTCTTTGTTTGCTAGTTTACCAGCACCGTTGAATTTTGCTTTAGAAGCGTTGATGATTACTACGTAGTCACCACAGTCAACGTTTGGAGTAAAGTACGGCTTATTTTTACCACGAAGGTGTGTTGCAACCTCTGTGATTAAACGACCGAAAGTCTTACCTTCAGCATCGATCAAGATCCAGTCTTGTTTGATCTGCTCAGGTGTTGCAATTTTTGTAAATTTCATATTGCACCCTTTCTAATTTTTTGATAGCGGAAGTATAGGGAAATAAACTTAACTGGTACTTAATTTAAGGTTTTCATAAGAATGTTGTTTGGATTTCGGATTCTGGAAAGGATTTTACTTTTAGAGTAGTAGCCGGGCTATAACACTGAAAGTCACTTTTATTTGCTAATAAAGTGTTATTATATATGAAATACACCCAAAGGAAACACGATGACACTATCTAAAGGCATCTACGCTGCACTACTTGCACTAACATTGATCTTAACAGGCTGTAATGGCGCAGCACCGGCACCGACATCGACTATCTCTAAAGTACAAGAGAAAGGTGAACTTGTTCTTGGTACCTCAGGCAACATGACACCGATGACACGTCAGCTTGAAAACGGTGATGTTGTCGGTCTTGATATCGATCTTGCAAACGTTATGGCCGCTGCTCTAAAAGTCAAACTTACGATCAAGGTTATGCCTCTGGACCAATTAGCACCTGCCCTTGCCAATGGTGAAGTCGATGTTGTTCTTTCTAACTATACAATGACTCCGGAGCGTAACGCGCAAGTTGCTTTTGTAGGACCATACCTTACATCTGGAAAATGTCTTATCACTAAACTTCCGGACTTAGCAAGTGCTAAAAAAGATGAGTTAGCGGACAGAAGCAGTAACCTTGCGGTTATCGAAGGTTCTACAAGCGAAGCTTTTGCCAAAGCACTTATGAAAAAAGCAACGATCATTCCTGCTAAAACACAAGACACTGCAGTTGAGATGGTTCGTAACGGCAAAGCAGACGCAATGTTGACTGACTTCCCGATCTGTCAGGCAACAGTTGTCAACAACCCAGATGACAACTTTGTATCGATCTTCTCACGTTTGACATACGAGCCTATCGGTATCGCTGTTAAAGGTAACGATGCACACTTCATTAACTGGACAGAGAACTTCCTAGACCGTATGGAAAAGACAGGTTACCTGGCTGCACTTGGTCAAAAGTGGATGTCAATTCCAGCGCAATAATATAAACTAGATGAGGCACTCGCCTCTTCTAAACTTCTTCTTTTATATAAATACCTTTTCTTTTAAAAACTTCTGTCTTTATGGACATCATTTGCGCTTATGTATCCATACCTTTTTTGCTCGCACATGAGGTAAACCATATAAGACTTTACTCGCTACAAACCTGACATCTAGTCAGCTTCGTAGTGAGATATCCTAACGAAAAGAAGAAAGTGCGAACGCGGGTATAACAACATTTAGATGCATCTAATATATGGGGTCACGAAACCCCTCCGACTGTTTGAACTGCACCAGGACGCAGTAACAGCGAAACCAAGTCCATACCTCTCTAAAAGCGAAGCTTTTAAATTCAAATAGATGCGTTACTGCTTGGCTTTTATAGGGTTGGAAACAGAGTTGATATGCGCAGCATCAACGCCGTAGACATTTTGAACGTAGTTAGCTAGTCGTTTTTAGAGAATGAACGAGTGTAAAGAAGGCACCCGACAGCTGTCGGGCTTGAAGCCGTCACGAGCGCTTTTTGGTTTCGTATTTTTGTGGAGAATAAGAACCAACAGTTCAATGCAGAGAGGCACTAAATGCCGAATCGCAAAAAACGAAAGAGTGTAGTCAATAAAACTAGAAAGTTTAAAAAGTTAAATCGAGAATTTAAACTTCAACGATCTCACACACCTCTTCCAGCATATATACCAGGTACCCAGACACTTTGTCATTGGTAATACTTGCAACCGCCTGTTTATAAAAACCGACCTGTTTGTCATACTGCTCACTATGGCCTTTAGCGGATTTGTAGTCCATAATGACCCAGCCATTTTCTTGCTGCACTAATAGATCGATATAGCGCAGTTCACCCTTATAACTAATGGCACGTTCTTTAGTGATAACCCCACTGCTTAATGCCCTAAATTTATCATCATTGACAAGATGTGTGATCCGTCGTTTCATACTCGTAAAATCAGCCTCACTCAAGTAAGCGCCATAACGATTCATGGAAATACTGATTGCTTCATCAATAGCACTTTCGTCAAAGCTAGCGATCATCTCTAATGTATAGTGGAGAGCAAGACCAAATTCTATGGCATGTTGGTCTTTATCCTCCTCTTCACCCTCCTCTTTGATGATCTCACTCTGTTGACCGTAGTTACGAGGCTCATAGACTAAGGGTTCTGTTGCCTCTTTTGCCGGGGCAACTCTCTTCTCGATCTTCTCGTCTCCCCATGTCTGCTCCTCTAGTGCTAGGGCATCGAACTTAGAGTCCTTGGACTTTTGAATGATATAAAGCCGATTTTGCGCACGGGTAAAGGCTACATACAGAGCGTGCATCGCATCTTCATGACTGAGCCGTTCTTCATCCTCTAGGGCCTTGGCATAGGCCAAATCGAAGCTTGCACGTTTTTTCATACGCAGGTAGATATTTTGGAGAGTGATCCCGTCATACTGGTAGATAATCGTACTTGTGTCTGCTTTCACGCGTCCCAGTCTGTCGATGACAACGACATTTTCAAACTCCAGACCTTTAGACTTATGCACTGTCAAAACACGCACACCATGCAGATCCGCTTGAGCCGCTGTAGCATCAAGACGCTCATACTCGAACAAGAACTGTTCAATGTCGCTGTAATTACTCAGCAGTTGTAAAAAGAGCAAAAGATTCAGATCGCCATCAAAAAGTCTATACGCCCCGATGACCTTTAGCAGTTCGTTTGCAAGATCATTTGTGTTTATATTGCAAGGTGCCAGCTCCCCTACTTCTAACTCCAGCAGAGCAAAGAAGTTACGGGCATAAATGCTCTCTTTAAAGTAGGAGTATTTCAGATACTCGATCAGGGCACGAATGTTTTTTTGGTTGATCAAGAGAGAGGTGGTCTCTGTTACCACATCAACCCCTACCTCACGCAACAGAACCTCAACCGCGCTGCCATCTCGGTTTGTCTGTGTTAAAACAGCAATATTGTCAGGGTTTTCACCCTTCTCTATCAATGAAAGTACCTTCTCGGTCATCCCCTCTAAAACTTCGTCGTTGTTAATAACTTCAACATACCCTTCACCTGCTTTGTCTCGGACCAGTTGCGTTTTATAGTTCTTTATCTTGTTATCAAAGACCTTGTTGACAAAGTTCACCACATTAGCATCACTACGGTAGTTGGTAAGAAGGTTATCGACTGTCACCCCATACTTATCAGTAACATGGTAGAAAAGTTCTTTTGTTCCCCCGCGAAAACGGTAGATAGACTGTTTAACATCCCCAACGATAAAGAGAGAGTTGCGTTCACTCAGCCCCTTACCTGAGGAGATCTCATCGATAATAGGTTTGAGAATGTCAAACTGCACAACCGAGGTGTCTTGGAATTCATCGAGTAGAACATGTGCGATCTTGGCATCGAGTCGAAAGTATAAAAACTCACTGTCTATACGCTCTTTTAAGAGGCTATAGACCAAGTTGGTAATGTCATCAAAAGAGAGTTCGCTCTCCTCTTTTGCCACCATCATCTTCGCCTCTTCGTAGATATCTAGCAGTCCAAAGAGAGAGTGAAAGAAATGTGCTTCTTTGGCTTTCATATATGAGGGGATAAGCATCTGAATGGTGTGCAGACGTTCATCCATATCGGCTATATAGCCTTTTTTATATTGCCAGTATTCCAGCGTATCTTTCTCGATCCATGCCTTAGTGAGCATCTCATCTACACTCTCACAGTTCATTGTCTTTTTAGCACCATCAGACATACTAGAAGCAAAGACCATTGTCTGCAGGCTGGAAAAACTGCTCATGATCTCATTTTCAATGGCAATGTAGTCACTCTTTTGAAACCCCTGGTTTTGTAACTCTTTACGTTTTCCGTAAAGTTCATTAAGAAGAGAGAAGATGTCAGAGAGGCGTTTCGATGCCATCGTTGAGAGTGAGATCAGCTCATTTTCTTTGCCTTTGACATTCGCCAGGGTCAAAAAACGTGCCATGATCTTGATCTCATGCTGGGAAGCGAAGGTAGAGAAGGTTGGCATCAGACCTGCATGCAGAGAGAACTTGCGCAGGATCTTCGCAAAGAACTTGTCAATAGTCATCACCTTGGCATCGGACTTTAAAAACTGCTCTAAGACTGCTTGACGCAAACCTAAGAGTGTCTCAATATCAATACCGGTCACACGTGCCACCTCAAAACGCTCATCACGCTCTTGGAAGTACATCAAGGTCTCGATGATACGCTCTTGCATCTCATTGGCCGCTTTGTTGGTAAAAGTCAGTGCCAAGATCTTGTCAGCCTCTTCGCCCATAAAAAGCAGGGAGAGGTAACGTACAACCAAAGAAAAAGTCTTACCCGCGCCCGCACTTGCTTCATACGCGTGAAAAGGAATAAACTCAGACATTACAACCCCCTCTGGCACAGGTAGGCATATTCGCAATAACCGCAATCGCTTAACTTCTCAGTCATCTCGAAGTCAAAATGTTTGGTCTCTCTAAGTTCATCTAGCACCGTATAAAGCTTCTCCAGCTTCTCATTCAAAACCGGTTCATAAACGATTTTACCGCTGTTCAGGTCATAAAAACCACAGTTATTTACTTCACCCAGTGTTGCAGCAAGCAGATAGTAAAACTCCAGCTGAAAATCTTTAGCATTCTCTAGCGTCTTCAATGTGTAGGTCGTATACTTACCGCTTTTGTAATCCAAGACCTCCAGACCATCCACCGTGCTGTCAATACGGTCGATCACCCCAAAGAGTTTGACACCTCGTATCTCTGTCTCTAGTTTTTTTTCACAAGAGTGGACACGGACCTCTCTAAAGCGTGCGATCTCATTTTCAAAAAACGGCTCTAATCGTTTCATCCAGAGCTTGTTCAAGTATTTGTCCAAGACACTTTTCCCACTGCTCTGCTCCAGCGCTTTGGCCACTTCTTTTTTAAGTGCAACGATATCACTGAAACTGTTCTGCTCTTCATAGACGATTTTCAGCGCCTCATGCAAGGCCGTCCCGATCTCGTGCTCCTTGGGCATGTCTTGCGCGATCTCATGACTTTTAATGCCCTCTATATATTTATGATAAAACTTACGTCTGCAGGTCAGAAAGGCCTTCAATCCCGTTGCAGAGAGAGGACGTTTTGAAAAGTCATATTCTCCCTCTATAGAAGTTAACAGCGTTTTTTGATGCGACTGTATCGGCATGACTATAGGCGCGTAAAGAGCATCTCTTTGCGTGCCCCCTAGGGCTAATCCCAACTGTGTCAAAAATCGTGACGGCACCGCATCGGTTGAACTGGCATATGCGATCATCACCTCTTTGGCATGCGTAAAAAGTGAATGATAGTAAAGCTTTTGCAGATCTTCTCGCTCACTTGTCGTTGGCAGACCGGCGTTGTGGCGGGTAGCCGAGTTTAAAAAAAGATCTTTTTCACTCTTTCGCGGGACAACGCCCTCATTGAAATTCACCACTATGACACCTTCATACTCAACTAAACGTGTCTCCAAGACCCCCATCACGGTGATCTTACCACCCCGTACATCATCTATGGACTTTGTTTTTAGTCGGTTGGTAAAGAGGTGCAGGGCAGACTTTAAAGGGGCATCGCCCAAGACAGGTATGATCTTCTCAAAATAGTAGAGCTCTTCTCGTACGATGTCAATCACCGCCTTGTCATGTTCCTTCTCTAAAAAAGGTTCCATCAGAGTTGAAAAGTCCAGAGAGTTTGCAGCGGAGCGGTAGTTTGCGTACAGACCTTCAAGCAGTTCTCCGCCTACACGGTTAAGGCGGGCGGTGTTTTCAACAGTTTTGTTCTCCAAATACTGCATCACCGCTTCAAGACTCTCTATAAAGATACTGTGTGAGAGAGGGATACCCATCGCGAAGTTAAAGTTCCCCTCTTCATCAAACCGTCTAAGGTGCTGCGCAAAGTTCTCATCAGGCAAGACCACAACAATTTTCTCAGGTGCCATCCCCCGCTCTATAAATGAGTAGACCTTCTGCTTAATAAAACCGACTTGCAAGAGAGACTGTGAAAAACTCTCAATAGTTGCATGTATCTCTTCTTTGATCGGAGTGACGTCATCTACTAATAGTGTTTGCAAATTGATACGCTGCGCGCTGTTATCGACCACAGCAATGCCAAGTTCTTTAAACTTCTTACTCAACTTTGCATTAAACTGGTTGGCACTGAAACGAAGAGAGAGGGGTATAAGATCAGCACACGCCATCAACACTTCCATCTCAAAGTTGGTCAAATAACCAAGAGCATAGAGTTCCACCTCGCCTAATGTTCTCAAGTAACTCTCATTAAGTGCATACTGTTGTGGTAAAAATATAGGGTCTAGAATCTTTTTCTCTTCACAGAGATCTTTATAACGGATATATAGTTCTTGTAAAATCGTTATATGCTCTTCGTAATCCCCGTAAGTGTCTGCAAATTCTAAACTCTCAATATCAACCAGTTCACCGCTCAACTCTTCGAAAAATCGAAACAGGTAGCTTGCATTTTGTGTAAAAGTAAAGAAATTTCTCTCTATATTGAGTGTTGCAAAATTTTTAAAGTCAGCCGCTTCCAACAGCAACAGTGTTCTACTGTCTTCATCAATACGGTGGTAGCCATCAACACGCAATACCCGTTGCAAGAACTCACCAATAGTCAGATAATTAGAGAGGAATCCATCTTCAGACTGCTCTTTTAAAATGTGGGAACGGATGGCACGCGAAGTGGGAAGAATAGTGGTTGTTGTAGACATTGCCGACCTTACTTTTGCTAGTAAAGTATTATATTCAATTTATAAAAACGGTTTGGCTTATAAGGCATATTAATTATAGATTCCGTATCAAGTACGGAATAAAGAGAGGAAAGTGTTGAGTTTGCTAGTTTAATTAGTACTCAAAAGCTTTTGGATAGCGCGTATCTGCTTTCAAATTGTAGTAACGTTCATTCTCATCTACTATAACGTGTGCCATAATATTCCAGCGGCCTTCTAAAGGCAGTTTACCTGCTTCAAAAGTATAAAGACCATTTTCGACAGTTGGATTGTCTAAGATGATGTCGCTGTCTTGGTTGTCTGGACGTGTTAAAACAATGTCGAGTTTCGCACGGTTAACAGATGCACCAGAAGTATCTGTTACTTTATAAGCAACAACCGCACCATTTAGATCTAACATCTCACTTGCATAAGTGATCTTGTACTTTTTATCAAAAGCGATCTTAGCTTGAATGAACTCATTTGCATTTTTATCATAGTGGTGATAGTCCTGCATGTTAGAGTCACTCATCTCAACAGGGTGGTCCAATGCAATTATGACCGTCATTACCGATGCAGCTACTATTAAAAGGATTGATATGACGATGGCGTAAGGCCAGATCTTACCTTGTGATTCTTTACTCATATCTTCCTACTTATTCTCTGATTGTTCTTCATTGTTGTTTTCATCATCATCTTTTTTTCGCGCACCAAAGAACTTTCCTCTAAGGTATTTAAACACAAAGAGCAGCAGTACACCGTAAAAGATCAAACGAATAACATCGATCGCGATCTGATTGCCGCTTCCCGCAGCACTCTCTAGATCAACATCATGCGATGCTGCAATCTGCTCTGCGATCTCAGAGTAACCGTTAAACATAGCAACAGCATACTTGTTGACAATGTCATCACCCTTAGCTCTCTCAGCTAATATAGGCAGTATAACACCACCGTAATTGCTCATAAACTCTTTGACATCATCAAAACTGCGTGCGAACATAACAGATGAGATGACAGCGCCGATGAATGTTGCACTAGGGCTCAATATCTGCTCTTTGTCAAAGTCATTGTATAGAGATGACGGATTAGCAAGTATCTGCACCTGCTTTTTAAGCTCTACAAAACTCAAAATAACAGCAGGCTGTTTCAACTCATTAGCCAATTCCAACTCATATGCAGCAAGCGTCTGATTTTCATCAAGGTCTCTAACCATTACAAGGTAGAGAGAGACACCTGTCTTCTCATACAGTTCACTGCCGATCTCTTCGATCTCTTCCGTAAAACTATCTCTTTGAACAACATCATCTTTGTAAAGATACTCTGCAAAAAGTGAAGTGGAAAAAAGAAGAGTGAAGATGAGGGCCGTTAGCCCTCTTGACATACGCAACTAAGTTACCTTAGCCGATATATAAGTGATTTGGAGTCACAACAGCATACAAAGTGAATGCTGCCATGATGATCAAACCAATTGTAATAATTTTATCCATATATTGAATCATCATATGCTCCTTATTTCACGTCTACTTTATGAGATCCAGATGTTGTATCGATCATTTTGATCGATGTTGCATCTTTAATCTCATAGTAGTTGTTAGCGTTAGCATTTTGTGCACCAAGCCCAGCAACTGTTAACGCTGCCAGGATGATTAACAACAATACTGTCGCAATTAACATTCCAGTAATACCATCTAAAACGAATAAACCTCTGTTTTCATTCATAATGGACTCCTTATTTGCTTAAGCTAGTAACATAAGCACTAACTGCTTCGATCTGTTTAGCATTAAGACGATCAGCAAATACTGGCATTGTACCAATGTTAGCTTTTTTACCATCTTTAAGCACTGCAGATACTGTTGCTACGTCATAACCATTGATCTTCGGTCCAGCATACGCCATACCTTCACCATTAGCACCGTGACAAGAGTTACATGTACCTTTTTCAAACAGTGCCGCACCTTCAGAATCATCTTCCGGAAGGCCCGCAACAACATAATCAACTAATTTGTTAAGCTCTGCCTCATCCGCAAATGAGTAGTTCAGACCCATTGGCATACCGCCTGGATAATCAGTTTTCAAGTTATTTGCACCGTTCATAACAACATGCATAACACTCTCTTTAGCGATACGTTTGTTAAGATTAGCAGCTTTACCATCAATACCATCAGCCGTTAGACCGTGACATACTTTACATTCCGCCAAAAATACTGACTCACCCATATCTACTAAAGTCGCATGATCCATATTTGCATATTGAGCTTCGAATTTAGCGTTGTGTGCTGCTGTATCTTCATTGTACTCACCGATTTGTGAGTATGCATTTACCGGGTAACCTACCAAGAAATACCACATACCCCAAATCATTGTACCAAGCATTATAAACGCCCAACCAGCTGGAAGTTCATTTTTATACTCGCCAATACCATCCCAGTTTTCGTCAGCCAATTTACCAGATGCAGTATCTGTCTGCATTTGACGAACATACTTGATTACAACGAAAACTGAAATAATTACAAGCGCAACCGCACCTGCAACTGCAAGTATATTGACGATATCATCATTTAAACCGCCCTTAGAGCCACCGATAGATAGCCATGTTAGACCTAACATAAGAACAGCAAAGATAATTCCCCAAAGCGTAAGCTTATTCATTTTTATCTCCTACATTTTTTGTCTCTTTATCAGAGACCTTGTTTACCGGTTCATCGGTAATGTCATCATTTAGTGCCATATTGCCATATGTCTCATAATCTATACCGTCACGATCTTTTCTATTTTTGTAGAGGTGGTAGATATATGCATAGAGCACCACCACCAACAACATAACTAGAAAGAAGTAACCATAAGCCTGTAACTGTGCAATATCCACTTGCGACCCTCTACTTTAAGCTATTCATGTACGCGATAAGTGCTACGATCTCAGGGATCTGACCAGCAGCTACAGCATCTTGAATACTTTTGTCTTTCATATCTGCCGCAACAAGTTTCGCTTCCTCTAACGCAGATGCTTGTGCACCTGCAAGAGTATCAGCAAGTACAACTTGCTCATGTGAACCGTCTTTCATCGGAATATCTTTATTGTACGGAACAGAGAAGAAATCTCTAACAGTCACTTGCTCAGCATATGCTGTATCAACATCTGCTTCGTTTGTAAACATCCATGTGTATGCCGGCATAATAGAACCAGGAACAACAGATTGAGGATTTCTCATGTGATTTTCGTGCCAGTCAGTAGTACGGTAGTTACCTACACGCATAAGATCTGGACCAGTACGTTTTGAACCCCATAGGAATGGACGATCGTAAGCGTACTCACCACTTAAAGAGTAATCGCCGTAACGGTCTGTCTCTGCTTTAAACGGACGAACAAGCTGTGAGTGACATGCATTACAAGAGTTCTTGATATACACGTGACGACCAGCCAACTCTAGAGTTGTATATGGTTTCGTACCGATAGACGGACGAGACGCCTCTGCAAAGTTTGGTACGATCTCAATAAGACCGGCAAACGCGATAACTACGAATACACCAACTGCAAAGAAGAACGGGTGTTTTTCTAACCAATGAAACATATTATCCCCTTTCCTTACGCTGCCATAGGTGAAGCGTTTTGAAGTTCATTTTCTTCAACACGACGACCAGCAGTCATAGTTTTGTACATGTTCCATGCGAACAAGAACATACCAACTAGGTAAAGTGTACCACCAACTGCACGGATCGTGTAGTATGGGTGAAGTACTGTAACAGTATCGATGAATGAGTAAGCGAGGTTACCGAATTCATCGTGCGCACGCCACATCATACCTTGAGTGATACCCGCGATCCACATAGAAGTAAAGTAAAGAACAACACCTAGAGTTTGAATCCAGAATTGTGTGTTCATCATTGACTTAGAGTAGATCTCACGTTTAAATACACGCGGTGCCATGTGGAAAAGTGCTGCCATAATCATGAAAGCAACCCATCCAAGTGTACCGTCATGTACGTGACCAACGATCCAGTCTGTAAAGTGCGCAATAGCATTTACTGATTTGATCGCTTGAATCGGACCTTCAAGAGTAGAGAACATATAGAACGTAGAAGCAAGAACCATGAACTTAATCAATGGTGAACTTGCAACTTGTTGCCACTCACCCTTCATTGTAAGAAGCATGTTGATCGCAGAACCCCAAGAAGGCAAGATAAGAATTACAGAGAATACTGAACCCATTGTCTGCATCCAGTCTGGTACCGTTGAGAAAAGAAGGTGGTGACCACCCGCCCAAAGGTAAACAAACATAAGACCCCAGAAAGAGAGAAGAGATAGTTTATACGAGAAAACTGCCTGTCCAGACTCTTTTGGTAGGAAATAGTAGATCATTGCAACGATAGGCACAGTAAAACCAAATGCAACCGCATTGTGACCATACCACCATTGAACTAGTGCATCATTAGTACCAGAGTACATTGAAACTGAGTGCCACCATGCGCCGATTCCGCCAGAAGCGAAGTATGTAGGGATTTCCATGTTGTTAAACAGGTAAAGCATAGCGATACCAAGGAAAGTCGCGATGTAGTACCAGATAGAGATGTACAGTGATTTTTCACGGCGCATACCGATCAGACCAAAGAGACTTAGACCCCAGATAACCCATACGATAACAATAGCGATATCGATCGGCCATTCAAACTCTGCATACTCTTTTGAAGTAGTAATACCTAAAAGAAGAGAAACAACAACAGCGACTACACCGACAAGGTATAACCAGAAGTGAAGTTTTCCTAAGAACATAAGTAACTTAGACTCCGCCATTGATACTTTAAGTACACGTTGACCAACGTAGTACCAAGTAGCCCAAATACCACTAAGGGTAAAACCAAAGATAACCGCATCCGTATGAAGTGGACGTAGACGAGAGAAGTTAGTGTACTCCGCTGCTCCAGCTCCAAGGAATGTATTTACCTGTGGAAATGCAAGTTGCCATGCCAGAATAACACCGACAAGCATACCAACGATTCCGAGTAGAACAGTTGTTAGCATAAACATTTTCGCAACTGTGTAATCATACTCTAAAGGACGATTTTCCATTTACAGCCTCCTAATAAATTCAAAGCGTAAGAACCCTATTACTGAAAAAAGGGTTTTTAGACGCTATGATAATAGCTATACTTATGTTCAATATTTCTTAAGAAACCTATGTTTTGTACAGTTTATGAATTTATATAATATATTTAAGTAGTAATTAAGGATTGTGGGAACAAAAGAAACACTGCTATAGAGAGAGAAGAGCCAAAATAGCGAGAGATAACGAGAGAAAAGAGGTCAAGTCAATAAATAGTGCATCGATAATATTTTTTTATTCTCCGCCACATTTACCTGCGCCGCACCTACCGGCACCACATTTCATTGTCTCTTCCTTAAGCGGTTTTTCCACTCTTTTTTCCACAGGTTGAGCAGCATATTTTCCGGCTCCACACTTGCCAGAACCGAATTTCACGGTCTCTTCTTTGAGAGGTGTTTCTGCTGTTCTATCAACACTCTGAGCTCCACATTTACCCATACCGCACTTTCCGGCACCACATTTTCCGGCACCGCATTTACCCATCTCTTGGGTATCTTTAGCCTGCTGCTCTATCGAAGTGTTTTTCCAATAGTCAAACTGCATATAGGCTTTCATCAGTGTCCAACCGCCAAAGACGATGATTGTAATCGCGGCAAATTGGATCATTAGTGAGCGAAAACGCGTCTGTGAAAAAAGTCCTACTGCAAAAGCAAAACTAAAAAGTGCCGGTATCGTAAAGATACCAAAGATCGCCATCACTATCGCGCCCCACAGTGCTGACTGTGTCGTCGTAGCTGTGACTAACATCGTATAAACCAGTCCACACGGGAAGAGTCCGTTCAGAAGACCTAGGGTGAAAAAACTGCTTGTTTTAGCAGATGTGAGCTGTGAAGTAAAGATCTTTTTGAACCAAGGCTGTCTTGTGATCGGGTATTCAATTGAGGTTAAAAACTTCAGTTTTCCGGCAAATGAGAGTCCCATCAAGATCATCATCACGCCTGCAATGGCAAACATAATAGCACGGGCCAGTGGCGAAATATCCCACAGTGAACCAAAATAACCAAAGAGCGCACCCAATACTGTATAGGTGACAACACGTCCGAGGTTGTAAAACATATGATAGGTTGATTGTGTAAACTTGTTCTGTTCTGGTTTGATCTTAGCGGTAGTGTAGGTGACGATAAAGCCTCCACACATCCCAATACAGTGCCCGATCGAGCCAAGGAGAGCAAAGGTGATAATGGCTGTGAACTCTATACCGTTCATGGAGGTCCTAAATAAGTTAAAAGTTCTTGTCTACGCTATGAGAGAAAAGTGTAACAAATAAGTGTTACATAAGTGTTAATTCTTTCGGCAAAGAGGATATCTCCTCTCTTCTAAATATTACGCTTTTGTTAAAAGATTTAAAAACTCACCGAAGATATAACGGCTCTCTTTTGGTCCCGGGCTTGATTCAGGGTGGTGCTGAACAGAGAAGATCGGTGCGTCATTGTAACGAAGTCCTTCGATCGTGTTGTCGAAAAGATTTGTGTGTGTTACGTGCGCGATATCGGTAATGTTATCAGGAACATTATAGTTATGGTTCTGTGCTGTGATCTCAACCATACCTGTCTCAATGTTTTTAACAGGATGGTTTCCACCATGGTGACCGAATTTCAGTTTATACGTGTCGTAACCATGAGAGATCGAAAGCAGCTGATGACCTAAACAGATGCCGAACATTGGTACTTTTGCTGTAATTAACTTTTTGATCTGGGCTTGTTCCTCTTTAAGAACCAGTGGATCACCCGGTCCATTTGACAAAAAGACACCGTCGATCTCTTTGTTGTTAACACGTGCGATTAATGTATCTGCATCAAAAGTGTTTGGAACAACTTCAACTTCCAAACCGGCTTGAGTCAGCTCATTTAAGATATTGCGTTTAACACCAAAGTCAATTGCAACGATCTTTGCTTTTGTCTCAGGTACGTCATTGTACTTAAAGTTGATAGCATCGTACGTTCCATTTTTATGAACGTAACTCTCTTTAGTACTGACCTCTTTAATGTAGTTGACCTCTTCGATACGAGGTGATGACTCTAGAACTTTTTTAAGCTCCTCTTTGTCACTGATCTCTGTCGAAGCGACCATCATCATGGCACCTTCTGCACGAAGCATCTTTGTGAGGTAACGTGTATCAATGTCACAGATGCCCATAACACCCTGTTCTTTTAAGAAGTCAGCAAGTGAACCTTCTGCGCGAAAGTTTGAGTAACGGTCTTGGTATTGACGTACAATCATCCCTTTGGCATGGGCGCCTTGAGACTCCATATCCTCTGCGTTTACACCGACATTACCGATCTCAGGTGCTGTAAATGTCACAAACTGACCTGCATACGAGGGGTCAGACATAATCTCTTGGTAACCGCTCATCGAGGTGTTAAAAACGATCTCACCTACAAGTGTCGTCTCTGCACCGAAAGACGATGCTTCTAAAAATGTTCCATTTTCAAGATAGATCCAAACAGTGTTCATTAGGCAAGTCCTCTCTTTTGTAGCTCTTCGTGATAGAGTTTTTCATGGATGATGTCAAACTCTTCCGTACCTGGGATAATGCGGCGTTTGTATGAACGAATTTTCTCCATTACGGCATCATCGATCTCATCATTACTTGCGATATAACCTGTGATGGCATTGTAGATGATGTTTTTAATACGGTTTTCTGTCACATCAAAATGAATTAAGTCTTCTTCATAAAGCTCATCAAGAATTTTGTGCGCAATGTCAGAGTAGCGATCTTCATATGAGAGAATAACACCGAATTCTGGAGCAAGTTTTTTCTTGATCATGAAAAAGAGTTGACGTTCATCGACCAGCATGTCTTCGATGTCATCTTCATTGTCATCAAGCATCTCATTAACACGCTCTTCGAGTGCATGCTCTTTTTTAACACTCTCTTCAAAGATCTTTTCCGCTTCATGTGCAATCGGCTCAAGACCTTTAGTCATCGTGACTAGACCGCTTTTGTTAAGCTCAATAGCGATTCTGTTGGCAATACGTGGTACGTGTGCGAGAGTAACTTTCATGCGAAGACCCCAAGTGTAAATTTTTTGGATAATACTCTATTTTTGGTTAGAAAGAGGTTAATGTGGTAGATGGAGAAGCTCATCTTAAAAAAGTCCAAAGTTTGTAAAAGTCAGATTTGGTGTAAGCTGTGCCGGATGTGAACACGGTAGCGCACTACTGTGCGTAGAGAGGTGAACTCCGGTGCAAATTGCGCCGAAGCTTGCTTTTACATGTGGATTGTGTCGTCGCGCTCTGGTGATGTTGAGATGATGCCGACTTTAGTCTTACTAATCTCTTCAATAGTCCTTACATAGTCCTGTGCATCTTGTGGAAGTTTATCAAACTCACGTACACCCACAGAGTTGTTCCAACCCTTGAATGTTTTGTAAACAGGGGTAACATTTTCTAAGTCTGCTGGCATGTAGTTAATCTCTTTACCTTCATACTCATAAGCAACACAAACCTTCACTTCATCGAAACCATCAAGGACGTCAAGCTTCATCAGTGAAAGTTCATCTACACCATTTAGACGACATGCGTGACGCGTAGCTACCGCATCGAACCAACCACATCTTCTTGCGCGTCCTGTTGTTGTTCCAAACTCATGACCTTGTTCGCCAAGACGTTTACCATCTTCACCAAAGTCTTCACTTGGGAATGGTCCATTACCAACACGTGTACAATATGCTTTTACAATACCGATAACTTTACCAATATCTTTAGGATTGATTCCAAGTCCTGTACAAGCGCCTGCACTGACTGTTGCAGAAGAGGTCACATAAGGGTATGTACCGTGGTCAATGTCAAGCAGTGTTCCCTGCGCACCTTCCAGCAATACTTTTTTGTTCTCTTCATCAAGAGCTTTCCATACCATCTGTGTCGTATCAGTAATAAAAGGTGCAAGTTTTGCTTTAAAACCTTCTAGTTCTGTCAACAGTGCATCTGCATTAGGCGTAGCAATCCCATACACATCGAAGATAGCACGATTTTGCTCAAAATACTCGATAATACGTTGGCACAGTATCACAGGCTCAAGCAGTTCACCGACTCTAAAACCTGTACGGTTGATTTTATCTGAGTAAGCCGGCCCGATACCTTTTCCGGTCGTACCGATAGCTTTATCGCCTTTTAGTCTCTCTTTTGCCTGGTCGATCAATGCGTGGTAAGCTAGGTTCAAGTGCGCTTTATCAGAGATATATAGACGGCCCTCTAGGCCTTCAAACTGCTCCATCTCTTTGATGATTGACTCTGGAGAAAGAACAACACCATTTCCAACAACATTGATTGCTTTAGGATTAAGTACACCTGAGGGGATAAGGTGAAGTGCATACTTAACGCCATCTACCCAGATCGTGTGACCTGCATTATGGCCACCTTGACTTCTACAAACCATATCATACTTACAAGCAAGAGCATCAACGATTTTTCCCTTACCTTCGTCACCCCATTGGATCCCTACGATTAAATCTGCTTTTATACTCATACTCTATTCCTTACTTGTTTGCTTCTATTAGTGTGTCTGTGTAGATGGCGAAACCTACCGATGTCACATCGTCATTTACATAACGTCCGCCACGTGCGTGGATCTCATTGCCTTCGATCACTCTGAAAAAGAGCTCATCATAGTAGAGCATTTTTGCATAGTACAGCGGTGCGATCACCTTGTTTTTATAGGCGATCTTAGTACACATCTCTTTCATCTTGACAAGCTCTTCTTTGATCTCGTCAGGAACGATCTCGATGACTGCGTCCACATCTTCAGGGTGTTGAAGATAGACCAGTTTTGTTACCCACTCGATGTCAAGTGCCAGGAACTTCTGGATGTTGATATGGCGGAAGTCATCTAAAGGGATATCCAGGATCTTAGAGAGTTTGTTCGGGATCGCGATATTTGAGATCTGCAACAACGGCGCAACCTCTAAACGCTCAAATATCTCCATAGACTGGTTAAGTGCAACACTCAGGTCACTCTCACCAATGATCTCAGCACCCACCTGATACTGCTCAGTTGACGGGTAACGGTAGATCGGCTGGATGTAGAACCATTTACGGTGTGTCGTGTTGCGACCAAGACGTTTAGTGATAATACGCACAACATCAATAGTCGAATCAGCACGTACACTCATCTTGTTGTTTTTTGCATCGTTGATACGCACCAACTCTTTTACATCGGCAATAGAGTCATCCTGGTGATACGAAAAGAGCGGTGTTACGATCTCTTCAAAACCATCGTTATAAAGAACTTCGCTGGCAACCTGCTCGATGTGACGTTTGCGTTTTGCCGAATCACCGAAGTAGAGCTTTGAGCCCTCTGGGATCTCGTGTTCAAATATCATTATTTCTCTCTGCTTTTTTCTAACATTGTTTTAAAATAGGTCTCAGTAAAGACGCGGCTGGCCGTACCGTCAAACTCACGACGACCAAGCTTGGCAAGGGCAAGTTCAACTGCGTTGACAACAGCTGCAAGCTCATATGTCTCGATCAGCCCCATCTGGTTGATACGGAAGATCTTGCCTTTAAGATGGTCCTGACCGCCCGCGACATTGACACCAAAGTCCTCTTTCAGGATCGTACGGATCTCAGAAGCGTTTTCATCGTCAATAGTCGTCATCGAACGTGCCGGTTCTTGCGGGTAAGAGTGAAGACCGATCGCCTCTAATGCAAAGCGACACGCCTTGGCACGACGCGCTGTATCACAGTACAGTTTGCCAAGACCTTCGCCTTCATCAATATTTTTCAAAACAGCGCCAAGACCGATAATAAGTGTTGTAGCAGCTGTATAAGCCGTTGTGTTCTGAGACTGTTTTTTGATCTCAGAAGCCAGGTTAAGGTAGTACCCTTTTCCGCTGCCGATCTTTGCGATCGCTGCCTTGCTAAGACCAAGAATAGCCAGTCCCGGTGGCAGCATCAACGCTTTTTGACTGCCCGCGATAAGACAGTCAATATTTGCAACATCAATACGCTCAACACCAACAGCAGTAATACCGTCAGCGATGATCATGATCTCAGGGTTGATCTCTTTGACCGCTTTTGCGATCTCTTCAACAGGGTGACGAAGACCGCCTGCAGACTCAGAGACCTGAATAGCCAGTGCATCGATAGCCGGGTTTGCTTTAACCGCTGCAACGATCTCTTCAACCGTTGCAGGTGTATCCCACTCGTGTTTGATCTCAACATTGTTCAGTCCGCTTGCAACCGCGATCTTGCCAAAACGCTCACCGAACTTACCCGAGTTCACACTCAAAAGTGTGTCGCTACAGAGGTTGATGACCGCTGCTTCCATCGCACCTGTACCCGACGAAGCGAGCATGATCACCTCATACGCCTTGGTCAGGTTGTCTTGAGAGACACCAAGGTACTCACTGGCAACGATCATGTGACCTGTAGAAGAGATAGGAAGAAATTCGGTGAATCCTTCGATGATACCGATGATAA
>JBATWM010000178.1:0-3960 GCA_049672605.1 Sulfurimonadaceae bacterium
TATTTTGAGATCAGTGACTGAACGAGTGGTTCCATCATGTTAAAGCCGATAAAGAAACTGACAACACCAATGACAAAAAGCGTAGAAGAAGTTGCAAAGCCCATCAGTACGAATGCAACTATAAAGAGGACGATAGAGATCAAGAAGATCTGTTTTGCTTTGTTGTACTTTTCGCCAAATACAGCAGCAGGCCCCATTGCGATAAGTCCGAAGATCATTGCCGGAAGATAGGCCATCCAAAGATCAGAGGTCTCCCAACCGAAACCGCCATCAGCAACGGCGTTAGTCAAAATAATAGGAATAAGTACAAAAGAAACCGTCATAAGACCTTTTTGCATACCGTTAATAATGATCATCCCTAAAAGGTTTGGATCTTTGATGATGTCTGAGGTTTTTGTTGTGTTGTGGTAGATGTGACGGATACGCGGAGGTGTAGGTACCTTTGTAAACAGAAGCAGCATCGCTAAAATAGCAAGTCCAGCCGTGATCCAAAAAAGAACATCCACACCATAGGCGGCACCCAGTACAGGTCCAAGACCCATAGCAACTGCGAAAGCGATCGCAATCGTTCCGCCCATCATAGCCATTGCTTTACCGCGTACCTCTTCAGGCACAAGGTCAGAGATCATCGCTGTGACAACCGCACCGATCGCACCGGCACCTTGTAAAAAACGTCCCACCATCAACATGTAGATATCAGTGCTCAGTGCTGAAATAACAGAACCGATTAAAAAGATCAGAAGTCCGACAAAGAGTGTCGGTTTACGACCGATCTTGTCACTGATAGTTCCAAAAGGTACTTGAAACAGTGCCTGAGTTAGTGCATAACCACCTACGATCACACCTACGAGTAGAGGCGTTGCCCCTTCCATACTCATGGCGTAGACCGAGAGAACAGGAAGAACTAGGAAAAGCCCTAAAAAGCGCAGTGATAAGATAGCCGATAGGGGCATAATTGTTTTGAACATGGATAACCTTTTGTCAAATAAAACTTCTGAAAAGTTTTGGGTATTTCGCAATATCTGCGTTAAAATGCGCATTATAGTATAGAAGCTGTTTTTTTATCTCAAAGTTTGAAAGCTTATTTGTTTTAAAGAGAAGCATAAGGAAGTAAAAAATGAAAATTGTTTTAGCCACCTCTAACAAAGGTAAAGTACGCGAGATAAAAGCGATGTGTACTGATTTTGACGTTGTTGCTTTTAGCGAGATAATAGAGCCGTTTGAGATTGTCGAAGATGCGCCGACCTTTAAGGGAAACGCGCTCCTGAAAGCAAAGGCCGTTTATGATGCTTTAGATGATGAAGAGGCGATTGTCCTTTCAGATGACAGCGGTATCTCTGTTGATGCTTTAGACGGTGCACCGGGAATTTACAGCGCACGTTACGGTGGTGAAGATGCCAGTGACAAGGATAACCTTTATAAAGTGATGGATACGCTCAAAGCCAAAGGTTTTGAAAGTTCACCGGCGCACTACACAGCTGCCATCGCCATCGTGACAAAAGAGGGAGAACAGGTCGTACACGGTTGGATGTATGGGGATGTCATCACCGAGCCACGCGGTGAAAATGGTTTTGGGTATGACCCCTGTTTTATACCGGAAGGTTTTGATAAGACCTTGGGTGAACTGGATGATGAGGTGAAAAAAGGGCTTTCACATCGTTCTAAAGCGCTTTATTTGGCAAAATTGGTTTTAGGGACTATTAAAAAAGGACGTGAGCTTTAGAGCTCTATTTATAAATCAGACTTTTGACTAAACTTTACCATACCCGTGCAGTGAATAAAATAGACTCTCTTTTTCTGGGAATAGTTCTGTTCGCTACCGCCTCACTGCAAGCAGAAGATGTCACCATCAACAAAGGACTTTATCGAGCTACCTATGAAACACTTTCTCTTCCCGGAAATGAAGATATGGGGTTTTTGGGTATCAACTATCTACTGACGAACGAGATGGGTTTTTACTACGGTCTCGGTGTATATGGTTCCATAACAGGTGAACGCGGTGGCTTTTTCACCGGTGGTCTGGAACTTGGCTACCAACACAATCTTTTCAAGACCATTTTATTGGATGTCGGGCTCTTTGGCGGCGGCGGCGGTGGTGGCGCCGCACCTCAAGGTGGTGGACTGATGCTACGACCGCATGCCGGTCTGCTCTATGACGCTTCGTCATGGAGACTAGGCCTTGCCTACAGTAAAGTCAAGTTTCCTAATGGTGAGATTGACAGCGACCAGATCTCTTTACAGCTAGAGATGCCTTTTGAAACGGTCTCAGCTGAAACGAAAGATAGTAAAGGCCTTGACAAGGCACTCCGCAGTTATTCTCATCAATACGATTTCGGCTGGATCGACCATTACTTTGCCGCCACCTTTGAGCGATATTTTCCTCTTAGCGGAACCAAGGACACTTCAGGAGAAGAAGATCTTGAAAGCATCAGTCTGATCGGTTTTGAATATGGCAGCTATCTCAACAAGCGATGGTTCGGTTTTCTTGAAGCTGCCGGGGCGATGAATGGGGGTGCTGGCGGGTATGGCGAAGTGTTAGGCGGCTTAGGCTATGACTATGCATTCAACCAAAAGCTAGGGGTAAAGGCCAAAGTATCACTTGGCAGTGCCGGCGGTGGTCGGGTCGATACCGGTGGCGGTTTTGTCTACAAAGCCTATATAGGGGCATATTACAAACCGATAAAAGAGTTGACTATCAATGCTGAAACCGGCTATATGGATGCCCCTGATGGCAGTTTCAGTGCACAAATTGTCAAACTAAACTTAGCCTATAACCTTACCTTTCTTGGTATCGGACGCAATATCCGTGATGTCGATACCTACAAAGATGCCACAACCGGCGAGTGGAACATTCGTATCGTTAATCAAACCTATCTGCCGTCCGATACCATTCGTTACAATAAAGAAGATAATGCTGTGCAGCTCATTGGTCTGAAGATTGATCGTTATATCAACAACCATTTTTATGTAACGGGTCAGGCTTATGGCGCTTATAGTGGTGATGTCGGTGGATACGCCAGCGGACTGGTTGGATTGGGCTACCGTACGCCAAGGTTTTTTGAAACAATGTCTCTCTATTTCGAACTGCTCGGCGGTGCTGGTGCTGGTGGTGGCGTAGCTTCAGAAGGGGGCGCCATCATACAGCCTATGACGGGCATTAATTATGGTATTACTAAAAGGGTTGATGTTCAAGTCGGAATCGGCCAGATCAGATCACTCAAAGGTACACTCAACACCACTGTAGCGGATATTGGGCTTGTTTATAAATTTGGAACGATTGAGAAAAGGTAAAGTTATTGAGGCATAAACAGGTATGTATGTATGTTTATTGGTTTACAGATATCGACTTCTATAGCAATACAATCGAGACAATTTAAATTTAAACCCCGTTAAGCTTCTCTTGAATATAATCTTTACAAGGCAGTAGCTATTTACGATTTCGATCGTAGTTCAGAAGTATTTTGGTAGTGCGTTTCGCCTACTTTTTTGAATACTTCCACTGAAATTCGTGCTGCCGGTTGCTTATTTAACTAAAGATTTTTTAATGAAAAAACAGTACAAGATAATCAAACTTCCTAAGGGTGATGGAAAATTTCGAACCATCTACGCACCTGCCAAAGCTTACAAAGAAAAACTCGCATCCTTTTTACTTGACCTGCAACAAAAAATCCATAACGCGGATAAGGACAACACCATACATGGGTTTATGCGGGGTCGTGGTCCTGTGAGCAATGCTCTCAAACATGTGGGTTATGACTATACACTCTCTTTAGACCTTCAAGATTTTTTCGACAGTGTAAAGGCGGACATGGTCAAAGAGTATCTCAGTGAAGAGGAACTTTCGCTCTGTTTTATAGACGGTATATCCAGACAGGGCCTGCCAACAAGTCCACTCATCGCAAATCTTGCCTTTTTAAAACTGGACAAAATGATCAAAAGTGCTATTGCAGAAGAGGGTGT
>JBATWM010000179.1:0-2667 GCA_049672605.1 Sulfurimonadaceae bacterium
TATCAGGGTGATGTACTTATAGAAATTGGGGAAGTTGTAAACAACAATGAAGTTGTAAACAAGAACCACCAAACGACAATTTTTTATCTTGACAACATTAATAACCTAAAAGACATTGTTATTCAAGCACAGAATATTAATGCCTCTGTTCCTAAAAAAACGAACAACCTGTTGAGGCTGACAGACAGTGGTCCAGATGTTGAAAAAATCAACAGCCACATGCAAACAGCAATTGATTATATATTGCAACGTCATCAAGAAAAAACAAGACTTTATGAAGGTACTAATGCCAAAGTAAAAATGACGAAAGTCATCGGAAGTATTACAATAGGGACAGACCCAATTAAACCAAAGAAAGCATTGATTATAGTTGTTGCGTTTATTACAGGCTTAATGCTTTCGGTGTTCTTAGCCTTTTTCTTAGAGTTCATTCAAGGTAATCGAGAAGAAGAAAAAGAAGCACCCCAGGACAGCCTCTCTTAAAATATATTTCAATTCACCTCCCCTGAAGCGTGAAGCGTGAAGCGTGAAGCGTGAAGCGTGAAGCGTGAAGCGTGAAGCGTGAAGCGTGAAGCGATTATAAAAAGATGACGAAGCGCATCTGTTACTAACCTGCAATCGCGAAGTAATTCAATACACCTTTACTAATCCATCACATTACATCGATTTAATATCAAGAGCAGGGATTATGAAAAGCAATAAATACTATCAGTCAGTAAATTATCCCGCAAGGGGATTTCCTTCCAGGTCACACATTATACGAATTTTTTAAACTTCTATGTCAACTCCCCAGACAGACGCTGATAGACCGGTGAACTCTCTAGCAACTCACTATGTGTCCCTCTAGCCATGATCTCTCCTTTTTGAAAGACCAGGATCTCATCGGCATGTTCAATCGTACTAAGGCGGTGAGCGATGGTGATGGTGATCTTGTCTTTTGTATATGCTTCAAGCGCCTTTTGAATGCGTTTTTCACTCTCATTGTCTAGAGCACTTGTTGCTTCATCCAAAATAAGCAGTGATGCATTTTTATAGATGGCACGTGCGATGGCGATACGTTGACGTTGTCCTCCAGAGAGGTTGGCTCCAAACTCTTGCATCATCGTCTCGACACCCTCTTCTAGGCTCTCTACAAAGCTTTTTGCATCTGCTAACTCTAATGCTTTTTCGATACGTTGAAGATCAACCTCCTCACCATAAGCGACATTGGCTGCCAAAGTATCTTGAAAGATGTAGACTCGTTGAGAGACGATCGCGATCTGTGAACGAATAGATCGTTGGGTATACGATCTTAGATCCGTGTTGTTTAGCGTTATCTCTCCATGCGAAGGGTCGTAAAAACGTAACAGCATATTGATAAGTGAGCTTTTTCCCCCTCCACTATCGCCTACTAGCGCAATATTCTGGCCTTTGGTAATATCAAGATTGATACCTTTTAATGCGATCTTCTCGCCATAATGGAGGTTGACGTTTTTAAATGAAAGCTCTTTAACCTCTCCTTTAAGCTCAATATCGCCATCTACAATGGCATTGACCTGATCAAACACTTCAAACACACGCTCACTTGCAGCTACGGCATCTTGGATCTTGCCATAGATAGAGCCTATACGACGTACAGGCTGGAAGACCAAACCAACGGCAGTCAAGAAGGCAGTAAATTCACCGACAGTGATTTTTTCATCATAGACCTGCTGTCCGCCAATGTAGATAACAGCGGCTAATCCAAATGCGGCAATGATCTCTAAGAGTGGTGAGACCAATTCGTTGGTGTAGACACCTTTCATATTGATCTTAAAAAAACGCCAATTCTCCTCAGAAAAACGCTCTAGCTCCATCCCTTCGGTCGCATTTGCTTTAATGATCTCACCATTGTTAAAAACTTCTGTAAGGCGCATCATGACATCTGCACTTTTCTCTTGTGAACGATGGGAGAGCTTTTTAAGTCTTTTTGCAATGAGAATAAGAGGATAGATGAGGACTGGAAGTACCACTAACGCGTAAAATGAGAGTTCAGGACTCAGGTAGATAACATACGCAACTAGCCCAACAACCGTCAATGCTTCACGTACCAACTCGGGTAACATGTTTGAGACGAAGTACTGTACACGAGCAATGTCATTTGTAATCCGAGAGATCATCTCCCCACTGCGACTTGCTTGTAACTTTTCCATATCAAGATGAAGGATCTTCTCTAACAACATCTCTCGTAGACGGGTCACCATACTCAGACCAATATAATTCATATAAACTGATTGTAAATAGCGCCCTACAGACTTTGCTACATATATCCCAATTAAAGAAATTGGAATTAGATACAGCATCTCAGGCACTCTGCCTATAAACATATCATCCATTACATATTTCATGATGTGTGCTGTACCAGCCGTCGCACTGACCGTTAAAATGATGCCGATAAAAACTATAAAATAGTAGAACTTGTACTCTTTTAAATAGGGCCAATAACGTTTAAATATATTTTTCAAGTGTTTTCTCTTTTGTATTAGTAAGGCTATTTTACTATAAAGTCACTTGCGAGTACGACTTAGCTATAATTGCACTAAAAAGAGTAGGTTGTTCTCATCGAAACGCAAGCAATTCAAACTGTTCTCATTATAAGAAGTGGTGCACTTGGTGACCTTATTTATGCCACCTCAATCATAGATGCTT
>JBATWM010000180.1:0-5442 GCA_049672605.1 Sulfurimonadaceae bacterium
CTGCAACTGCTGTTGCAGATAGTCTATGGCATCAGAAGCCAGAGATGTCGTTGTGTCGTAATGCGTCTTATCTGAAAGGACAAAGGTACCTTCTACTGTTTTAAACATCTGCGGTTTTGGGATAATGACATTGATGTTTGTCTGCGCATTAAGAGATGATAGGGATAAAAATAGTAAGAGAAAAATATAGGCAATTACTTTCATTAAGTGATTGTATCATAGAGATTAGCTAGTTTTAAAAGAGGACGCTTTATACTGATATAGATGAGGAGTAATAGTGCATATAACTTTGATAGTAATACTAGTCATATTTGCTTATCTTTTAGGATCGATCGCCACAGCCATAATTACCTGTAAATTAATGGGTTTGCCTGACCCGCGTACAGAAGGTTCAGAAAATCCGGGTGCTACGAATGTACTTAAGATCGGCGGTAAAAAAGCTGCAATAATTACCCTTTTTGGAGACTTGCTAAAAGGACTTATCCCTGTTCTGATCGGTGTTTTACTAGGCGCCGATGAATTAACGCTTTCACTCATTGCTATGGCTGCTTTTTTAGGTCACCTCTATCCGATCTTTTACTCTTTTAGAGGAGGAAAGGGTGTGGCCACGGCATTTGGTGTCATCCTTGGCCTAAGCTGGCCGGTCGCAGTGGCCATGCTCTTCTCATGGCTCAGTGTTTACTATCTCTTTAAGCTCTCATCTTTGGGTGCGTTAATCACCGCCTTGGTAACGCCTTTATATTTCTATTTTATCGATGGCTCTATCATCTTCACCATCATGTCCGGTCTGCTCTCAGCGATGTTGATACTACGACATCGAAGTAATATAGAAAAGATCATAGATGGTACGGAAGATTAAAACATTGAATGGTTATACTTGAGTATGAAGAAACGTCTATTTTTAGCACTGCCGGCAATAATCGATGATTATGAATCGATACAAAATGATTTTTCAGATGTGATCAGTGGTCGCTGGACGCCGCCTGAAAACCTGCATTTGACACTTAGCTTTTATGGCAATCAATTTGACCAAGATGAGTTGGTGCAGCAGCTTTCCACACTGAAGTTTGATGTAACACCATCGATTATTAGCGGGCTGGGTTATTTTAAGAGAAACAGGATTCTTTATGCCAATGTTGAAAATCCGGCATTAGCGTCTGTGTATAAAACGCTCAACACACTTTTTGACCTACCTGTTACCAGAGAATTTATCCCGCATATGACATTGATGCGAATCAAAAAGATAGTTGATGAAGATACGTTTTATGATCAACTGGACCTATATCGTGACCGAGAGATCGGATCGTTAGGCAGCTCTCTAGAGTTGATGCAGAGTGAATTGCATAGCGATGGGGCAAAGTACTCTCTAATAAAGAGGTTTTAATATGATCATCTGTAACTGCATAGTTCATCTGGACCTGTATGACGTTAGCTCTCTAAAAGGGCGTCGCAGTGTGTTAAACAAGTTTAAAGAGAAGTTGAAAACTTTCAACTGTTCGGTTATGGATATCAGCGGCGAGTATTCCAAAGAAGCTGATATCGCTTTTGTCTTTTTGTCGCCAAGCCGATTAGAATCAGCACGTTATCGAGAGAAGATAGAGAGTGCATTAATAACTCTTTTCCCAGAATACACAATAGAACTTGACTATGAAGAGCTTTGATTGCTCTCTTAACTAAATAGGTGGTACTATCTACCCATGATACAAAGAGTAGTAATCGATGTTAGCGGTATTGTTCAAGGGGTAGGCTTTCGTCCTTTTGTTTATATACTTGCAAAAGAGCTTAATCTAAACGGAACTGTTCTTAACAACGGTGATGGTGTGCACATAGAGATTGAGGGTGAAAAGCATAACATTGATCGGTTTTTAGAACGGTTGTACCTCGACAAACCTGCACTGGCCAAAATCAACGATATAAAAAAGAGCTTCGATACCCCTCAAGGGGAAAAGAGTTTTACTATTTTAGAGAGCGCACAAGGTCAAAAAAGAACATTGGTCTCACCCGACATGTCGATCTGTGATGCTTGTCTTGCTGAACTGTTTGACCCTGATGACAGACGTTACCGCTACTTCGCCTCAAACTGTACCCACTGCGGACCGCGCTATTCCATCATCGAGACACTTCCGTATGACAGAGCACTTACCTCTATGAAAGCATTTACGATGTGCCCGGTCTGTGCTGAAGAGTATAAAAACCCGCTGGACAGACGTTATCATGCTCAACCTGTCAGCTGCCACGGTTGTGGTCCAACGCTTAAACTTTATGACAATGAAAACAGAGAAGTTAGCTGTTCCGATTCCGATCCTATTCTAAAAGTCTCCCAACTGTTTGAACAGGGGGCGATTGTCGCTGTCAAAGGGCTGGGCGGCTTTCATTTGATGTGTGATGGAGAGAGCGAAAAGAGTGTCGCGCTGCTTCGTCAAAGAAAAAACCGACCGCTAAAGCCTTTGGCTCTGCTTTTCCCCACGATGCAGATGATAGCAGAGAGCACTCTTCTGTCAACTGATGAAAAAGAGATGATCGAGTCCAAGGAACGCCCTATTGTGTTGGTGTACAAAAAGGCGGAGAGCGTCATTGCATCTAATGTCGCCCCGGGTATTGACCGAATCGGGGTGATGCTACCTTATACACCGTTACAGTTTCTGATCTTTGACGCTTTTAAACGGCCTTTGGTCGCGACAAGTGCCAACATAAGCAATGAGCCGATCATCCGAACCAAAGACGAGCTGATGTATAAGCTTGGCGATGTGGTTGATTATGTGCTTGATTTTAATCGTGAGATTGTAAATGCTGTGGATGACAGTGTCTTGCAGATGGTTGATGATCGACCGATCTTTTTGCGTCTAGGACGAGGCTTTACACCGAAGTCATTCACACTCCCATTCACACTCCCATTCACACTCAGCAAAAATATTTTAGCGGTAGGCGGCGAGCAGAAGAACACATTGGCATTAGCTTTTCATAACCAAGTTGTAGTAAGTCCTCATATCGGGGACCTGACCTCCATCGAAGCCTTTGAATTTTTTGAACGAACACTGCAGACCTTTCAGCGTTTTTATGACTTTACCCCTGACCTTATTGTCTGCGACAGACATCCTGAGTATGCCACTTCACGCTGGGCAAAAGAGCAGGGCGTTCCTGTTGTTGAGGTACAGCACCATCATGCCCATATATTGAGCGTGATGTTGGAACAGCAGATCAAGGGGGATGTTCTGGGTGTTGCTTTTGACGGTACGGGGTATGGTGAAGGTAAGAGTATCTGGGGCGGTGAGTTTTTACACTGTGACAGTGGCACTGCTTTTGAAAGAGTAGCCCATTTTAAGCCGTTGACGCTACTTGGCGGGCACAAAGCCATCAAAGAGCCAAGACGTATCGCTTTGGCCATGGCCTTTGAGGTGATGGATCTGAATGCCGTTGAAAAGAGCAAGATCGCCGAGTGGTTCACTCCAAAGGAGTTGACCCTCTTGCATAAGGCGTATGAGAACAGCATTAATGTCATCAAGACCTCTTCATTAGGACGGGTGTTTGATGGGGTTGCGAGTCTGCTTGGAATCGTTCATAAACTCTCTTATGAGGGTGAGAGCGGTCTTAAAATGGAGCAGTATTATGATGAATCAATCGAGAGTGTTTATCCTTTTGAATATAGCAGCGGTGTCATTAGTTTAGACCAGATGATTGTGGATTTATTGGATGAAGAGGACAAGAGAAGAGGGGTCTCAATGTTTTTCAACACTGTTGTTGATGTCATTGTCTTTATGGCACAAGAACATAAACTTCCGCTAGTGCTGAGCGGGGGTGTCTTTCAAAACAGAGTTTTGGTGACTCTTTTATTCAGACGTTTGGATGAAGAGTGCATTACGTACTACTTCCCGCAAACCATATCGCCTAATGACAGCGCGATAGCCCTGGGACAGATCGAATACGCTATACGGTTACTGCATCTCTAAACGCATCAGGTACATATCTTCGCCGTCGAGGACTTTGATAAGCAGGTTCTGACATTTTGGGCATGAATACTCTATCTTTTCAAGTGTGAACTCCTGGTCACAGTCACTGCAGTAGATCAGCAGCGGTTGATGCTCTACGATCAGTTTGGCCTGATCGCAGACGGTTTTCTCTTTGAAGGTCTCAAAGGCCGTCTCAAAGAGGTGCGTTTCGACACCGCTTTGGACACCGATCTTTACCGTGACTTCGGTGACACGCGTGGCATCGTTTGCTTGGGCATGGGTTTCGCACTGTTCCAGTAGGGCTTGAACGATGGAATATTCGTGCATTAACAGATTCTCGGCAGGAGTTCGCCTTTTGGCAGATCGAGGTAACGGCTGCTTCCCCATGCGGTGTTGATGATCACTTTTCTGTTTTTCTTTTGTGTGACACTGCCGATGATTGCTGCTGTTTTACCGTTTTCAAATCGCTGTAGAAGTTCAACTGTCTGTTGAGCACTATCCGGTTTGACAGCAAGAACAAAGGTCCCCTCATTGGCAAAGTCGGTGGCTTCGAAACCAAAGATCTCACAAAGACCTTGTACGTCGTCACTGATAGGGATGGCCTCTTCTTGCAGCTCTATACAGACATCGGATGTCATCGCCCACTCGTTTAAGACAGCGGCCAGACCGCCACGTGTGGCGTCACGCATAGCATTCGGCGTGATGTTGTTCTCGATAAGGGTCTCTACCATCGGCCATAAGGTAGCGCAATCGGTTGTAAGCCCTGATGTGATGTCGATCCCTTCGCGTGCAGCTAAGATCGTTGCACCGTGTCTGCCGATGTCACGCGAGACAATGATGAGATCACCCTCTTGGAGGTTATGCGAAGAGACGTTAGAAGTCTGTAGTTCACCGATACCGGAGGTGTTGATAAAGATCTTGTCAATACTCCCTTTGGGGACCACCTTGGTATCGCCGCAGACGATCTTGGCACCACTTAGGGCAAGTTCCTCTGCCATCGTCTTAACAATCGCTTCAAGATCTGAGAAAGGCAGCCCCTCTTCGATCATAAAACCGCAGCTGAGATAGAGCGGTTTCGCCCCCATCATCGCAAGATCATTGACGGTTCCGGCAATGGCAAGCTTTCCGATGTTGCCGCCGCTGAAAAAGATAGGGCTTACAGTAAAACTGTCGGTGGTAAAGGCTATCTTCTCCTTGACACTCAAAACGGCGGCATCTTCGTCACGCAGGAGGATCTCATTGCCAAAATATTTGAAGAAAAGTCCATGAATGAGCTGGTTGCTCTCTTCACCGCCGCCGCCGTGGCTGAGTTGTATCTGTTTAGGCATCAATCCCTCCGTAGCGATAGTAAGCGTTACACGCACCCTCATCTCTTACCACCATCTGTTTTGAACACCAAACGAGCAAAGCCCGTTTGGCTACGCTGGCCGCTGTGGCACTAAAGCTTGCCCTTTCAGGGCAGAAATTAAATTTCACCATAACGATAATAAGCATT
>JBATWM010000181.1:0-14939 GCA_049672605.1 Sulfurimonadaceae bacterium
TCTGCTGACTTCCAGTACACATCAAATGCATGGGAACTTTCACAAGTCCCTGCAACCTGTTCACACTGTTCAGCAGGCTGTCAGATCCAGTATGATGTTAAACATGCGACAATCGACAACCCAGAGCCGAAGATCTACCGTGTTAAAAATGAGTGGAACTATGTCTCACTTTGTGGAGCGGGACGTTACGGCTATGACTTTGAAAATAGAGTAGAGGGTAAAGATGAGACGGCATTTGCAAAAGCAGTTGAAGCCTTTGAAAAAGCGGACACAATCCGTTTTGATTCTCAGATCACGAATGAAGAAGCGTTGATCCTGCAGAAGCTCAAAGAGACAAAAGGGTACAAACTTATCAATGATGAAGCACGTAAATTTGCAGCATTTATGAAAGAGTACTCGACAGTTAGCGGTACAGCAACGTATAAAACACCTCTTAAAGCGGTGAACAGTGCGAACTTTGTGATCTCTGTCGGTTCTTCTATTAAAACGGACAATCCAAATGCGCGTTTTGCAATGAACAACTCAATGATCATGAACAAGGGTGCGGCACTCTATTTCCACCCGGTTGCAGATCCGGTTGTGGACGATATGGGTAAAAACATCCTTAGTGTCAATCACGCTCCGATGCAAGAAGAGGCAGTGATGTACCTTATTCTTGACCTATTCGCGAAAAAAGATGCGCTTCCTTCAGAAGTTACTGATTATCTGGCTTCATTTCACTCAATGAAGACCATTACAGTGACTGAGACGATCAAAGAGAAAGTTGTTGAGATCGTTAAAGAGATGAAACTCAACGAAGAGACAGGCGAAGAGGAAGAGGTCGAAGTCGAGAAATCGAAGATGGTACCTAAGAAGGTCGATAAAGAGGTTGACGTTGATGTCAACCGTCTTCTCGAGATCGTTAATGTACCAAAAGATTTCGAAACGGCGATGGAAAAACTTTTAAACAAGAAAGATACTTTTGCATTGATGGTCGGTCCAGACTTCTACGGTCATCCAAATGCAGCGAATCTTGCACGTTTAGTGGCACTTGTAGAAAAATACAGTGACTTCAGCGTGACAATGATCCCTGAGAAAGGTAACACTCTTGGTGTTGCAATGATCTGTGACCTTGATGAACTTAGCGGTTCATACAGTGTTGGTTACAACGTTAAAGCGGACTTTGTTCTAAGCGCGTCAGGCAAGGGTGACCTTGACATGCCGGCGATGAATCAGCAAGAGGGAACACTGACAAGCATTCAACTTCGTGTGAACCCGACTAATGCTGCGCTCGGTTACAACGGTTACGTTCTTAATGATATCGCTAACGTTCTTGGCCTAGACGCTAAACTTACTATCGATTACACAGCGAAACTTGGTGAGATTGCAGGCTTTACATCAACAAACTTTGATGACCTGCCAAATCACTACACTAATAAAGGTGAAGAGATGCGCGGGTATGAGTTGGCTATCACTGAAGTAGCAACGTCTGGTGATGAGAAAGTTGCTGCATTTGATGAAGCAGCAGCGATGCAAAATGAATTAGTGTACTTTGCGAACCCGACACTTCAGTTCAATGGCTTTACAAACATGTCACACCAACTAAGTGAGGAAGCAGGTCTCTATGTGAGTAGCGACTACGCAACTGCGAATGAATTAACAGAGGGAGATTCGGTTTTAGTCGAGACTACAAAAGGTTCTATGGAACTTAATGTTAAAATTGACAGTAAAATCGGCGGAAATATTCCGTTTGTTCCAAGTTTTGATTCAAATCTAAACAGTGAGGCACTCTTTAACGACTACCGTTTTAGCAATGCCACAATCAAAAAGGTGTAATTAATGGAAACAGCATACATTATTGAAACGCTTATCAAGATCGTTGTGATCTTGTTGGTATTTTCTGCCTTAGCAGGTCTCGGAACCTACTTCGAGCGTAAAATACTTGCATTTATGCAGCGTCGTCTTGGGCCAATGCACGTTGGACCGTTTGGACTTTTACAGGTCGCGGCTGATGGTATCAAACTCTTTACCAAAGAGGATATCGTCCCAACAAACGCGGTAGGACCGATCTTTAAGATCGCTCCTGTTATTACAGCAGCTACAGCATTTATGGCAGCTGCTGCTATTCCGTTTTTACCGCAGTTTACGATCTTTGGTTACACCGTTCACCCGATCGTAGCAGATATCAACATTGGTATTCTTTACATTCTGGGTGTCATGGCAGCTGGTTTTTACGGACCGCTTCTAGGTTCACTTGCATCAAGCAATAAATTTGCGCTTATCTCTGCAGCACGTGCGGCAGCAGTATTTATCTCGTATGAGGTTGTGACTGGTCTTTCACTGCTTGCGCCTTTGATGATGGTTGGTTCGTTCTCACTGATCGATTTCAACAACTATCAAGCGGGTGGTATCGGTGATTGGATCATCTGGTCACAGCCGGTTGCATTTGTCCTTTTCTGGATCGCTGCGTTTGCCGAAACGGGTCGTACACCGTTCCACTTGGTAGCTAATGATCACGAGATCATTGATGGTTTTGGTACAGAGTACTCTGGTATGCGTTGGGGTCTATTCTTCATCGGTGAATATGCCAATATGTTCTTTATGTCGTTTATAATCCCGTTACTGTTCTTAGGTGGCTTTGGTGATGGTTCTGTTCTTGGTGCATTCGCGTTCTTAGGAAAAATGTCGTTCTTCTTCTTTTTCTTCTTATGGACACGTGCTGCTTGGCCAGATATCAGACCGGATCAATTGATGTGGTTATGTTGGAAAGTTCTCATGCCTTTAGCGGTGATCAATGTTGTGATCACCGGTTTTGTGATGATGTTTTAGGGGTTGGTGATGAGTTTAGAAGAATTTGAAAATAGAAATGTAAGTGAAGGTGCCTACTATAAAGTAGACATTGCTGACTATCCGGAAACAGGGTGGGAGAAAGCGAAACAAGTTTTCTCACGTACGTTCAAGGGCGAGCTTTTTGTTGGTCTATGGGTTGTAATGCGCGAGATGATTAAATTTGACATCCACACTGTGCAGTATCCAAAAGAGAAGTTGCCAATCGGACCACGTTACCGCGCGGTTCATGAGATGCAGCGTCTTTGGGAGTCTGGTACTGAGCGTTGTATCGGTTGTGGTCTTTGTGAAAAGATCTGTATCTCTGACTGTATCCGTATGGACACTAAGATCGATGAGAACAGCCGTAAACAGGTAACTGAGTACACGATCAACCTTGGTCGCTGTATTTTCTGCGGTTACTGTGCTGAAGTCTGTCCGGAGTTGGCGATCGTTCATGGCGGACGCTATGAAAACACTTCTGAGCAGCGTGCACACTACATCGGTTATGAAGATATGTTGACACCTTTTGACATGGCGATCAAAGGTCAAGTACCTGAGTATCCAGGTTTCGGTGCTATTACACCACATGAAGACGAGCGCGTAAAATCTACGCCGCTTGCGTATTAAGGAGCCAGGATGGAAGCTATTGCATTTTACCTATTTGCTATCTTAACAACAGTGATGTTTTTGATCACTGTGTTGACTAACCACGCGCTATATGCTCTAAGTGCATTAGCTGCAGGTATGATATTCATCTCAGCATTTTTCTTTTTGCTGGGTGCAGATTTCTTAGGTGCGATTCAGATCATCGTCTACACAGGTGCTGTAATGGCACTTTATGCCTTTGGTATGATGTTCTTCGATACGACACGTGATGTTGTTGAAAAACGCACCTCTCCGCAGCTTATCTTTGGTCTTTCTGGTCTAGCAGCGTTGACGGTTGTTGCGATCTTTACGGCGCCAATCGTCTCTGGAAATATTACGGCACTTTACCCTGCTATTGAAGGTGTGGGGAATTCACAAATGCTTGGTATGGTTCTTTTTACTAAGTACCTGATCCCGTTTGAAGTTGCTGCGGTAATGCTTCTTGTTGCAATGATCTCCGGTATCGTTCTTGCCGGTAAGAAGATGGATCACTCTTTGACATTGATGAAAGAAGAAGAGATCGAACGCGAAATTAATGAAAAGGCTGAAGTATGATGGAAATCACTCTACAACACTATTTGATCTTGTCAGCGATACTTTTTGCTATCGGTCTGATCGGTGTGATGCGTCGTAGAAATCTTCTATTGCTTTTCTTTGCAACGGAGATTTTACTAAACGCTGTTAACATCGCTTTTGCGGCGATAAGCAGCTACTACGGTGACCTGACTGGTCAGATGTTTGCATTCTTTATCATTGCGATTGCAGCATCTGAGGTAGCGGTTGGCCTTGGTCTACTTGTTCTTTGGTACAAACGTACTGGCAAAATTGATCTTGATGCTATGACATCGATGAGAGGATAGATATGGAATTTTATTTATATACTGCACTTTTTGCACCAATTGTAGGTTCACTATTTGCAGGACTCTTTGGAATGAGTAAGAAAAACATTATTGCAGGGATCGTTCCTACTGCACTGCTGTTTGTCTCATTTTTAGCGAGTCTGAAGCTTTTAGTCTACATCTTAGGCGGCGGCGAACCTATTCATGTCGAGTTGATGACGTGGATGGCTACCGGCGATCTTTATGTTCCATACGGCTTTGTTGTTGATCAGATATCGGTAACGATGATGATGGTGGTGACGACAGTCTCTACTGTTGTCCACCTCTATTCTATCGGTTACATGGACCATGACAAGGGCTTTAACCGTTTCTTCTCATACCTGAGTGCTTTCGTTTTCTCAATGATGGTTCTGGTAATGAGCGACAACTTCCTGGGGCTCTTTATCGGCTGGGAAGGCGTTGGGGTCTGTTCTTGGCTGCTGATCGGTTTTTGGTATCACAAAGAGAGCGCAACGTGGGCAGCAAACGAAGCGTTCATTATGAACCGTATTGCTGACCTTGCGATGCTTATCGGTATCTTCTTAGTATACTGGAACACAGGTTCTATCCAATACAACGAAGCGTTTGCAGCTATGCCGTCACTTGACAACTCAATGTTGACGATGATAGGAATCTTCCTATTTATCGGTGCAATGGGTAAATCAGCACAATTTCCACTACATACTTGGCTTGCAGATGCGATGGAAGGTCCTACTCCGGTATCGGCTCTTATCCACGCGGCAACGATGGTAACAGCGGGTGTTTACTTGGTCGTTCGTGCTTATCCGCTCTATGACCTCATTCCTGATGTTGGTGTGTTTATAGCGAGTCTTGGTGCTTTTGTTGCTATGTTTGCAGCGACGATGGCACTGGTTAATCGCGATATGAAACGTATTATTGCTTACTCAACACTTTCACAACTTGGTTACATGTTCGTAGCTGCCGGTCTTGGCGCTTACTGGGTAGCACTTTTCCACCTGATGGCACACGCATTTTTTAAAGCACTCCTATTCCTAGGTGCCGGTAATGTTATGCATGCAATGCATGATGAGCTTGATCCGTTTAAGATGGGTAACTTGAAAACATCGATGAAATGGACTTGGATCTTGATGACGGTTGCTTCTGTAGCATTGGCCGGTATCTATCCATTGGCAGGTTTCTTCTCGAAAGACCTTATCTTGGAAGTTGCGTTTGTTGAACATCACTACATCCTCTACACGGTTCTACTCTTGACAGCGGGTCTGACAGCGTTCTACTCGTTCCGTCTTGTAGCGTTGATCTTCCATGGTGATGACAGACATACAGCTAATGGTGTTCACCCACACGAAGCGTATAACTTTATGCTTTGGGGTATGTTGCCACTAGCTATTTTGGCTGTTATCGCCGGTATGGTCTTTAAAACACCATATTTTGAGATGGTGACGCAACTTCTTCCGGCTATTGAGTATCATGTACATAACCACACTGTGTTCTGGATCATGACGATCGGTACACAGCTGTTTGTTATCGCTGCTATCGTTTATGCGTATAAAAAATATGCAAAAGCGGTTAAAGTGGACAAAAAAGTCGAATCTGGTGTTCTTTACCAACTTCTTTACAACCAGTATTATATTCCACAGTTTTATGAAGAGTACTTCTCTAAGATGTACCGTGAACTTTCGGACATGATGTGGAAGATCGATCTAAAAATTGTTGATGCATCAGTTGATGGTGTTGCTAACATTTTCTACAACACTGGTAAGAAAACGCATACAATGCAAAACGGAAACCTCTCAACGATGTTGCGTTGGATGGTTGTCGGTACAGTTGTCTTATTGGCACTTGCAGCAGCATTCACACTTGGACAATCAGATGCAGTAGTAGAACTACTCTCTGGATTAGGAGTTATATAGATGTTAGACCATATTTTATCGATCTTGATATTTTTCCCGGCACTCGCAGCAGTGCTTGGTTTTATTGTCCATAAAGACAGTATGCGTGCTTACGGTATTATCGTAGCTACTGTAGAATTTGTACTTTCACTTTGGTTGTGGTACTCGTTTGACTCTAGCATCTCTGGTATGCAGTTTATGGAACAGGCAAATCTTATTCCGGCATTTGGTATCTCGTACCTTCTTGGTGTTGACGGTATCTCTCTGTTTATCATTATTATGGCGTCATTCTTTACGATGCTTGGTATTGCTACACTGACTGAGACTCGTCGTATTAAAGACCTTATCATTACTCTTCTCTTCTTGCAGATGACAATGATCGGTGTTTTTGCAGCACTAGATGCAATCTTGTTCTACGTGTTCTGGGAACTTTCTCTTGTACCGATGCTTCTTATCATCGGTATCTGGGGTGGTCCACTGCGTATCTACGCATCAGTTAAGTTTTTCCTTTATACCTTTGCGGGTTCACTTATTATGCTCGTCGGTATGCTTTTCATGGCATATTACTATTTCCAGGCAACAGGTCAATGGAGCTTCTCTCTACTTGAGTGGTATCGTCTGATCTTGCCTGAAAATATTCAGGGCTGGTTGTTTGTAGCATTTTTCTTTGGTTTTGCGATCAAGGTTCCAATGTTCCCATTCCATACATGGTTACCGTACGCTCACGGTCAAGCACCGACTATCGGTTCTGTGATCCTTGCAGCGGTCCTGCTGAAAATGGGTACGTACGCGTTTATCCGTTTCTCACTGCCGTTGTTCCCGGATGCGTCAGTATTCTTTATGTACCCAATTGCCGTGTTAGCGATCATTATGATCGTCTACACAGCGATGGTCGCATACGCACAAAAAGATATTAAACAGGTTGTTGCATACTCTTCAGTATCACATATGGGTGTTATCATTCTTGGTACATTCGCACTTAACGTTGAAGGTATTACGGGTTCTGTCTTCTTGATGATCGCACACGGTATTGTCTCGGGTGCACTCTTCTTGCTTGTCGGTGTTATCTATGACCGCCGTCATACTAAACTGATGAGTGAGTTTGGTGGTCTAGCACACATCATGCCAAAATATGCACTTATCTTCGGGATCATGATGATGGCCGCTGTAGGTCTTCCATTGACGATCAACTTTGTGGGTGAGTTTTTGAGTCTTCTAGGATTCTACAAACAGTCTCATATGATGACACTACTTGCCGGAACAGCTATTATTGTTGGTGCGATCTATATGCTTGCAGCGTATAAAAAAGCATTCTTCGGTAATGTCACTAAAGAGGAGAACAAAAATCTTAAAGATTTGAACAAGACAGAACTTCTTGGTCTTATTCCGCTGACGATCATTGCGATCTGGTTAGGTATCTATCCTCAACCGATCCTTGAACCGATCAACAACTCAGTTGAATCAGTGGTTCAACTCATGCACGATAAAGCGATCTCACCCGAAGCAAAATCGGTGATTCCGTCTATCGCAAAATTTGAAACTCAGGAGGCACACTAATGTTAGAAGCAGTTAACGTCTCATTGGCCTCATTAAATGTCGCAACTCTCGTTCCGATGGCCATCGCGGTTGTCGGTGCCTTGTCTATTATCGTGATCGATCTTATTAAAGGTGGTTTGAATAAATCACTCTACGTAATGATCTCACTACTGTTTTTATTACTAGACCTTGGTGCTGTTATGGATGCAGCTGGTGTGTTCGCTTCAAACGGGACACAGCTTGGTTTCTTTGACGTCATGCTGATCGATGGTCTTGCAATTTTGGCACAGCTGGTCATTGTCATCGCATCGATGATGTTCATCCCGTTGGCACTGACATCTAAGCGTTTCCATGAGTTCTCTTACCCAGAGTTCTTTGCACTGTTTTTGTTTATGATCGCTGGCTTCCAGTTTATGGTATCAACAGACAACCTTATCCTGATCTTTGTAGGTCTTGAGACGGCATCATTGGCACTTTATCCAATGATCGCACTTCATAACCGTAACAAGTCGTTCGAAGCAGCGGTTAAATATTTTACGATGGGTGCACTGGCAGCTGGTCTGTTCGCCTTTGGTTCAATGGTCTTTTACGCGCTTACAGGTTCAGTTGAGATCCACCAGATCGCAGCTGTTCTTGCTGCAGACAGTTATGCAAATATAGGTTATGTTCTTGTCGGTACAGTCTTCTTGTTTGCATCGTTTGCATTCAAACTTTCACTTGTACCATTTCATACATGGACACCGGATGTTTATGAAGGCTCTTCTGCAGCACTAGCAGGGTACATGTCAATCGTACCTAAGATCGCCGGCTTTGTTGTTGCTATGCGTCTTTTTGAATTCCTTATCCATTCAGGTGTTGTCTGGTTAGAGGTGATTTTGTATGCAATGGTCGTCATTACTATGACAGCTGCAAATATCTGGGCTATTGTGCAGAGTGATGTTAAACGTATGCTTGCATACTCATCAGTGTCCCACGCCGGTTTTGTTATGGCTGCTGTACTGATCGGTACAACACAGGCAAATACAGGACTATTCCTCTACTGGGCACTGTTTAGCTTTGCTAACCTTGGTGCCTTCACGATGTTATGGGTAAGTCGTCAAAAAGAGCTTCTTCCAGGTCAAAGTTCAGATCATCCGTTTGAGAAGTTCTCTGGTATGTTCCAAACATCTCCTATCCAGGCATCATTGATGGCACTATTTATGCTTTCACTTGCCGGTCTACCACCGTTTGCACTGTTCTGGGGTAAACTTTACCTTATTGGTGCAGCAGTCAGTGGCGGCTTTACGGTTCTAGCATTGATCATGGCGCTAAACTCTGCAGTTGCAGGTTACTACTACCTGAAACTGATCGTTTATATGTTCATGCATGAGCCATTAAAAGAAGGTCAAGACTATCTTGTTAATGCATCTACATCACTTAAAACAATTGTTGGTATGGCAGCTGTTGTCACTATCTTCTCGTTTATTATTGTAAGCCCGCTTATCGAATTTATCGGTGGGTTTGTTTACAACTCAGGATACTAAGCCTTTAGTATCTCTTATCTATGAGAGTTCGCTCTCATGGTTCCCACTCCCCTCATAACTACCTTTTATTCTCTCTCTTTTTGTGTATAGTTGTGTTTTACGAATAAGGAATGATCTTATGCGCTCAATTGCTCTGTTTATGTTGACTTTCACCTCACTGTTTGCACTCAACTATGATTATGTATTTCCTGAATCAGTTTTACAAGAACGAATGAAAAAAGAGTTCCCTATAGAACATAAGACAATGCTTTTTACGTTTCATGTTTCTAACCCAAAGCTGGAACTTGATGGCAATAAGCAGCGATTTAACTTTACAGGTCGACTACAGATCCCCAATATACAAGACACCAATGGCAAAGTTGTGAGTGCTATGGTCACTGTTTCATCACGTATCGCTTACACCAAAGGCGGTAATCTATATCTGAGAAAGATCAAAGTAGTCGATATTAAAAGTAAGTTTATTGGTTCAGATATGAAATCAATGTTATATAGCACAATGGATCAACTGCTTAATGAATATTTTAAAACACGAACTATCTATTCGTTAGAAAAAGAGAAGGGTATGGTTGGTGCAGCTGTTAAGTCTATACATAACGTGATCATTGTCAAAGATGGCGTGAAGATAATCTTTAACCTAGGCTGATACGGTAAAAAAACTACTGCCGCTTCCTGAAAAGAAGCATCCCTCTTTGTGGTGCTTTTCCAGTTCAGGATAGAGCAGAAGTGCCGGTTCAAAAAGGTCATTTGCCTCTGTCGGTGTCATCTCTTTAAGGGCATCGATTGATGAGATGTGAGAGAGTCTTACATGTTCTTCGACACTTAACTCTTTGTAAAAGTGTTCACGAAAAGCCTGATAGACTTTTGGAGTTGAGATCTCGATCTTCGGTGTGACTGTCTTTATACTCAAAGGCGGTTCATCAAAGGCTTCAACGATCTCTCCAATGCCAGAGACATTGGCACTTTGATAGCCATAGACAAAGAACGGGACATCGGCACCGACTTTAGCACCGATTGTGGCTAACTCGTCACGGCTAAGCCCCAAGTGAAGCACTTCATTACACATTAAAAGATAGGTCGCAGCGTCAGAGCTGCCGCCGCCCAGTCCGGCAAATGAGGGGATCTTTTTGTCAACGCTGACCGCATGGCTCTGCATAAGACGTTTCAGGCTTTCTGATTTCGTTGCTTCCAAAAGTGCCTTAAATGCTTTATAGATGGTGTTTTGTCCTGTATCACAGTTGAAGTCTCCTAGGATAATAAAGTCATCACTCTCTTTTGGCACAAAGGTGAGGGTGTCATACAGGTCATTCACCAGGACAAAACGTGAGAGGATCTCATGGTAATCACCGCGTTTACCGGTGACTTTTAAAAAGATATTGACTTTGGCGTAGGCTTTATAACTCTTCATGTAGACTCACTCTGTTCAAAAGGTAGTGGACACCCTCATCGTCGAACTCAAAGATAGAGATACTCTCTCCATTGTCGACCCAGTATGTCCCGTTTTCAGTCACTTCAAAATCTTCTCTAAGAAGCTTCTGTCCCAAGAGTATAGTACTTCTCTCTTTGGTGTAGACATTTTGTGGCATATTGAGACTTTTTTTAATGTCGAGTGCTTTTTCATACTCAAAATTAAACTGCCCTTCATTGAGGCGCTCCAAGGCAGATAGTGCTCCACCTTCAAGACCCAGTCTCTCAGATATCAGCCGCCCGAGAGAACGAATATAGGTGCCTTCGGAGACAGTGGCTTCAAAGGTGACAAAGGGGTGACAGTAGTGTAAAAACTTCATCTCATAGATACTAGAGTGTATGGTGTTGAGTTTGACCTCTCTGCCCTCACGTGCAAGATCGTAGGCGCGTCTGCCATCGATCTTTTTGGCGCTAAAGATTGGCGGATGGTACTCCAATTCACCCTCTAGAGAGTAGATAGCCTCTTTGATCTTCTCTTCGTCCAGGGCATCGAGCTTGTCGATCTGTTTGACCATCTCTATGTCTAGACTGTCTGAGTGTGCTCCTAGCCATAAGGTCGCACGATAGCGTTTAGGCGTTTTGTTTAAAAAGCGAAAGAGAGAGGTGTATTTGCCGAAAGCGACGATCAAAACCCCTTTGGCAAATGGGTCTAAGGTACCAGAAAAACCGGCCTTGGCCGCATTGTACTTCCATTTGAGTCTAGAGAGGTACTGGTTTGAGCCGATGTTTGAGGGTTTATACGCCACAAAGAGGCGGTCGATGTTGTCTCGTTTCTGTTTTGCCATTATCTATACAATAACTTCAATTACAGACGTTCGACAAAGGAGGCAAGGATATCTCTGTGACTGCCACCAAAGTTAATGCTGAGTTTAAACTCACGACCGGCCTTCGATACGCCAAGTACACGTCCCGGACCAAAGATCTTATGACGGACAAGATCCCCTTTTTTAAAGGCGGTGTTCTGTTCGACTTTCAGTGAGCCTTCGCATAGACCTGATTCTGTCAGAAAGCGACTTTTATTAAGATCAGTTCTGCGCCCTTTATAAAAACGGCTGTTGACATGAGAAAGGGTCAGTGTGTCTTTGGCACGGGTAAAGGCAACATAACCTAAACGACGCTCCTCTTCGGTGTCACTGCCATCGCCGATAAGCGGCAGGAAACCCTCTTCCATACCGATAATAAAGAGATGTTCAAACTCCAGCCCCTTAGAGGCGTGGATACTCATGATGTAGATACTCTCACCTTCGACTTCGTCTTGGTCACTTTGAAGTGTAAGTTCATTTAAAAACTCATCAAGTGTGGCTTCAGGAGATTGCTTGATAAAATCCCGGAAGAGGCCGTAAAACTCATCCATATTGGCAATGCGTTCACTCTCATCTGGCATGTTTTTGTAGATCTCTTTGAGTTTGAACCGCTCTTCCAAGGTGTCGATAAAGTCATAGGTCGAGTGTTCTGCGACCATTATCACTTCATCGATATCAGTGACAAACTTTTTGAGAGTCTGGGTATTTTTCTTTTTGACCAAGGCTTCGAGTTCAGCAACGCTGCTCTCTTTGATAAAGTCATACATAGAGATCGCTTTGGCGATCGCTGCCAACTCTATCTTCTCAACACTGGCTTTACCTAGACCGCGTTTTGGTTTGTTAATGATACGCTTCATTGAGAAGTTATCGTGTGGGTTGGTTATCAGACGGATGTAAGAGATAAGGTCTTTGACCTCCGCACGATCATAAAAACGCAGGCCGCCAACAAGTTTATAAGCAACACCTGCACGATTGAGACCCTCTTCAAGCGAACGTGAAAGTGCATTTACACGGTAGAGTATCGCGATCTCTTTAGGTGAGACCCCTTGGTTAATAAGTTCGTTTATCTTAGCAGCGATCTTGCGAGCCTCTTCGTTTTCATCATGAGAGCTGAGTGTGACAACAGACTCACCGCCATCACGTGTAGCGATCAGCTTTTTACCCAGACGTGAACGGTTATGTTGGATAAGTTCATTGGCAACTGTTAAGATAGCAGCACGTGAGCGGTAGTTGTGTTCCAGTTTGACGACGGTAGTGTTTTCAAAGTCCTCATGGAACTCCAAAATGTTACGAACATGTGCCCCGCGCCAGCCATAGATACTCTGGTCGTCATCGCCAACCACACAGAGGTTGTTGTGGGTCATACAGAGTTTTCGAAGGAGTCTAAACTGCAGTTCATTGGTGTCTTGGTACTCGTCGATCATGATGTACTGGTACTGTTCACTGGTACGTTTTGCCAGCTCTTCATTTTCATCAAGAAGTTTGTAGGTAAGGGCCAAAAGGTCATCAAAATCGACGAGGTTGTTTTCTAAAAGATAGGCTTCATACTCTTCGTATATTTTGGCGATCTGTTTATAGTTTTTAAGTTCAGCCTGTGCATAAGCTTGTCCCGGTGTGATCAGGGAGTTTTTATAACGTGATATCTCACTGGCAATAAGTGGCAGAGGCAGTTCAGCATTGATCTTTTTTAAGATACGTTTTTTATCATCGGTGTCGATTACAACAAAGTTGTTTTGACGTTTTAGCAGATGGATGTTAAATTTCAGAAAGAGCAGACCAAATTTGTGAAAGGTACAAAGTAGTGGCGGATATGAGGTCGGATTGATCATAGCAAAGGCACGCTCTTGCATCTCTTTAGCCGCTTTATTGGTAAAAGTAAGTGTAAGCGTGTTGTTTGGAGCGATGCCAACGACATCTAAAAGATAAGCTAAACGTGAGGTGATGGTCTTGGTCTTGCCACTACCAGCTCCCGCTAAAATGAGTAGAGGCCCATCGATCTGCTTAACTGCTGAACTTTGCGATTCATTTAAATTGGTAAATATTTTATCCATGAAGCCTACTATCTTTATATGTATATATTTAAATTATAGCAAAATTGATTTAAATAATGCAGGTGTATGGCATTTTGACCTATCATTAAGAATTTAAGGCGTCTATGGTGGATTTATAAAAGTTATATTATGAATTTATAATCATAAAATCGTTTAATAAGTAGAGATTATCCAGGTGTCTTGTATTTATTTATAATTCTGCGTTATAATGTCACAAATAAAATTATCTTACGTAAAAGGACAGCTTATGTTAAAAGATTTTGCAAAACTTCATACCTTTTTGACAGTTATCAAAGAGAAAAGTTTTTCTAAGGCATCTGCAAAACTTGGAATCTCTCAACCGGCAGTAACACAACAAATTAAATTTATCGAAGAGTACCTCGACACAAAGATCGTTGAGCGTAAGAAAAATGGGATTAAACTGACTAAAGAGGGTGAAGACCTTTATCGTATAGCAATACGTCTTGATAAAGCGATCAACTCTAGTGAAAAAGATCTCCTTAAGATCATTAACAAAGACTTTACCTTTGTGCTAGGTTCATCGTATTCTATTGGTAACTACATCATGCCGCGTTACCTTGGTGCGATCAAAGAGAAGATCAATAATGAAGTCTATATGAATGTAGGTATGTCAGAAGAGTTGATCGATGCGATCGAAGATAAAAAACTTGATATCGCTTTAATTGAATCACCTGTGATTAGAGATGGGATCATCTATCGCGAATGGATGGATGATGAGTTAGTCATCTTCTCTAATCAACCTGTTACAAAACAGCTACGCCGTGATGATATGTACACATTTGACTGGATCTGTCGTGACGAAAAATCTCATACACGCCGTATTACCTCTGAAGCTTTTGATGAGATCGGTGTTGAATGTGCAAGTTTTAATGTTATCGGTGTAGTGCAAAGTCCAACGGCGATCAAAGAGTCTATTTTGCGTTCTCCAAAAGACTCTGTTCGTCCGGTTGTCTCAGTGATCTCACGTCACGTCATTCAAGATGAATTGGCAAATGGTACACTTTTTGAAGCGCGTATTAAAGGGCAGAAGATCGAACGTAAATTGTATATTGCTTACGGTAAAGATCGTAAACACGATGCCTTCGTAGATAACGTAGTAAACTATCTACTCTCTCTAAAGGTCTAGCTCTCGGTGTACCGATGTACACTGTCGGCTAAACGTTTTGCACAACCTGCACCAAAACAAGGGTACCGCTCGCACAGCGATGTTTTCTCGAAATCTAAAACTTTTAAAAGTTAGGTTTGGTTTTAGATGAGCTTCGCCATCTTTCATAATTGATTCACCATTCACCATTCACCATTCACCATTCACCATTCACCATTCACCATTCACCATTCA
>JBATWM010000182.1:0-20155 GCA_049672605.1 Sulfurimonadaceae bacterium
GGGGACTCTATTGGCTAGCAGGTCATAAACAGTCTCAAGGCAAAGTTCTTGTTTGTCTTCATCTAAAAGCTGCGGCCACACATTCACAATTATGTCAATGATGGTGTGCACATCAGCATGTCGTAAAAGTGATTGTTTTGTTAGTTCAGACATCAATTCTCTCACGTCTTTTATTTACCTTTTGGAACAAATTTGATCGAGGTATAGTTGACGCAGTGACGTGTGTTTTTGGCTGTCATACGCTCACCTTCAAAGACGTGGCCCAAGTGACCGCCGCAGTTGTTACAGACGATCTCTACACGGCGTCCGTCAGCGTCAGGAAGATGTTTGACAGCACCTTTTATCTCATCATCAAAACTCGGCCAGCCGCAGTGTGAATCAAACTTGCTGTCAGTTGAGTAGAGTGGGGCGTTACATTGACGACAGACATACGTTCCGGCACCTTGGGCTTGAAACTCTTCATAGTTGGCACCAAAAGGACGTTCGGTCCCCTTGCGCAAGATGACATACTCCTCTTCTGGTGTTAGTGTGTTGTATTCGATAGGCAGTTCTTTCAATTTTGTTCCTTCATCTGCTTGAGTGCTTAATGCTCCCAGCAATAATAAGAGTGATAGTACAACCTGTTTCATAATAGATCCTTTTGTTTCTGTATCTGCAGTAATTGTAGAAGGTTTACATAAACAAAAGCAAAACAAATGTGTTTAATTTAGGATGTTTGATGCGGGTATGCTCATTGTGTGAACAATAATCTTGTTTATAAAACATGCCTATTCACTAAATACTGATTTATTGATTTGCCATTGTCAATATTACTTGTTGTAGATCTCTGGATAGTCGGATTTCCATCTGCGGTGTAACCAAAACCACTGTTTTGGATCATCATTAATGAGTTGTGTTAACCAATCTGCTAAACCTTGTGTCGCTTTTTGGATTGCTTCATCTTCGTCCTCTATGGTTGACACGTCTATCTCATCAAAAAATTCAACCGTGTAGTTTTCATGATCATCTGTATAGGAGACAACAGGGATAATGGCTGCATCTAGTTTTCGTGCCAGAACAGCGGGTGTGGTGACTTGGTAGGTCTCTTTACCAAGAAAATCTACAAGGACACCATCGCGTTCTGACGTTTTTGTGTCACCTAAAAGAGCAATCGATTTTTTCTTTCTTAGTTGTTTAATAAGTGGCTTGAGCGCGCCATGGTGAGCAACGTTAGTAATGCGAAACTTAGCGCGGGAATCTAGAAGGTACTTTTCAAAATGAGGATTTGACATGACTTTATAGATGACTGAAAGCGGTTCAACAAAGGCACTGATAGCACTGCCTCCAAGCTCCCATTGACCAAAATGTGCCGCTGTATAGATAATAGGACGGCCCTCAGCTAAGATTTTTTCGACAAGTTCTACATTTTTAAGTGTGATCTTTTTTTCAAACTCTTCTAGTGATAAATAGCGTCTCTCAATGGTAAAAAGAACATTGAGGGCTAAGTTCTTATAAGCATAACGGCTCACCTCTTCAACAAGTTTATCATCCACGTCATCGCCATAGATGAACTGCAGATTTTGTCTGATAACTAGACGATGTTTTTTATCGACAAGATAAGCAAGTTTTGCGACACCTATAAAGAGTGCTTTACGCCACGAATGCGGCAGTAGTATCAAAAATTTTTCAAAGCCGAGAAAAAGATAGTAACCGATCATAGAAGATGCCCTTAAAGTAATTGGCAGATTATAACTATTTAATGGTTAGTCCTCTGTTTAGGACACCTCTAAAAACCCTTAGTCAATCTCCATATGGGCAATACAGAGAAACACATACTCTGCGTTGGTACTTTTCACCTTAGCTACGGCTAGGCTTTTAAAGTACCGCCTTGATTATGAATTTCTCTGTGTTGCTGAGGCTAACTAGGGTTATTAGAGGTGCCCTTTAGCTATAATTGCATCACAAATGCAGGAGCAATTATGAATTTTGAATCACTTGGGTTAAACAACCATATATTAGACGCTATAAAAGCAAAAAACTATGAGACTCCTACGCCCGTACAAGAGCAAGCTATTCCTGTTGCTCTTGACAAAAAAGACCTTCTGGTCAGTGCCCAGACAGGAACAGGTAAAACAGCTGCCTTTGTCCTGCCTATGTTGCAGCGCCTGGGACATGACAAAAAGAATGTAGACAAACATCTTCTTCGCGGGTTGATCTTGGTACCGACAAGAGAACTTGCGATGCAGGTTGGTGAGAGCGTTGTTGAATACGGTAAAAACCTCCCTTATAACTCTGTCAACCTCTATGGCGGAAAGAAGATAAGTGTCGAGGTCGCACAACTAGAAAAAGGTGTTGACATCATTGTGGCAACACCGGGACGTCTTTTTGAACACCTGCAGCAAGGGAGCGTGAAACTCGACAACATCAACTTTTTTGTGCTTGACGAAGCAGACAGAATGCTTGACATGGGTTTTATCAATGAGATCCGCGCCATCGGCGAGGTGATGCCAAAAGGACGACAGACCTTTATGTTCTCGGCCACCTTTACGCCTAAGGTGGTAAACCTGGGCAAATCACTGCTGAGAAAACCAAAGATCATTGAAGTCGCACGCCAAAACAAAACGGCAGAGACGATCGAGCAGAAAGTACACTTTGTCAACAGTGACAAAAAGATCGATCTTCTTTCTTACATGATCGGTGCGAACAACTACAAGCAGGTCCTTGTCTTTACCCGTACAAAAGACGGCACAGACAACATTGCAAAAGAGTTGACAGAGGCAGGACTACCCGCGACGGCTATTCATGGAGACATCACTCAAGCTAAGCGTACTAAAGCCCTTCAGCAGTTCAAAGAGGGTAAGTTTAGAGTTTTGGTAGCTACCGATGTAGCCGGGCGCGGTCTGGATATTAAAGATATGGACTATGTTATCAATTACGAGCTTCCTAGTGTACCGGAGGATTATGTACATCGTATTGGACGAACAGGTAGAGCCGGTAAAAAAGGTCTGGCTATCTCTCTGGTCTCTGCATATGACGTAGCATATCTGTTTGAGATCGAAAAACTGATCGGACAGAAGATGGAAGAGATCAAGACTGATGGTTATACCTTTGATGAGCGCATCCCTGATCGCGGCGAACAGCATAACCAGCGTGACCGTCGAAAAGCTGCAAAAGCACGCAAGCATGCGCCCGTAAAAGAGAAAATTAAAAAGTATGCTTCGACGGATAAAAAGGTGAAGCAGACTAAACGTAACCGATATGCCGGAGGAAAATAGATGAAGCGTACACATGCCAAGTCTAAAACAGCCCAAGAAGCCAACCGTATTGTTGGGTATCTGCAGCACCATTTTGTAGAGCAGCTCGATGAGTTGAGCAAAGTCTTCGGTGACGCAAAACATTTTGAAGCGGTTTCATGGGGAAGAGACGGCGGCAAACACGGCGGAGGTGTTCGGTATGTTGCGACAGATGAGACACTCTTTAACCGTGCTTCAGTCAATGTTTCGCAGGTCCATTATGACGATGACAGCAGTAAAAAACTGGGTTCTGCAACAGCAATCTCGACGATTATCCACCCGATGCACCCTAATGTGCCCTCTATCCATATGCATATCAGTTGGACAGAGATGCGAGACGGCAAAGGGTACTGGCGCGTTATGGCAGACTTGAACCCAGCTATTGAAGACGAGGAGGCGACGAACCGCTTTAACTTTGTCTTAAAAGAGGCGGCGGGAGAGTATCTTGAAGAGGGTACAGCACAAGGGGAGCGTTATTTCAACATTCCTGCACTGAGCCGTCATCGCGGTGTATCGCACTTCTATCTTGAGAACTTTAACAGTGGTGATGCCGAAGCGGACAAAGCCTTTGCCAAAAAATTTGGGGAGATGATGATCAACGTTTATGCTGCCATTGTCTTTGAAGCGTTAGAGAACGTCACTGAGCCGACAGAAGCGGAGTTGGATGCACAGCTTGCCTATCATACACTTTACCTTTTCCAGGTCCTTACACTAGACCGTGGCACGACCTCTGGTCTGTTGGTCCATAACCAAAACGACATCGGTATCTTGGGCTCGATCCCCCGCCATGTCAGCAAGTCTCTGCTCGCTTCATGGAGAGTGCTGGTGCAAAGCCCGCAAGATAAGCTTGTTGATGCTCTATTGGCAGCGTTAGGCGAGGGCGATAAGGTTTTGGTGGACGAGGAAGTGAAACAGCGTTTGGCGAATGCGGTGAGAGAGCACTATACAACGTACCCTGAAGCGTTGAGCATGCAGGCCAGTGGAAACATCGTCCCGCCTACTGTTCAAAATCATAAGTAAAGAGAACGTGTCAACAGCTCAATACATCTGCAGTACTTAAAGAGCTAAAGCTCAATGCAGGGTGGCACTTAAGTGCCAACAGCACAATACAGAGAGTCACTAAATGACGAATCGTGAAATGTCACATCGCAAAATAACACGTGGTACGAACAATTAACTCTTCGGATCAAATATCGAAAAGTCTACCTCTTCTTCTGCAATAGACGCATCCAACTGTTTGAAGTTTCCTAGTGTGTCACCTGTCCCAACAATAGTTTTCAAGTTGTATAGTTCAGCCTTGTCGAGTAGAAACTCTTTAACCAGTTTGAAGCCGCCTTTTTCCAGTAGAGCAGAAGAGGTTCTCTGCTCTAGATATAAAAACATCAGACAGGTCGTAGACGAGGCAAATTCAGGGATAAAGGCATTCTCTACTTTTATGATGTCATCTTGGTAGTCTACGAGACGGTTGACGCCTGTTGCACTGACTAGAAGAGGCAGGTCGCACCAGCGAGCGATGAGGGCACTAAGCTCATCGGCACTCATAGGACGGATGTAATCGGCATCATCAAGTGTAGTGGCTAACATAAAACGCGTCACAGCATTCATAACATACGGCAGGACATTCTCTTCAACAACCTTAGGATTGGCATCGGCAAGAGTGAGCATGGTGATCTCGATGTTGAGTGCCTCTTTGACCTGGTAGTTGAGCAGACTTGCCAACCCTTCGATACGGTCGTTGATCGGGACGTTGGTTATAACGGCTGCCATACGTAAAAAGGCGTCAGCTTCGATGATCTGCATGCCCGGGTAGATGCTCTGATCGAAGTGTAGTCGGTGATAGATGCTAAAGAAAAGCTGCCCATCTTCTTCTGTTGTAATTAGCATCGCTTCAAGTGTCAGTCCGGGAGAGACACTTGGCAAGATCAATGCAAAATAGTTATCTTTTTGGATCAGCTCAAGTTCCGGGTTACTCTCTTGTAGTACTTTAAAAGCCAAAAGTACATCAGGATTAAAAACAGTTGGTCTTGAGAGAATCAGCTTTTTCAAAAAACTGCCCTCATCCGGAATCATAAAAAGTCCATTAATAGTGTTTGTATTGTTATCTATCTTCATTGATTTTCCTTAAGTGTGACATTATAACAGAGCTTGAATGAGCAGCCTATGCTCGATCTATCTTACTAACAAGATTGTTGATCGACACGATGCAACCTTCCAAATACCCTCCGTCCTGAGCGGATGATTCTGTCCCTGTAAAAAGAAGTCTATTTTTATAAGCAGTGGCGCTGTGTCCATAATCGGGATGTGTTGAAAGTGGACGATGATCAGCTTTTACTGAGGTAAACAGCTCTTTGGTCCAGTCTGTGATGTAGATATTTTTAATCTGCTTGGCATCATCACCAAAAAGTCTTATCATCTGTGCTTTTACCGCTTCTTCACTTTTATCATGGGCCTGTGAGTGAAAAAAACCAAACAGAGCTGCTTTATCTTCAGTGCAAGCATCATGGAGCTCACCAAGCGGACCGACATGGCTAAAGGCAAAACCGCTCAACCCTTTTTCTCGCCAAAAAGGTGTCTCAAACTCAATGGTGCATTTTGCAGAACTGCCCATCCAGGTTGGTATAGATGCAAGTTGCGTTGTTAGCACAGTGGGAAGTTCTGGCTCATAAGTAATACTCTCGAGAGCTAAACGTGGTGGTAAGGTGTTTAAGACAATATCTGCTTCGTAGAGTGTATCAGCGGTTTTAACTAATAGAGAATTATCTCTATTTTCTACAGCAATAACGGCATTGCTTAATTTGATAGTATTTAAAATTAAATTTGATTCCAATGCCTTGACAAGTGCGATGATACCGCCTCTAATGCGGCCTGATGGGGCAGATGGCGGAGGTGTGAACTGTTCAACACCATTAGGTGTATCATAGAGTGCTAAACCTTTGGTGTGTTGTGCAAAAAGTTCCAAGTTGTTCTCTTGAATGAGTTGCAAGATCTGATTTTGGTGTGACCAGACCCATGATGGACCCATGTCAAATCCATCAACAGTGAGAATACGTCCACCGATGCGACTGCGTGCTTCTAAAATGGTGACATTATAATCTTTTTGAAGTAGGGTGGCAGCGTAGATGCCACTAAGACCTGCACCGATAATGACGATTTTTTTCATGCTGCAAGTCTAGTAGGATTTATTGAAGGTTTATGTAGCGCTTTTAGTTAGTTCAATCAGCTAAAAAATCTTTTTCCCAGAAAAACTCTATCCAGTCGTTCGCTTCATGGATGGCAAAGTCGGGTTGGATGACCGCACTTTTTTTATAGTAGATCGAAGCGATTTTAAACTCAACGTCTGGAAAACAGCTCTGTAGGTGTGTTACCACCTCTTTAATAGTCTGTCCGCTGTCGACGATATCATCAAGCAGCAGTACCTTTTTTGCATGTTGCAGCTCTGGGACATTAAAGATCTCACAGCTTTTACCGCGTTGGTCACCTTCGTAGAGAATCGAGTTTATGCTCATCAGTTGGCGGTTGTCGGTAGCAGAGGCGTAGGCGTGACCAAGTGTCAGTCCGCCACGGGCAATAGCGATCAGTGTGTCGGGTTGGTACTCTGATGTTAGTTTGACAAGGGCTTTAACATCGGTTACAAATTTCTCATAAGGGTAATAGGTCATGGGATCACCTCTCTTTTTGGAAGATAGCGCGAACTTTGAGTGTAGAGAGAGCCGAATCGTTTTCATAGATACTAAACTCCAACTCTCGGCACTCTTTCATGGTGAAGAGTCGCAGTTCGTTAAAGCTCAGAGGCCAGGGTGGTCCATCAAACTTCTCATGATCTAGTTTAGCATTACAGACAGCCAGGATTTTAGCATTTGGTGTCATTAGTGAAGTAATAGCCGTAATCACACGGTCACGTAGCGAAAGCGGCAAAGATTGGATGGTAAAAGCTTCAAACACAAAGTCAAATTCACCTAACAACTCCTTGGGAAGATCAAAGAGGTCAGCGACGACAAAGTCAATATCTGCACCGTCAAAACGCTCTTTTGCCCAGGCGATAGCCTCAGGTGAGATGTCGATGGCGGTAACGTCAAAACCTGCTTCATAAAGGGCAAAGGCGTCATCACCCAACCCGCAACCAATAACGATGGCTTTAGAGGGCGTACCACTGAAGTTACTAAGGTATTCGCTGAGAAAAGGGTTGGCTTCACCTTTTGCCCAGGCGATGGTGTCGATCTGTTTATCGGCCTCTTTGTAGTAGTCGTTAAACCAGCCTGTTGCCTCATCTTGCGCTTTAGTGTAGTCAAATGGTGTCTGTTCTGTTTTATTCATGGGCGACATTATGGCATTTTTCAATGAAAAGTAGGTTGATAGAGTGAGGTGACATCAAGCTTTCAGTAAGAAATCTGTATTATTAGTAAGCTTACCTTGACGTGAGTTAGAAAAGGCACATAAGTGCCGCGTGGGAGCCACCTATTTTTAACATGCCGGATGAGATTTATAATCTCGAAAAAAATGATATTCATGACAACTTGCTTTACTACCCCTATGGTATTAAACACCTTCTCTCTTTACAGAAACAGGGTATGGCTGAAGATGAACCGCAATACATAAGTTCATACCGCTCATTTGAGGGTGAAGCCTTTGAAAACTTCATCTATGAACGACTTTTACGATGGTCTGTCACTCAAGACGACATTGTCAAGTTTATCTCTAAGGGACCCAACGCTCCTAAAACAGAATCTATCTCTAATACACTCTCTGTTAACGGTAAAGGACAGATCGTCTACCGCACAAACCGTAATGAGATCGGTGAGTTTGATGCACTCTTTATTACCAGAGATGACACACTGTACATGGTAGAGATGACGCTGACCAAGTCTGTGACAAATCTAAAACGCCGTCTACGCAAGAAAAAAGCCCTGCTGGAGACGATCTTTCCACAATATAAGGTCAAAGCGCTATTGATCTTGAACGAAGGTGTTACCGGGACTAAACAGCTTCAGGACTTCTGCACAGTCTGGATTACAAAGCCCTTCTTCGCCCAGGATATTTTGAGCTGGCTGAGTGACAAGGACAACGTGAAACGCAAGCCGTACCAAAAGGTCAATGACAAAAGAGTGATCGGTACTGACCAACTGCAGATCCGTCCATTTAAGTACTACAACACCTTGACATGGCTGATGAAGCGCTCCCGCAGTAATAAAAATGTGCCCTTGGACATACGTTTTTTAAATCAACCTGATGTAGTTCGCAAGATCGATCTTATTACCAAGTTCTATATCGGTTACATGGATGCTGCAGATTTCAGACAGATAGCACCGGAAGTAACACGCGAGATCCCGAAAAAAGTGGTTGTTGCCATTGAAAAAGAGCATACAGGCGAGCTTGGGCTTATCTACTTTCTACAACACGGACGCCGCAATATCGACATGGTTCATATTTTGGAGAATGGTGGTGTCAAGGTTGAAAAGAAAGATCCTTATGGTATTACCGTCAATGAAGTGCACCATATACTTCGCGCTCTTAAAGCGGAAGACAGGATAACGCCTCAAGAGAATTCGGAGATTAGAAAATTACTTCAAGATGATTTTGCACGAAAAGGTAGAGAAGATTAGAATTACTTCATTCTGATTTGTTTTACTTGACTTCTTTATCATGTCTGACATATAGCCTCGATTGACTAGACTCTTTCCTTTTTGACTCGACAAAAAGGAAACGAAAAACCGCTCGCGACGGCTTCAAGGTCGATAGCTATCGACTACCTTCCTTACACTCGTTCACTCCCTAAAAGTCCCTAACTCGCTACGCTCAGACAAAGTGACTTTTTTAACGAGCTAAATAGAGTTCCAGCTCACTCTGCAGATGCCACGAAAAAGAGCAAAGCGGTAACGCATCTATTAACGTTAAAACTTCGTTTTAATCCCTGTTCGTATTGATAGTAGGTTTGAGTTTTGTGGTGTCGAAGTAGTTTGTGTTAGGTTGCGTCAGTAGTTTAATTTTTGCAGGCGTGCTAAAATGTACGGAGGTTGAAAGTTAGAGTTTCAGACTAGTGAATAGTGGCCGGAGGGTATTGCACTTTCTTTTTTCGTTAGGTTTTGCTTTGTGCACGCAAAGAAAAAAGTGACATAACCTCTACTAAAGACATTAAAAAGAAGCTAAAGAGTCAGTTGAGTGAATGTGTGTCAAAAAAGTATAAACTTTATCTCATTCTCTCATACTTTTTTACGCCGCAAAAAAAGTAAGCAAAAAAGCTCTCGCAACGGCTGCGAGGTCGGTGGCTACCGACTACCTTTCTTTCACTCGTTCCCTTCCTAAAAATCCCTAACTCGCTACGCTCAGACAGAGTGATTTTATTAACGGAAGTCCACTCCTTGCAGTCAGCTCTGTAGATGTTGCGAAAAGAGTCAAGCGGTAACGCATCTATTTTAAAGTTAAAACTTCGTTTTAATCCCTGTTCGTATGTTTGGAAGTTTGAGTTTTTTGGTGTCGTAGAAGTTTATACTCTATTGCGTCCAAACAATCATTATATGGTCAATTGACAATGAAGTATTCAAATCATAGAAGTATTCAAATCATAAAATCGCATCATGCCACTGGGCTACGGTAAGACGGTAACCGTCTTCAACGACCTTGACCTCGTGGGTATAGATAGGGTTGCTTCCAAAAATAATTATTGTTCCCATTTTAGGTGTCAAGAGCAGTGGACGATTCTCACTGTCTATGAAGTAGTTAAAGGTAAGCTCACCGCCACTGAATTGGTAGGGAGAGAGCTCTTTGTCACTGTACTCGCTGATAAAAAGAAGCGTGGTGACCTTTCTTTGCGGTGCGACCTGTTTAAAGCCTTTTATGGTCCCCTTTTTGTCAACCAAAACACTTGAATCATCAGAGTGCGCTTTATAGAATGAGCCTTTTGTATACTCTAAGAGTTGCGGCTTTGTCGAGAGGGTCATTGAGAGAGTAAAAAAGCTCTCGATCTTAGGGCGAATTGTTTCGAGTGCTTCATCATAGAGCTTTTGATGCAGGTCTGTTAACCTGAGGATCTTTGTTTTACGTATCTTTGGGTTGAGTGTTTTATGCCTACTTCTGAGCTCTGCACTTTTAGTATCGCTGCTTTGCTTGGCTGTATCAATGATCACTTTGCAGGTTGCCTCGTCTAAAAAGTTCTCTATGAGTAAAAAGGGGAACTCTTCATAGGGTGATGGAAGCAGAGGTGTCGCGATGTCTACTTCAAAAAGAAAGTCTTCTGCAAATACCTTGTCGCTGATCTGATGCATCATTTGGGTTATACCTTTATGAGAATTCTGTCCAGCCATGCTGTCGGCAAGAGTCGCTTTAAGTTGCCTAGAAGATGGGTTGCAGTGGTGACGTAGTAACGGGGTTTAGGTTGCTTCTTTTCAAGCGCAAGAATAACCTTGTCAATCACCTCTATAGGCTCTTTGGTAAACGGGTCGCTTTCACTCTTTTTCTCTTTACGTGCCAAGACCTCTTCTCTGTACTCTTTTTTAAAGTGACTTTTTTCAATGTCAACATACTCTAAAAATTTCACAGTTGCATTATCACGAAACTTGGAGTGGATAGGGCCTGTGTTCATTGTAACAACATGGATATCAGTGCCTTGCAGCTCTAAACGAAGTGTGTCACAAAGGCCTTCGATAGCGTACTTACTAGCATTGTACGCCCCGCGAAAACGCAGTGAGATGAGTCCAAGAATAGAAGAGTGTTGGATAATACGCCCATAACCCTGCTTACGCATAATAGGAATAATCCTTTTGGTCAACTCATGTAGCCCAATCACATTCGTCTCAAACTGCTCTCGCAAGGCCTCACTTGGAACATCTTCCAAAGCACCGGGTTGGCCATAACCTGCATTGTTGAAAAGAGCGTAGAGCGTTCCGCCTGTTTGCGCTAATACACTTTCTAAGGCTCTGTCAATAGAGGCAGTGTCTGTCACATCGAGTTGCAAGGCGTTAAGACCTTCCTCTTTTAGTCGTGTTACATCTTGGCTCTTACGAGCAGAGGCAAAGACCTCATAACCGTTGTTATGCAGATAGAGTGCTGTCTCATAACCGATACCGCTTGAACAGCCTGTGATCAGGATCGTTTTTTTCATAAAGAGATTTTAGCGAAATAGTTTAGGTTTATGAATTGTTTATGTGTTAGTCCTACAATAAGACAGTTAGTAAGAGGGGGAGAGAGATGAGAAAGATTTTAATATGGATAGCCGCATTGGTGTTAGGCAGCACACTCGCAATAGCACAAGAGAGTAGTAGTTTGAAAAAAGCCTACTTCGCAGGCGGCTGTTTCTGGGGTGTGGAGTACCATCTCGAAAAACTGCCGGGTGTCAAGGATGTGGTCTCAGGCTTTATGGGCGGTCATGTAAAAAACCCTTCGTATAAGGATGTGGTCTATAAACGAACTGGGCATGTGGAGACGGTTGAAGTTGTCTATGATCCGAAGAAGATCAGTTTCGAGACCTTGGCTAAGAACTTTTTTGAGATCCATGACTTTACACAGACAAACGGGCAGGGACCTGATATCGGTGAGCAGTACCTGTCTGTACTCTTTTACAGTGATGCTAAAGAGAAAGAAGTTGCTGAGAGACTGGTTGGTGTCTTGAGTAAAAAAGGTTACAAGGTCGCAACGAAGATCCGTAAAAGTGAAATGTTTTATGCAGCAGAAGAGTATCATCAAGACTATTACAAACGCAGTGGTAAGCTGCCGTATTGTCACAGCTACCAAAAAGTGTTTGACTGACTTTACTGTGATAACTGAGGTCTTATGGCTCTGAACACTATATTTTTTAGATTACATCGCAAAGCGATGAGGTATAATTTCAAAATAATATAATTAGGTAGAATATTCATGAAGAACTATATGTTTACAATTATTGGTTTAGCTGTCGCGTTGATATTTTGGTTCTTTGACTCTACAGTGCACTATTATGTATATGGTGAGCCGGATTTCGAAATTATTCCTGAAGATTTTAATGAGCTGTGGATGCGAATTGTTATTATTTTGCTGCTTATGTCTTTTGGGATATTCGTTGATTATTTTTCGAAGAAGCTGGTTATAAAAGAAAAAGAGTTACAGTCAGCACGTATCTATAACTCAATGATATATGCAACCCATCATATATTAAACAACCTGTTGAATCAGATGCAGTTGGTAAAGATGGAAGCGCAGAAAAGCAAAGACTTCAACCAGGATATGATCAAGTATTATGATAATGCCATTCATGAAGCAACCGATCTGATTAAGAAACTATCCAGTGTAGAACAGATAACAGATGAGAATATATGGGCATCAGTAGATCCTAACAATATAGACATATTATCTGATAAGACTAATTCAGATGACACAAAAAACCGCGCGGCTGAATAGAGCCGTTAGACAAAAAGAAATTCATCATGTGCCAACGAAGAGGTAATAGTTAATATCTTTGGATCATCGTATGCTTTTAGTTAGTGAAGGAGAAAAGATGCAGACTAATGTTTTACCTCATTACGATATGAGCGACAACCCTACAAACTGTTGTCCTCGATTCAAACCTGAAGGCTGGGATGAACAAGAACTTCACTTTAAAGATAAATTATTCGTCAAGGCTACAACCAGAAGTATTTTTCACATTCCGCTAAATATGGGGTCTGTGTTTCCTAAAACATTCGAAGCGATAGAAAAAGCAGATGCACAGAATATGGACCAATTCATTGTGCTCTCTAATGATCCGTCTGCCTGGCGTAGTGAGCATTATTTCTCAGTAACCAAAGATGTGCCAGAACAGGAGATGGTGCAGATGAGTGGCGACTTTCTGACAAAGGTTTTTGAAGGCCCCTACAAAAACGCGCCCAAGTGGGAAAAAGAGATGGACACCTTTGTCAAAAGCAGAGGCAAACAAGTCAAGAAAACGTACTTTTTTTACACAACATGCCCAAAGTGTGCAAAGTTCTATGGCAAAAACTATATGGTCGCTGTATCCGAAATTGAATAATGAGGAACAAAATAGTGTTCCTCATTCCCATTGTCCCCGGTAGATTACTTACGTAATTCACCAGTCAAACCAAAAACTGATACAATTTCTGAATAAGACGAAGTAACTATAAAACAGATTAGGCGGTATGCAATGAAAAAAATAACTTCTTTAAGCTTGGGCCTTGCCTTTTTAATTATGAGCTACACCGGAATCATGCTCTTTCTGACACCGCATGGGCGTGTTGCTTACTGGAGTGACTGGCATCTGCTGGGATTGACAAAAACACAGTATGCGGACCTTCACACAACGTCAATGGTGACGTTTCTGTTTTTTGCACTCTGGCATATCTATTATAATTGGAAGCCGATCGTCAGTTATTTGAAAGATGTCAATAAGAAAGTCTCTTTTACCAAAAGAGAGTTCTTGATCGCACTTATGATCAACTTCTTTTTTGTTGTCGGTACACTCTATTATGTGCAACCGATGAAAGCTTTCCTACAGATGGGTGATACGATAAAAGAGTCTTGGACCAAGCAGTATGGCGAACCGCCATACGGGCATGCTGAGGAGACCAAATTAAGAGTGTTATGTCAGAAGCTGCAGATAGATCTTGTTCAAGCCAAAGAGATTTTACAAAGAAATAATATTGTTTTTCAAGAAGATGAATCCTTGAAAACGATAGGTAGAAACAACCATATGAGTCCTAGTGCTGTTTACAAGTTGATCAAAAAAGATACGCAATATAATGGCAATAAAAATGAGAGTATTCCCTCTAGGTTGGGACGAAAAACCTTACAAGAGTTAAGTGATATGAAAAAAATTGATTTGGAAAAGTCCATTGCACTCTTAAAGTCAAAAGGGTTGGATGATGTTGGTCCTGACAGTAAACTAAAAAATATAGCCGATGAGTTAGGTGTGATGCCGATGGATGTTTATAAGTTATTAGCTAATTAGAGAAGTTGATAAGCCAATATGACATACAATATTTAGCTATTAAGCAGTGTACGAAAAAAGGGGAGATCATTAAATATCTTTGGATCATAGTTTTTACAGTTATTTTTGTATGGTCAGGAATAGATCCCAAAGACCGACTGACGTGGTTTTTGGAGGTTTTTCCTGCTGTCATTGGTGTACTGGTATTGGCGTATACGTACAAGTCGTTTAAATTAACCCCGCTGGTCTATATACTGATACTACTGCATTGCATCCTTCTGATGGTCGGTGGACATTACACCTATGCAGAAGTCCCTCTATTTGATGATTTGAAAGATGTCTTTGGTTTTACGCGCAATAATTTCGATAAAGTCGGGCACATCTTCCAAGGGTTTGTTCCCGCATTAGTGGCAAGAGAAATTCTCATCAGAAAAAAAGTGATTAACGGTTCTGCCTGGAGGGATTTTTTCATCGTCTCTTTCTGTCTGGGACTGAGTGCTTTTTATGAACTCATAGAGTGGTGGGTGGCCTTAGCATCAGGTGAGAGTGCCGAAGCGTTCCTGGGTACACAGGGTTACATCTGGGATACCCAATCTGATATGTGGTTCGCACTGTTAGGGGCCGTTGTCGGATTGGTTCTATTAAGCAGACTTCATGATCGACAGCTTGCCGATGTTGGTTGATAGAGGCATAAGCTTTCTTAGTTAAAATAGCATTACTATTTTAGAAGGCTTTTTATGTCTAAAACCATAACCATTATTGATACTTTCGGCTTCTTCTTTCGAAGCTTTTATGCACTTCCGCCACTTACCAACAAAAATGGCTTTCCTACAGGGCTTTTGACCGGTTTTACCCACTTTATAGAACGTGTTGAAAAAGAGCATACGACTGACTATCTTGTCTTTGCACTGGACTCAAAAGGGCCGACCTTTCGTAATGAGATCGATCCTAACTATAAGGCGAACCGTTCTACGCCGCCTGAAGAGCTCTCAATGCAGCTTCCTATTGCCATAGAGTGGATCGAGAAGATGGGCTTTCACTCTATTGCTATGAGTGGATTTGAGGCCGATGATGTCATCGCTTCACTGACCATCGAGGCAAAGAAAAAAGGGTATACCGTGCGTGTTGTCTCCCACGATAAAGACCTTTATCAGCTCATTGACGATGACAGGGTAGTCCTTGTCGATGCCATAAAACGTAAAGATATCAATGAAGATGAGTGTTTTGACAAGTATGGGATCCACCCGCGTCAATTTACAGACTACCAAGCGATCTTGGGCGACAGCGCCGATAATGTTCCCGGTGTTAAAGGGATCGGTAAGGTAGGGGCACAAAAGCTTCTAAGCCAATACGATACCCTTAAAAATGTTTATGCGAATATTGATGAGATCAAACCGCCGGGTATACAGAAGAAGCTAAGAGAATTTGAAGAAGATGCCTGGATGTCCCATAAGCTGGTGACACTGCGTACCGATCTTTTGGAGGGCATAGACTTTACACCGTTTGCACTTCCCGAGGCAAATCCTTTTCTTCCGATCTACGATGAGCTCGTCGAGTATGAGATGAATGGGATCCTTCGTGTCTTACATGCCAAAAAATTGGTTGACCCTGATACGCGTCCGGCAACATCAAAGCCCAAAACGGCGGATGAGGTCATGGCCGAGATGGCGCCAAAGAAGTTGGACCTAAATACAAAGCTGATCACTGATGAAAATGAGTTGATGTCACTGCTCAATGGACTTAAAGCGGACGACATCGTTGCCTTTGATACCGAGACAACAGGACTGGATCATGCAAAAGATCATCTGGTCGGTTTTAGTTTTGCACTGAACGAAGAGATCGCATATTATGTGCCGATTGCTCACTTCTATCTAGGTGTGCCTGATCAGGTCTCTAAAGAGGCAGGACAAAAAGCACTTCGTAAGATATTCGGTTCTCGCGTTGTTGGGCACAATGTCAAATTTGACCTTCACTTTGTCGCGGATTTCTTGGATGTAGATACGCTTAACATCTATGGTGACAGTATTGTCTTAGGCTGGTTGGTCAACCCCGAAAGCAAACTTTCGCTTGACCACTTGGCCAATGTGTGGTTAGATCATGAGATGATCGCTTTTAAAGATACGGTTAAAAAAGGGGAGACCTTTGCCTCTGTAGAGTTGGAAGATGCAACAAAGTATGCAGCAGAAGATGCACTCATCACGCTGAAACTCTACAATATGTTGTTGGAGAAGCTCAAACTTCAGAGTGCTGAGCATCTTATAGAACTGGCTTACAGCCTGGAGTTTCCATTTATAACAACATTGATGGAGATGGAACGTAACGGTATTCTGAGTGATGCTGAGAGCCTTGAAAACTTTAAAGTCGAAGCGAAAATAAAACTTACCGAACTGACAGCCGCTATCTATGAAACTGCCGGCGGTGAGTTTAACATCAACTCGCCGAAGCAGCTTGGTGACATCCTTTTTGACAAACTGGAACTGCCTGTCGGTAAAAAACGCAGTACGGATGTAAAAGTACTGAACTCTCTTCTTGGTCAACATCCTATTATTGCGTTGATCTTGCAATATCGTGAGATGTTTAAACTTTACTCGACCTATATTGAGCCACTGCTTGAGCTTAATAGACAAAGTGAAGATGGGCGCATCCACACCTCTTTTGTACAAACCGGTACAGCGACAGGTCGTTTAAGCTCGAAAAACCCTAACTTGCAGAATATTCCGACACGTTCAGAACTTGGTGCACGTATTCGTGAAGCTTTTGTTGCACCGGAGGGCAAACTGCTTATCGGGATCGACTACTCGCAGATCGAACTTCGTCTGTTGGCACACTTTTCACAAGACAGTGTTTTGGTGGATGCCTTTAATGAAGACAAAGATATCCACATGCAGACGGCCATTGTTCTCTTTGGTGAAGAAGAGGCTGCTGCTAAACGTAACATTGCCAAAACAGTGAACTTTGGACTTTTGTATGGAATGGGACAGAAAAAGCTCTCAGACACACTGGGTATTACAACTAAAGAGGCAAAGACAATTATCGAGAAGTACTTTGAGAGTTTCCCGACCGTTAAACGCTATTTTGCCTCTATTGTCGAGCTCTCAAAAGAGCAGGGCTATGTTGAGACACTGTTGAAACGTCGTCGCTATTTTGACTACGCAACGGCGGTACCGATGATAAAGGCAGCGTATGAACGTGAGTCTGTAAACACTGTGTTTCAAGGCTCTGCGGCAGATCTTATTAAACTCTCTATGAATAAAATCGCTGACGTGATAAAAAAGAGACGACTTCCTGCCAAAATGCTGTTGCAAATTCATGATGAGTTGATCTTTGAGGTGGATGAAAAAGATGCTGAGGCAGTTGCTTCGGAGTTCAAAGAGATCATGGAGACAATCACAACGCTTAATGTGCCACTAAAGACCTCACTTAATATCGGTAAACACTGGGGTGAGCTTAAATAAGGCATTTATGTGCCAAATTAACTTAGAGTTAACAAATACAACATACAATAACGTATTGATTTAGGATAGCTTTAAATACCCTGTTTCCAGGGTATTTAAAGTTGTCTGCTAAGGAATGGAATGAAAACAATTTTAGGAATTGTCGGCTCGATGAAGATGATGGCTGTTTTAATGCTTATATTTGCAGTAGCAAGCGGGTATGCCACCTTCATAGAAAATGATTATGGGACGATGACGGCGCAAGCGGTTGTCTATAAAGCACGTTGGTTTGAGGTACTGCTAATTGTCTTGGCGATCAACCTCATGATCAATATCGTTCGTTTTAAGATGATCCAGCAGAAAAAGATACTTATTCTACTTTTTCATGTCTCGTTTTTAGTTATCTTGATCGGTGCAGCGGTGACGCGTTATTACGGTTTTGAGGGGATGATGCATATCCGTGAAGGAGAGAGCTCAAACCTACTGACTTCGTCTGACACCTATCTAAAGGCTGTATTTACGGACAAAGAGGGTAAAAAGAGTCAATATAAAACGCCGATACTACTTTCAAAGATGAGTCAAAACAGTTTTGACACCAATGTAGACTTGGAGAGTGGCAGTGATGTAGGAATTGAGCTTTTGGAGTATATTCCTAATGCAACCTACTCAATTCAAGAAGATCCAAACGGCAAGCCTATCATCAACATGATGGTTACAAGCGGTCGTTCAGGTGAACCGGTACAGTTAAAAGAGGGTGAACACTACGAGGGTGACGCTGTCATCTTGAATTTTGGCTCAACGGAGACCTTCCACAAACCTGTTGTCTCTTTCTTTGTTGCAGATGGAAAACTGTTTATGGACCACCCGATGAACCTAAACTACCTTCATATGGATGATCAAAGCACCGGTGAGACCAATGCTTCAAACAAATCAGAAGCGACCATGCGTACACTGTTTACTGCAGGAACTACGAACTTTGTTGTTAGAGACTTCTATGCTAAAGCGACACAAGTCCTTGTCTCTAGTGAGTCTAAGTCGGGACCGATGATGAAAGCTAGCAACAGAGACGCGCTTCGTTTCAATGTGACTTACAATGGCGAAACGCAAGAGTCTGTCGTCTTTGGACAAAAGGGTGTTGTGGGTGAAGTACAGCATATACACTTTAAAGAGATGCACATGACCTTGGCGTATGGAGCAGAGTACATCAAACTTCCATTTGCATTGCAACTTGTTAAATTTGACTTAGAACGCTACCCAGGTTCAAACTCACCGGCTTCGTATGCAAGTGATGTGATCTTGCAAGACAGCGAACAGGGAATTAACGAGCCATTTAGAATCTATATGAACCATGTTTTAGACCACCGCGGTTACCGTTTTTTCCAATCGTCGTACGATCAGGATGAGAAAGGAACGGTACTGTCTGTTAACAACGACCCCGGAACACTGCCGACATACATCGGTTACCTGATGCTGACTATCGGTATCTTCGGCTCTTTCTTTACGAAAGGTCGTTTTGGCCGTTTGATGAAGGTGGCGCGTGATGCAAGTGATGCGCAAAAAGTGGTTGCTTCGTTACTGCTAGTTCTAGGCCTGATCAACACACCATCGATTAATGCAGCTGAAAACCCATTGGTCACAGAGGTCAAAAAGTTTGATAAAACCCATGCTGCTAATTTTGGGACATTGATTATCCAAGACAGTGCAGGGCGTATGAAACCGATCGATACACTCAGTACCGAGATCATGCATAAGATGAACCGTAAAGGTTCGATCCTTGGGCTCAATGCAAACCAGATCATTCTAGGGATGATGACGCGTCCTGAAGCGTGGAGAGAGATCAAACTGATCCGCACTTCGCACAAAGATGTCAATAAACTGCTAGGTACTGGGGAAAAAGAGAAGCTGGCTGCATTTTCACAGTTCTTTGAATTCCCGGATGAGATGTCGGGTTATAAACTGACCGAAGCCGTTAATGAAGCGATTCGCAAAGCACCGGGTAAACGTGATAAGTTTGACAAAGCGGTCTTGCAGGTCGATGAACGCCTAAATGTTGCTTACATGGTGTTTTCCGGTGCACTGCTGCGTATGTGGGCTGTACCGAATGATGCCAACAACAAGTGGCTAGATACAATGGGCGCACTGCAAACTATGCAAGGTACAGAAGCGTATCAGATCCGTGAGCTGGCGGTCAACTACTTTACAGCAGTAGACATGGGTTTAGCAACAGGACACTGGGGCGATGCTGATAATGCTTTAGTCAAGATATCTGAGTATCAACGTTCTGTCGGTGCTGCTGTATATCCTGAACAATCGAAGATAGCTCTTGAGATATGGATGAACCATGCAAATATCTTTGAGCGTCTATGGCCGCTTTACTTTTTAGTCGGTTTCACACTTCTTGTGCTGTCGTTTGTCAAGATAATCAAACCACGATTTAAACTGGGTCTTTTTACCAAAGCAAGTTTTATTCTCTTGGTACTGTTTTTGATCGCACACACAACAGGTTTAGCTATTCGCTGGTATATCTCTGGTCACGCACCGTGGTCAAACGGTTATGAGTC
>JBATWM010000183.1:0-21262 GCA_049672605.1 Sulfurimonadaceae bacterium
GCCGTATTTGTCAAAGTGGTGAAAGAAGATCGCCATGATGTGAATAGAGGTTCCTACACCCACCGCAAGGATAAACGAAGGCAGGATCTGTGTCGGGATCTTAATAGGCGTGCCAAAAAATGACATAAGCCCCACTGTGCTTAAAACAGAAAGAATAACGGCCAGCAGAGGAAAAACAACACCGGAGACGCGTTTGAAAAGGAGTGATAAAAGAATGATAATAGAGAGAATGATGAGACCATTGAACTTTTTAATATCACTTTGCATTGAGCTCTTGAGTGTATCTGTCACACTTGGACTACCGGCGATCTCGATCTGAAATGCATCACTTTTATAGGGTACAACGATCTCACGAACTTTTTTGACCATCTCGGCCATTTCAGAATCAGAGATAAACTCTTGTTCCTCCGCAGCTGCACCGCCATCTGTCATCTCATCGTCAAAGCCCTCAAGCTCACCCACCTTTTCAACGCCTATAGAGGTGTAAGTGTTGGCTTCTAAGACGATGACGGTAAAGGTGCCATCGCTGTTAAGAAGTAGATTCTTGTACATCGGATTAGCAAAGGCCAGTCTCTTTTTCTCTGCCAAGGCTGCTTCGTCTTCAGGCCACTGCTCAAAAAGGTCTTCGACCAAGAGACTCTCTTCGTCACCAGTGGTGTTTCGAGCGTTAATAAGCGAGGTGATGTCATTTAGGTAAGGGACATCATTTTTCAGAGCATTATGGAGCTCTTTGAGTTTAGTAAGGTTTTCAAGTTCAAAGATACCATCTGTCTTAATGGCAACAACGATCTTCTCATCATGACCGAACTGGTTCTGGAACTTGTCGTACGCGACACGGACGGGGTCATCTTCGCGAAGAAAGCCCTCTGTAGAGGTGTCTAGAGTGATTTTAGGGACATTGACGATCATTCCCATAAGAAGGACGATCATCGTTATCAGCACCTTGTACTTGTGGGTACTGATACCTTCGCCTACTCTATAGAGCCAGTTGTCTACGGCTTTGGTAGCTCTTTTCATGCTACTCCTTACAGTGTTCTATGATTCTAGAATAATACAGTAGACGTATTAGCGTAATGTTAAGAAGTGGAAGGTCGCTGATATATTAAGAAGGTGCAGAGAGTGTGGGAAGATAGAAATTCCCATCAAAGTGATGAGAATCGGCAAAAGAAGAGCGGTTACTTGAACTCTACGTCTTCATAACGATCGTAGATCCACTCTGCAACGGCTTGACGTTCGTCATCATTGAGGTCTGATTGTGCCGGCATGACTCCGAAGCGATCGACTGCACCGGGATTACACATAAAGTAGTCCATTGATGGACTCTGGAGGTAGTTTTTGATAAAGGCGATCGTCGTAAAACGGTGGATGTCCTCATCACCGGCTTTTGGACCTTTGATGATGATGGTGCTTTTAAGTTGGTGAGAGACCTCGACCATTGGCGGGGCTTTAAGGGTTTTCATCTGTTTCATGGTCTCAGCGACAGAGATCATCTCGACATGGCAGACCTTACAGGTCTCTTGATAGACCTTATACCCATCCACAGCAAAAAGAGATGCGCCTAAAAGTAGTGTTGTTGCAATAATTTTGTTCATAGCTCTATCCTCTTTACTTAAATTTTTTGTCTTCAAACTCATCGAAGACCCATTCCGCTACTGCTTGAAGTTCAGCATCACTCAACTGCGTCTGTGCCGGCATAACGTCGAAACGGTTGACTGCGGAGTCATCACAAAGGTAGTAGTCCCATGATGGTCGTTTGACGTACTCTTTGATAAAGGAGATAACGACAAAACGCTGCACCTCTTCATCTTCGTCTTTAATAGTGAGTGCTTTTTTAAGTCGGTTGGAGATCTCCACCATAGGCGGTGCTTTTATGGTTTTGATCTGTGCCATAAAGTCAGCTTTTGAGACCATGCCGAGGTGGCAGGCTTTACAGTTCTCTTCATAGACTTTTTGGCCATCGACTGCAAAGAGTGATAGGCTTAGCAAGAGTAATGCTGTGATTTTTTTCATAAATTGCTCCTTTTATTGTTTACAATAGTAGAGGGTCTCTGTTAAGAGAATGTTAAAAAGACCCTGCTCGCCGTGCTTATTTGACGTGTAAACGGATAAGTGAATCGATCTGTTTCATCTCATCGCCTGTCCACTCGCCCGAATGGCTGTAGATGACCCTGCTTTCATCATTGATGAGCAAGGTGTTGTACTCATCGTCCTGTAGACCCCAGTTTTTGACAAGAACAGAGCTATTGTCGAGGATGTAGGTGCGTTTTGGGTAGTCGGTGACTTTACTCTTCATCATCGATCGGATAACAGCATTGGGCTTCCAGGTCGCATCAAGATTAAGGATGACAAGGATCTGAAATCTGCTAAAGTCAAGATCTTTCTCTAAAGCTTCAATAGTCGGTTTAAAGATCTCTCCCTTGCTCTTTTCATCAGGATCGACATACATCAACATCGTTGTCTTGCCTTGTAATGTTGACGAGTCCCAAGTGTCGCCATTGTAGTGACCGCCGGTATCGCCTTGCAGTGTTATAGTCGGCAAGGTTTGCTCCCTATTGACTTCCGCAAACAGAGAAGCAATGACAAATGTTAACAGTGCGATGATTTTTTTCATGAAAGACCTTTTAGGAGAGAGGCTCTTTACCTCAACCTGTGTATAACTGTCTGTTATGGTAATCGGTCTGCGTTAAGTCAATGTTAATAGGCTGGAGGCCTATAAATCTAAATCATCCCAAAACTCGTCAAAGCTCAAGTTCGTCATAGGGTCTTGTCGCGCCAGCTCTTCCTCTTTAGCCTCAAAATACTGCTGCAACGCTTCATTTATCATCGTCTGGGTGTCTTTTTTAAGCAGTTCGCCAAAGGCAGTGAGCTTTTCGACGGTTTGAGTGTCGAGTACAAAGTTGATATCGTTGTTCATTATTTACCTGCTAAAGAGTTGTCTAATCGCTATTTTACAGTAAAGCCGAGTTTTTAATACATAGATCTTGCGTCAGTATTTAACACTAATGTAACACTCTTTCATTACTATTTGTCAAAACTTTGTTTATAAAAGTAGGTAAAAATGAAAAGAATTCTTTTATTAAGTGTAGCTGCTATCGCAGTTATCGCAGAAGAGATCGTCTTAGACAGTATGAGTGTGACCGCTACCAAAGTAGAGCGTGAGAGTAAAGAGGTACCACAGAGTGTTACTGTGGTTGACTCTCAGCAGATCGAAGATAGAAATGTGATGAATGTTAAAGATGCCCTCTCAACAATACCGGGTGTCATTGCGATGGACAAGAGTGGAGGATATGACAGTCGTCTCATCATTCGTGGGGCGGGTCTGAAGGCACGTTACGGCATTCGTGAGATCATGATTTTGCGCGACGGTGTTCCAATGACCGATCCGGACAGTTTTTCACGTATGGATTTTATTGATGTTGATGATATGGAGAGTATTGAGGTCTATAAAGGACCGGGCTCTATTGTGGCTGCCAATGCAAGCGGTGGTGTTGTCTCCATCAACTCCAAATCGGTCTTCGACACCGATAACAACCGCTTTAAAGTCGGCTATGGAAGTTTCAACACAGTCAATGCCAACATCAAAGCCTCTTATGCCATTGATGAGAATGACTATGTCGGGGTCAGTGTTTCACGCCGACAATCCGACAATGACTGGCGAGAATGGAATGAGTTTGACACGACGCAGGCAAGCCTGAAATACGGTCACATCTTCGAAGATGACTCTTCTATTGAGGCAGAGTTCTCTTTTACGGATTCCAACCTTCAGCTGCCGCAGTCTCTTCGAGATAGCGGCTTCGACGCTTACCTTGAGTCAGGCAAGACAGAAAATGGTGATGCTGAAGGTGCTTGGCAAAAGAGCGGACGCTACTCTCAGAGTTACTACGCCAATGTACGCTATGAAAAAGAGTTTGGTGACCTGACCTTTAAGCCGCAGGTCTATTTGACACAGTGGGACCATTATCATCCTGTTACGGGTGCTATTAATGAGACAAACGGTCACTATGTCGGCGGTGCGGACCTTGCGTTTGATTACAAGCACAAATTTTTTGGAAACGACGCAAACTTTGTTTTTGGGGCAACGGCTCGGGCAGACAGTTACAAGGACAGTGAAAAGTATGAGTATGCTGATTATGATTTAGCACCTAAGTACCCTTTTGGCCCCTTGGCTATTGTGAGAGTCAACTCTGATGAAAAAGGCGCGCTTGCAAGCAGTGAAGATGGGTTGAGCACTCTTTACGGCTTTTATGTACAAGAATCTTTTCGTCCTGTGGAAGATATGATCGTCGATATTGGTCTGCGCTATGACCGCCTTGATTTTGATATCAAGGGTGACGAAACAACACGTTATGACTTTTCAACAGGTGTTTATATTGGCGGTGTCGGTGCCTTTGAGCTAAATGAGGGCTATAACCTCTACTCTCCTAAGATCGGTGCGACGTATGCATTGACTAAAACACTCAATATGTACGGCTTGATAGCTTCGGCAAACCAGGCACCGACAGACAGTGAAGTGAGAGCCAACTTCTCATACGGGACGTCACCGTCTCTGAAAGCCTCGACATCGATCAACTATGAGATAGGGTTGAAACAGCGTAGTGCGGACCTAAGTGTCGACTTTTCACTCTACTATAATGACATACGCGATGAGATCGTTGCTGTAAAAGGTGAAAGTGATGCGACGTATTATAATAATGCGGGTCAAACAAGACGTTTAGGGGCGGAGCTAGCTGTAGACTACTTTATTACCAATGAGTTGGATATCGGTGCTGCAGGTTCTCTGTATGATTACAGTTATGTTGATTATGTGGATGAGAACGTCTCATATTCCGGTAACAAACAGCGCTACATTCCTGATTACCAGTACTCAGTCTTTGCAGGTTACCGAATCGGCGGTTTCTCAAGCCGTCTTGAGGGTATCAGTTATGGCGCATACTATATGGATGATGCCAACACTGAAAAGTATGAAGGTTTCACTTTGGTCACCAACCTAATGTTGGCTTATCAGCTAGATGCACATAAACTGCAATTTAATATGAATAATATCTTCAATAAGTACTATGCGACAGAGGCCAATAAGACACCGTATTACAACGCTTATACACCGGGCACGCCGCGCAGTGCGATGTTAAGTTACAGCTACGCATTTTAGGAGCAGATCATGGTAACAACGCAAATTAGAAAAAAGAGCGATATCTTCGGATGGCCGCTTGTCGGTTTCATCTTTAAAAACAGGTTGGCGCTTTTTACGGTACGCACGGTAACAATGCTGCTCTTCGTCTCAGCTCTCTACTTTGGGTTTGCTTACCCTGAACTTGCACAGAACCCTTACACGACAGCTATCTTCTGGTCACTTTTCTGGCCATTTTTTATGATCATCTCCATTGTCGCACTCGGGCCGGGTTTTTGCGGTATCTGTCCGCACGGTGTAATGGGGCGCTGGTTTGCGAAACTTGGTCTTCAAAAAGAGGTGCCATCATGGCTTAAACACCGTGGTATCGGATTAGCTATCCTAATCGTTTTGTATTGGTTACCGGTCTACCTGCTGCCGGGTGTATTGAAGATCCCGCTGGTCGCTTCATCACTCTTTTTACTTTTGACAGTGGTCGCAGCGGTCAGCTATTCTATGTTTAAAGATATGGCTTACTGCAGCTATCTCTGTCCTATCGGTGCGGTGACAAAAACGTTCGGTAAGATGGGTTCGGTCAAGTTGTCGACCTATCAGAGCGCTTGTAAGGAGTGTGAGACTTTTGACTGTGCTACGGCCTGTGCTGCGGGACTTCAGCCTTATCTGTTTGAAAAGAAAAACTCCATGCGTGACTGTACCCTCTGTATGGACTGTGCACAGTCGTGTGAGGCGGTATCCTTCAGTATCGTCAAGCCGATGTCGGGTCTGACGGGTGAGATCAAAGACCGTCATAACATGCATGTATGGGTCTTTGTCGCTCTGCTGTCGGTCATCACGATCAGTATGAATTTCCATCATGCGCTTGGCCACAGCCCGATCAAGACAGATCTGCCTTGGTACAAGCTTGGTATGTGGATGGAAAGTGGAATGCCTCTGGGTATCGACTGGGTAGGTTTTAATGCGGTCTGGATGGCGATTATATCGGTACTCTTTTTTGTCTTTGGTGGCTTTAAACTCGCATCTATGATCGCAAAAGAACCCTTAAACGAGGTGACTAAAAACCTGGCTTACTCCTTGGCCCCATTGATGATCCTGGGCTCACTTTCACATGTCGGCAGTTTTTTCTTTCTGCATTACGCAAGTGATCTCGTAAATGCCTACTATTGGTTACTGGGGAACGAGACCGTCATAAAACCATTGGCGACATTTAGAGATAAATGGGTGCACCTGTTTAGTCTCTTTGGCTACTTAGGTGCTATCATAAGTGCCGTGCTGCTTTATATTAGACTGGGGCGTTATGAATTGGCGATGCCTAAGAAATTCCTGGCCTGGCTAAGCGCCGGTGCAATGGTCTGGTTCTATCTTTTCCTGCAGTGGCTGCAGATGGCGGTACGCTTTAGCTAAAAGTGAGTGAGAAGGTCGTCCCTTTGGGTGAGGACTCAACCTTGATGGTGATGTCCATCGCATCACAAAGACGTTTTACGATGTCAAGCCCGATCCCGCTGCTGCTCTGTTCTGAGTAGTTACGCTCAAAGATACGTTCAGGATTTTCGATACCGATACCGCTGTCTTGAATGTAGAGTGTTTTCCCTCTGTTATAGATCTTTATACTTCCGTGACTTGTGTTGTATTTGCAGGCATTTGAAAGCAGGTTATGCAGTATCTGTTTAAAAGCATTCTCATGAAGATGGCTTTTAAGCGGGGAACACTCGATACTAAAGTCGAGTTGAGTATAGATCGCCTCATAGTTATGAATCAACTCATCTGCGATCTGGCAGACATCGATATCAACGAGCTGAAAGGTGTCCTCTTCAAGGAGAACCTTAAGGTTTTCATGAAGTTCAGAGATCTCATAGCTGCTCTTTTCAATCCGGTTAAGGGCTCTGTTCTCTTTGAATGAAGGGTCCTTATCCAGCAGTTTGAGGTTGAGTTTGATAGTGGTCAATGGAGTGTTGAGGTCGTGAATAAGGTCTTTGGTGAACTTGTCTAGTTTATAAATGGCCTCTTTCATCGGACGCAGAGCACTGTTGGTCAAGAACAAGCTGATCAAGGCAAATAGCATGAGTAAGATGAGTTGTATAGCGACGATCTGGATGCGGAGTTTTTCTATAAGAGCATTGAAATGGGTACGGTCTTTTCTGATAAGTATATAGTGTGTGTGCCATTTGTTGGCAGGGATGTACTTCTCAATACTCTCATCGGTGAAGATGAGTGTGTCCATCGTGAAGTTGTCGATCTGCTTCATCACAACAGTGTGGTTGATATCTTTTGAGGTTGTCGGTTCATGCATCTTGAGTTGACGGGCATAGTTGATGATGGCAAAATGTTCATCTTTGATACGCTGTTCATACTGTTGCTCATAGTAGAAGTGCCCCGCCACCAAAATAAGCACAGCAACACTGCTGAAGTAGGCTAGGAAAAATTTCCAGAACGATCGTTTTTCATGATGACGCAAGACGGTATCCTGTTCCTTTGACGGTCTGAATCGGCAGACCGTGTTTTCGCAGCTTGTTGATGTGTACCCGCAAGGCACCCTCACTTGCTTCTTCACCATGGGAGAGTTCCATCAAGATGTTCTCTTTGGTGATGGTGGTGTTGAGGTGTTTGAAAAAGAGGGTGGTAAGTTTCAGTTCAACAGGAGAGAGTGGAATAAAGCTTTTTTCACGATAGAGCTCATTGGTGTCGATATGAAAATGGAACTCCTCTATAGTAATGACATTCTCTTTTATCTTGAGTCGTTTGCGTATAAGAGAGTAGATGCGCACAATAAGTTCATCGAACTCAAAAGGTTTTTTGATGTAGTCATCAGCACCCGCTTCAAATCCTTGCGAAAGAGAAGCGATATCGCTCATGGCAGTGAGAAAGATAGCCGGTGTCTCATCACCGCTTTCACGCAGCCCGCTAAGGAGCTCAAAACCATTGACAAAGGGGACGTTCACATCGAGGAGAAGAAGATCGTAGGAGTGCATGAATGTGGCATCAAGTCCCTGCTTTCCATTACCGACCCAGCGCACTTCAAAGCCCTCCAGCTCTAAGAGTTCAACAAGGGTCTCTGCAAGGTTTACATCATCTTCGACCAGTAGTAATCGCGCCATATTCCCTCTTTAATAATTGAACTTTAATGCTCTTATGGATAGTGATATGATGGCATAAAGGTATTAACACATTGTTAAGGAGGCCTCTAACGTGACTGGCGATGATTACTTTTGCGGGTATTCGTCGACAGTTTTACAGTAGAGTGGAGCAAGGGAACAACACCCCTCGCTAATCCCTAATTTTTTAAGCCCGTTGTCAAAAGTCCAATAGTGTGAGTAACTTCCCTCACGCAATATCGTGAAAGTGTCGATAAGTGCCTGATTGTCGTCTGCCTCTTCGATAAATTCATTAAGATCATCAACATCCACAACTTCAACAATACATCCCACTTCAAGACTGGCTTGTTTAGATGTCGACCCTTGTGCATAAAGGGCATCATACAGATCTTGGATAGCTGAGATGGTAAAAACCCCTCTTGGCATCGCTTCGAGCTCATCTTTTGAGTAATTGATAGTATAGTCTCCAAGATTGGTGATGTTAAGGTCATACCACTCAACCAACTCTTCGACCAGTTGGATGTGCGTCGTCTCTGAATTAGTCGCGATATTACTAAGCTGTGGAGTAGCATTAACCTCATTTAGCGCAAGATAGAGGTCATGTGCAAGCTTCTCTTCGTGCCACATATAGGCTAGCGCATATTTCTGATCATCACTCAGCGCATCGGGCGTATAGCCGTCTAAGTCAACACCCGTTCCTTCCGTTATGATCGTTGATGGATCACTAGACGAATCAGACTGACAACCTGTAAAAAGGGCAAGTGTTGTCATAAACGGTAGTAAAACTTTCAATATAAAATTCATAGTCACTCCAAGTGAGGAAATTTAGTCTACTATTAGTCTAACCCAAGAGTGTTAGCGAAGTGTTACTTACCTCTTTTTAAATAGCATTACTCCCCTTGTTAAGGGTACCCGACACTAGTTGATAATTTCTATCAGTATTTTCTAAGCAGATACAGAGTATAATGACCCAATGAGTAATGAACACGTTGCCAAAAAGAAATTTGGCCAGAACTTTTTAAAAGACCGAAGTGTTCTCTATAAAATCGTCGAAGCGATGCCCAAAAGCGATAGCATTATTGCAGAGATTGGGCCTGGCTTAGGTGATTTAACTAAGTTTTTAGTGGATGTCAGAAGTGTTGTCGCTTTTGAGGTCGATACCGATTTATGTCAGTACTTAAACCGCGAGTTTAAAAAAGAGATCAAAACCAGCCAGCTCACCCTTAGATGTGGTGATGTTTTAGAGGCGTGGCAGAGTGAGCTTTTGGATGAACCCTATGTGTTAGTGGCAAATTTGCCCTACTATATAGCCACAAACATCATCCTTAAAGCCCTTGCAGATCCAAATTGCGAATATCTACTGGTCATGATTCAGCGTGAGGTGGCAGAGAAGTTCTCTGCTGCTCCCGGAGACAAAAACTTTGGTGCATTAAGCGTTATTGCTCAGACGGTAGGTGAAGCCAGTATTGTGGTTCATGTTCCGCCCGAAGCGTTTGATCCTGCTCCAAAGGTCGATTCGGCTGTTTTGCTCATTAAAAAAAGAGCCAACCGAAACGATGAAGTGTTTGAGCTTATGCTCAGAGCGGCTTTCACACAGCCTCGAAAGACACTTCAAAAAAATCTCTCTTCACGTTATGATAAGGAGAGTGTAAAGGCTGCTTTAGAGCAGTTGGACCTTGCTCCATCGATTCGACCTCATCAAGTCGCGACAACAGACTATCACCAACTATTTAAATTATTGGAAATCCCTGAACAAATAATATAGCCTCAGAGGCTTTTTATAGGGCATTTAGAGAAAACTTGACTCCGGGTTCGATACCCTTCAATGTAGCTAAGGCTACGCAGAAGAACTCTGCCTTGATTAAAACTTTCTCCATAATACTCAGGCAATGCTATTTGTTCAGGGATTTCTATTCAAAAATAATTAACGTCTGTTCTTTAACAACAGACGAACATAAGGAAAGATGTATGTCAGATACACAAAATAATACAAATACAGAAAACACAACAAGTCCAGCTCCACGCAAAGAAGGCGAAGGTCAGCAAAATCGCAGTCGACGTCCTCGTAGCAACCAAAACCGTAATGCTAACCGTCAACCTCGTGAAAACCGCGAAGTGGATGGTAACCGCGAACCACAAGCGCCTCGTGAGGTAGACGGTAACCGCGAACCACAAGAGCGCAATGTAGATGGTAATCGTCAACAAAACAGTAACCAAAACCGTAATCGGAATAACCAAAATCGTCAAGGCGGCGGCGAGAATAGAAACAAAGATAATCGCAATAGTGCTCAAAACCGTCAAGGCGGTAACCAAAATCGCCAAGGCGGCGGTGCTGGTAACAAAAACCGTGGCCGTCGTCGTCACGCTCCTGCCCCGGTTGAGCAGAGCTTACTTGACTGTGCTCTTCGTAACCAAGAGGTGCAGGTTGAACGTCTAAACCCGCATAACAAACTTGATCTTAAATCAACGGCTAAAGTGCGTATTACTCCACTAGGCGGTCTCGGTGAGATCGGTGGAAACATGATGGTGATTGAGACAGACAACGAGGCGATCTTGATCGATGTCGGGATGAGTTTCCCGGATGAGACGATGCACGGTGTTGACATCTTGGTACCGGACTTTACGTATATTAGAGAGATCAAAAACAAGATCGTCGGTATTATTATTACTCACGCTCACGAAGATCACATCGGTGCGATGCCGTACCTGTTTAAAGATAATCTGCAATTCCCTGTTTATGGAACAGCACTGCCATTGGCAATGATCGGTAACAAATTTGACGAGCACCATCTTAAAGATGCACGCCGTTTTTTCAACCCTATAGAAAAACGTAAGGTCTATAAAATAGGTAATGATTTTGAGATCGAATGGATGCATATCACGCACTCTATCATCGACTCGTCTTCTGTAGCGATCACGACTGCTGCCGGTACTGTTATTCATACGGGTGACTTCAAGATCGATCATACGCCAATAGACGGTTATACAACTGACCTTCACCGTTATGCACACTATGGTGAGAAGGGTGTCCTTTGTCTGCTTTCAGACTCTACAAACTCATACAACAAAGAGATCACACCAAGTGAGCTTGCTGTCGCACCGGCGCTTGACCGTGTTTTTGCAAAAGCTGAAGGACGTATTATCCTCTCAACTTTTAGTTCAAACATTCACCGTCTTCAGCAGGCGATCCAATACGGTATCAAGTATGGCCGTAAGGTCTGTGTTATCGGTCGTTCGATGGAGCGTAACCTTGAAGTGGCGATGCAGTACAAATACGTAGAGTTCCCGAAAAACATCTTTGTTGATGCCGATGATGTCGGCCGTATGAACGACAAAGAGGTTCTTATTATTACAACAGGTTCACAAGGTGAGCAAAACTCGGCGCTTTTCAGAACAGCGATCGGTGAGCACCGTCACATCAAGATCAAGCCGACTGACTTGGTCATTCTTTCGTCTCGTGCGATTCCAGGTAATGAGGGTGGTATCTCTCAGATGATGAATCACTTGGAAAAAGCGGGTGCGCGTATTGCGCGTGACCGTGATCTTCACGTTTCAGGGCACGCGAGTATCGAAGAGCAGAAGCTTCTTCTTCGCCTGGTACAGCCAAAATTCTTTATGCCGATCCACGGTGAGTATAACCACGTTATGCGTCACAAAGAGACAGCAATGCAGTGTGGTATCCCTGAGCGCAACATTTTGTTGATGGGTGATGGTGATACGATCGAAGTAACACCTAAGTATATGCGTAAAGCAAAATCTGTTAAATCAGGTAAGACATATATCGACAACCAAAATAACCATATGATTGCTGACGACGTTGTTGTTGACCGTCAGAAGATGGCAACCGATGGAATGGTTATGATCATTGCACAAGTTTCTCAAGGTGACCAGAAACTGTTAGCTAAGCCGCGTGTAACCAGTTTTGGTATCGTTCCGGACAAACAAGATAGAGCGTTTGCAGCAGAGATGGAAGATGTTCTTGAACACTTCTTGGTCAACCTGAAACCAGGTCTGATCGAAAATGCTAAAGCGATGGAAAATGATCTGCGTGCTGTTGTCCGTAAACATATCTACCGCAAAATGAAAAAGTACCCACTAATCGTACCAAACGTCTTCGTAAGCTAAAAAAAGTTCCAGCTTCGGCGCATCTTGCACTGGAGTTCACCTCTCAACGCACACTAGTGCGCCTTCGGGTTCACATCCAGCACAACCTACACCAAAACAAGGGTACCGCTCGCGTAGCGATGTTTCCTCGAAATCTGAAACTTTTTCAAGTTTAAGTTGGCTTTCGATGAGCTTTGCCATCTTTTTATAATTCCTTTATCCTTTATCCTTTATCCTTTATCCTTTATCCTTTACCACTCTTACTAACACTTTTTTGTTATAATCAATATAGGGCACATCTAACTATCTTAGTATTGCCCTATAGAAATTGTTAAGAAGGATTGTTTGATGCAGATTAATGGCGATAATGCAATAGAGATATTAAATACTTTTTTAAAAAATCTGATCGAAAAAGAGGGTACAGACCTTCATGTGAAAAGTGACAGTGTCATTCGTGCAAGAGTTAAAGGGACGATGATGCCCCTCTCCATCGAACCACTGGAAGGTAAGCATGTAGAGACTATAGTTGAGCATCTGATGGGTAAAGATATAGATGAGTTTACTCGCTTATTATCCTATGACACCATTTATATCTTAGATGTAAAACACCGTTTCCGTGTCAACCTCTATCATCAGTTAAAAGGTCTCTCAATCGTCTTTAGATCCATTCCTCATCAGATCCGATCGTTCGAGCAGTTAAACCTCCCGTTGTCACTCTCCAAGATATCACAACTTCAACGTGGTCTTGTCTTGGTGACAGGAACAACTGGAAGTGGTAAATCGACAACCCTCGCTTCTATAGTCGAGGATATCAACAGAACAAGTCATCGCCATATCATCACCATTGAAGACCCTATAGAATATGTCTACGATGATAACAAATGTGTGATTGAACAGCGTGGTATTGGGCAGCATGCTGTTGACTTTAGTACTGCTTTACGTTCATCTATGCGTGAAGATCCTGACATTATTATTGTGGGTGAGATGCGTGATCTTGAGACCGCACGCAATGTTCTTCAGGCGGTGAATACAGGGCATCTTGTCTTTACTACACTGCATACCTTAGATGCAAGAGAGACAATTGATAGGCTGTTGGCTATCTTCCCTAAAGAGGAGCAGGAACGTGTTCGTATGGACCTTGCAGCCAACCTTGAAGTGGTGATCTCACAGCGTATGCTGCGTGACCTCGAAGAGGAGATGATCCCAGCGGTTGAGTTGATGTTCAAAAGCCCAAGAACTACCTACCTTATCTCTACTTCTCGTGATACCGAGCTCTTAGATGCGATGCATCATGATCAAAACAGTTTTGGCTCTATGCCCTTTGATGTCTCGCTCTTTCACTTGGCTCTACAAGGCAAGATCAGTGAAGATGTAGCACTTATGTACGCCTCTAATCCAGCTAATCTGAGTCTTATGTTTACAACCAGTGCTGAGTATCAAAAAATGCTCAATGATGGCTCTCTTGATGATGTGGTGACCATTAAAAAAGGGGATGATCAAGAATATTGAATGTTTTACAACAAATATTTGATTTCATAGATCGAATGAAAATATCTTATAATGTCCTAATCAAAAAATAGCATTACTATTGTAAGTGCTATTTAAAAAGGGAATATGTGGCATTTTCTAAAGAGAAACGCGGTGGTACGATCAATGGGATCATCTTCGTTGCACTCGTTGCAGCAGCAGCAACCTATATTGCTGAGTTGGCACCTGTTGCAGCACTTGGTATCTCACCACTTGTTGTGGGTATTGTCATCGGTATCTTCTATGCCAATACGCTCCATAACCATTTTCCAGCAGCGTGGGAGTCTGGAATTATCTTTTCGGGTAAAAAAATCCTGCGTTTTGCGATTGTCTTTTACGGGTTTCGTATCACCTTCCAGCAGATCGGCGAGGTGGGGATGCAAGGGTTTATGGTCTCACTTCTTGTTCTATCATCAACAATGTTAATCGGTATCTGGTTAGGGACCAAGATATTCAAGATGGACAGAGATACGTCGATCTTAACAGCATCAGGTGCTTCTGTCTGTGGCGCGGCTGCGGTATTGGCAACAGAGCCTGTGCTTAAAGCAGAAGAGCACAAAACGGCGATTGCCGTCTCTATGGTAGTTCTTTTTGGTACGATCTCGATGTTTTTGTACCCGGTACTCTATTCAACGATCATTGAACCCTCGTCTGGCTTCATGCATATGGACCCTAAAACATTTGGTATCTACGTAGGCGGAACGATCCATGAGGTAGCACAAGTCGTTGCTGTTCCAGCCTCTGTCCTAGGTGCTTCAGAAGATATGGCAAACACGGCTGTTATCGTTAAGATGACACGGGTTATTATGATCGCGCCGATGTTGATCGTTTTGGGTCTTGTTCTGAGCTATATGGCGAAAAAGTCAGGCGGTGCAAGTAGTAAACTCAAATTAGTCATCCCTTGGTTTGCCGTTTACTTTGTCGGTATGGCGGGGGTAAACTCGTTGATCCATAACTACACGTTGACGGCACCGGCTGAGACAGCAGAAATGATCAAGATGATGATTACAAATCTAAATATTGTTGATACATTTTTGTTAACCATGGCAATGACAGCACTCGGTATGGGAACGCGTTTCGCGAAGTTCAAAGGTCTAGGCCTGGCACCGATCTACACAGCTGGTGGAATGTTTATTTGGCTAGTTTTCGGCGGTTTCGTTATCACACAGATGGTTGTCGCAACCTTTTAAGTACTCTTCTAAGACAAGAGTAAAAGCGGTCAATACTTACGCTGGAAGAGCCTTGCAAATAGGGCGAAGACGACGCGGATAATAGCGACAAAGAGATAAGCTCCTAAGGTAAAAAAGAGCGGATGAAATATGCCGAAGTCACTCTCTGGCAAGGATTGGATATGCACTAATGGATGCGTAAGCCAAGCTTTGTGGTGCATACCTGCAGCTAAAAAAATAAATATTCCAAGATAGATCAGAAGCTCTCTTTTAAATGTGTGCATAACAGATACCTTGTGTATGGATGGTTGGGATGTATAGGAGGTGTGAGGCGTAAAGCCCCACAGAGAGGTTACGCTCTGCCCGACAGCATGCCGTGGATAGTCATAGGTTTAAGCGCGTAGACTTTGAGTAACCACCAGATCCAGCGCTCTTTTGTCGGATCGAGCGGGAATGAAGGTGTCGGTTTTTTAGTCCAGTCAAACTCAGCTAACATGACGGTACCTATACTTGTGATCAACGGACAGACCGTATAACCGCCATAGGCAGCAGGAAGCTTGGATTTTCCTTCCATAGTCGCAATTAGGTTGTCGACAACCACTTTGTACTGTTTACGGACACTACCGCCGGTTTTCCCCATAGGAACGGCAGCGACATCACCCAGAGTGAACACATTGTCGAACTTAAGATGCTGTAGAGTCTCTTTGATGGCCGGAACCCACCCTTTGGCTGAGCCTAATGGGGAATTCGCCACGACATCAGGTGCTTTCATCGGCGGTGTGATATGAATGAAGTCATACTTTTTTTCAACACGTTCATGCTTAGTGATCATGTCATAGGCTTCCAGCTCTTTATCATACTCACCTTTCTCTTCCCAGTGGTGGTCGAACACGGCTATCTTGTTTTCCGTATCGATCTCTACAAGGTTGTGTTTGTAGTGCCATTTGAAATCTCTGACTTTGAACTGCTCAACGATCGCATCATGGAACTCTTTGACACCGAACATCTTGCCGCCGTTAGGCAGGAAGGTCAACTCGACTTTGTCGCGGACACCGGCCTCTTCTAGCCGGGCATGGGTAAGATACACGATCTTTTTCGGTGCTCCACCACATTTGATCGGTGTGTTTGGATGGGTAAAGAGGGCCTGAAGCTTCTCTTCTCCGGTATGTGCTTCCGCTTTAGCGATCAGCTCTTGGATACCGTCATATGTCTTAGTCGCACCATCTTGGAAATAGAGAGAGTGAACACCATCTTTTCCGATTTTCTCCAAGACCTCGCCATTGTCAGCTCCGGCAGATGTTATCTCTCCCTTGAGCCCTTTGATCGCACCGTAGTTAAGCATCAATCCGGTTGCAACGATCAAATAGTCGTAGGTGACCGTTTCACCTGAAGCCGTTGTTACACTGTTGTTAGCAGGGTCAAAAGTTGCCACACTGTCTTTGATCAGATTTACTCCGCTAGGAAGGTAGTCATCGCGTTTATACACGATATCTTCCGGCTCCCAGACGCCGGCAGCAACAAGTGTCTGCCCCGGCTGATACGACACGGATTTCGGATCAGGTTCGATGACTGTGATGTCCGGTGATGAGAGAGAGTTAGAAAGTCTTGCTGCCGTTGACATACCGGCCAGACCGCCACCAACAATAAGAATCTTTCCTTTGGCATCAGATGCTATTGCTTCTGTTCCTGCTGCTGTACCAGCAGATGCAATAACACCGGCAGCTAATGGGGACATCCCCATCAGTTTTATCGCTTCACGACGTGATAATACTGGCATCTCTTTTTCTACTTCTTTAAGTAATTCCTTGATCTGTACGTTGTCTTTCATAACTCCACCTTATGTTCAATTTGTTAACCATTCTACATTTAGGACTCTAAAACAAGGCTGTTAAACTGAAACTTGCATTAAATGATGATAAAAATGTGATAAACAACGTCAAATATAGTGTAGATTTATAGAAGAGGCCTATATGTTTTCGGTCTATTTCCCGGTGGGGCATCTCTTGCAATAGAGATGAAGAGAGTTGTGTGTTGCGGTTTTATCAATGTTTAAAGAGTTGAGATCTTCTGAGAAGTGGAGAATGCCTCTGTCTAGTTCTCCTCATAAAGCCTATCTAGCATCATCTGCAGTGTGACCTTGCCATTCCACTCATTTTTACTGATAGTATAACTACAGCTTAGACGGCGGTTGGTTGACATCGTATAACGCTGTTTAAAGGCAATAAGGTCATGTTTCTCAATGCCCCCCTCGAGTTGTATGCCGATACGGCTGTGGTCACGCTCTTTGCCCATGTAGTTAACACTTTCAACAAAAGCATCAAGAGCCAGAAAACGCGGGCGGGGATTTGCTTCACCGAAAGGTTCGTAGGCATCTAGAAGATTTAAGAGATTCGTGTTGATGGTGCTTGGTATGAGCTCACCGATAAGCTCTGCTTGCGGGATAAACTCTTCAGGGTCTATCTTGGAAGCAACAGAGTTGATTCCTGTTTTAAAGCTCTCTATATACTCTATCGGCATTGCAAGTCCTGCGGCCATCATGTGCCCGCCAAATCCTTCTAGCAGCTCTTCTTGGGACTTTATAAGCTCATAGATACTGACATTGCCAATACTTCGAGCACTTCCTTTAGCACGTCCTTCTGTGATACTCAAGACAATAGCCGGACGGCCAAAACGGTGGACTAAACGCGAGGCGACAATCCCGACAACACCTTCATTCCAATCTTCGCCAAATACGACAAGAACATTATCGCCTTCTCTGACTTGGGCGATGGCTTCTTCGGTGACATCGGCTTCGATCGCTTTACGAAGATCATTGAGTTGATTAAGCAGTTCAAACTGTTTAAAAGCCTTTTCAGGGGTCTCAGCCGTTAGAAAATCAAGTGCGATGGAAGCGTCCTCTAATCGTCCGGCCGAGTTGATGCGAGGCGCGATTTGAAAGCCAATGTCTTCGGCTGCAAGAGATGATTTGTTCAGGAACTCCCTGATGATGCTAAATGCCGGCAGGGTGCTTGTCATCATCTGTTTAAGCCCATGTTGGACAATAGCGCGGTTGATGCCTATCAGAGGCATCACATCAGCGACGACAGCCATCGCCAGGAGCGGGAGGTATTGACCCATGTTGATCTTTGCATCAAGCTCTTTTTTTACAAGTACTAGAACGAGCCAAGCCACTTGTGCCCCACAGATCTCTTTAAAGGGATAGGTGTCATCTGGAAGTTTGGGATCAACGATGGTATAGACATCCGGAAGGGTGTCAGATGGAGTGTGGTGGTCGGTGATGATAAGATCGATGCCGCGTTCTTTACAGACCTCTGCAGCTGCAAAGGCGTTGATTCCGTTATCAACGGTAAAGACAAGGTCCGCTTCGACTCTCTCTAATACTGACGGGGAGACCCCATAGCCATCGACGAAACGGTTGGGAATGATAACATCCAAAGGGTAGCCGAGTTCTCTGAAAAAGAGGGTGGTTAGAGAGGTTGCTGTGACCCCGTCAACATCATAATCGCCTACAAGTGTGATACGTTCTCTGTTGCGAATGGCATCTGAGATGCGCTTAGCCGCTTTAGGTGCGTTGAGTAAAAGGCTTGGATCAGGGATATCTGATAGTTTTGAAAACCCGTCTGAAAAACGCTCATCAAGTTTACGTTTAAGAGAGGCAAGGTCGAGTTTGGGAACGTTAGGAGTTTTGGTCATGTGAAAACCTACAAGTACTTATTTGGATCTCTGTAATTCCCGCGAAGAAAGGAATGGTATTTAGTGCGGCAATCTGCACGTGAGCTCTCTGCTGACAAGAACCAACAGTTCAGTGCAGCGAAGCACTAAATGCTGAGTCGTGAGAGAACACAGCGTTAGCGTAGTCAAAGGGGCTTTGCTCCTTTGGCGTCTAACTAGCCTCAGCGTTAGCCAAAGATGCCTTGACAAAAGCGAGGATGGCTGCATTTGGAGTCTGAAGGCGAGAGGTGAATTCAGGGTGGAACTGAACACCAAGGAACCATGGGTGTTCAGGGATCTCAACAGTCTCGATAAGACCGTTAGACTCACCGGTTACGACCATACCTGCTTTTTCAAGATCTTCTCTGTACGCAGGATTTGCTTCATAACGGTGGCGGTGACGTTCAAAAATAAGTTTTTCACCATTGTACGCTTCACGAAGGATAGAACCCTCTTTTGTCTCACAAGGGTACTCACCAAGACGGAGTGTCCCACCCATTGGCGAGGTGTGAGTACGAAGCTCCGTGTCACCAGACTGGTTGATGAATTCATCGATCAGGTAGATCATAGGGTTTTTAGTATCAGGGTTGAACTCTACTGAGTTGGCATCTTCAAGTCCAAGTACATTACGAGCGTACTCAACAAGTGTAAGCTGCATTCCTAAACAGATACCGAGATAAGGGATCTTGTTTACACGAGCATACTCGATAGCCAGGATCTTACCCTCGACACCGCGATTACCAAAACCGCCGGCAACCAATACAGAGTCACAGTCTCCAAGAAGTGCTTCAGCACCGACTTCTTCGATCTTTTCGCTGTCTACCCAGCAGATCTCTACTTTAGTATCAAGGTGGGCACCAGAATGGATAAGTGACTCAATCAGTGACTTATACGACTCTTTTAATTCAAGGTACTTACCGACAAATCCAACGACTGTGCGTTTAGTAGGCGAGACGATCTTTTTAACTAAAGAGTCCCACTGTTCGATATCTGGTGTTAAGTCGCCCAGTTCTAACTCTTTGGCGATCGGTGAAAGAATATTCTGCTGCATAAAACTGATAGGCACCGCATAAACAGTCGCTGCATCTAAGGCTAAGATGACACTGTCTTGCTTGACATCACATGAAAGTGCAAGTTTCTTTTTGAATGACTTTGGCAGATCACTCTCACTACGTGCGATGATCATCTGCGGTGTGATACCGATACGGCGAAGCTCTTGAACCGAGTGCTGCGTCGGTTTTGACTTGTATTCACCGGCGACTTTAATATAAGGGATCAGCGTCACGTGAATAAAAAATGTGCCGGCAACCTCTTCGTCATGTTTCATCTGACGGATCGCTTCCATAAAAGGAAGACCCTCGATATCACCGACAGTACCGCCAAGTTCAACAACAAGAATCTCGTGACCTTCGCCGGCTTTTTTAATACGGTCAACGATCTCGCCGACGATGTGCGGAACAACTTGGATCGTCTGACCAAGATAACCGCCAGAACGCTCTTTTTCAATAACAGAAGAGTAGACTTGACCTGTTGTAAAGTTGCTTGTTTTTAGGAATGATGTATCAAGAAAACGCTCATAGTTTCCGATGTCAAGGTCAGTCTCTGCACCATCTTTGGTAACAAAGACTTCACCGTGTTCAAGGGGGCTCATGGTTCCAGGATCGACATTGATGTATGGGTCGATCTTTAACATGCCTACATCTTTGCCCGCGTGCTTGAGGAGTGTACCGACACTGGCTGCGGTGATCCCCTTACCTAAAGAACTTAGTACCCCGCCGGTTACGAAGATGTATTTTGTCATATTGAGCTCCCTTTTAGAATACGCGATTATATCGAAGCGGTGCTTATAGGCATCTCAAAACAGTTGTTTATTTTAGTAAGACCAATCATAATACAAGAGGGTATAATAGGAGTAAAAAAGTGAGCATATATGGATGTCCTTAGCTATGTCATCGTTGCTCTTGCTATCTCTATTGTCCTGAATTTGATCCTAAAACGTTTGGGTATTTCACAGATCATCGGTTATATTATGACCGGTACGATTATCGTCTACATCTTTGATCTGCATGAGATGAAAGAGTCACATGCCTTAGAGATGGTCGGGGAGTTCGGTATCGTCTTTTTGATGTTTACGATCGGGTTGGAGATGTCGCTGAGAACACTTCGGTCGATGAAGAAACTGGTCTTTCTGAACGGTGCGCTTCAGGTCGGTTTGAGTGGCTTGCTGTTTTTTCTGTCCTCCTACTATATTTTTGATATCGGGGTAGAGTCATCACTCATTATCGGTTCAGCATTAGCCCTCTCATCGACGGCAGTCGTTTTAACGTATTTGAAACAAAACAAAGGGATCTATGCGCCTTACGGACGCAGAGCAGTCGGCATATTGATCTTTCAGGATATTGCGGTCATCCCGATCTTGATCATGATCGGTTTTCTTGCCAATGAAGGTGAAGATCTGAAACTGGTACTTCTGGAGACGGTCGGGAGTGCCATAGTTGTGATCGGCTTGCTCTTTTTTGTCGGAAAACGGGTGA
>JBATWM010000184.1:0-7729 GCA_049672605.1 Sulfurimonadaceae bacterium
TAAACAAACATACCTATCTTCTTGATGGCGACAACATCCGTATGGGATTAAACAAAGGTTTGAGCTTTTCAGACGAAGATCGCATTGAGAACATTAGACGTATCGGTGAAGTCTCTAAGCTCTTTGTAGATGCCGGAACGATTGTTCTGACAGCATTCATATCACCTTTTCAAAAAGAGAGAGATGCGGTTCGTGCGTTAGTGGAAGATAATGAATTCATCGAAGTATTCATAGACACACCATTAGAAGTCTGTGAATCAAGAGACCCAAAAGGTCTGTACCAAAAAGCACGCAAAGGTGAGATCCCAAACTTTACAGGGATCAGTTCACCATATGAAGCACCAACAGAGCCTGAGATACACATCGTCAATGATAATATCAGTATAGAAGATGTCACACAACAGATCATAGATTATTTAGACAAAAAAGGGTACTTATATGCTTAACAAGGTTGATTTAGAAGTAATTGTTAAAATCGCTCAAGAAGCTGGCGATGCCATTATGGAGATCTACAGCAGAGATTTCCAAGTCGATTATAAAGATGACAAGTCACCATTGACAGAAGCAGATACAAAGTCAAATGAGATCATCTGTGAAGCACTTGCTGAAGCTTATCCTGAGATCCCGCTTCTTTCAGAAGAGAACAAAGCAGAAGAGTATGAAGTGCGTAAGAACTGGGAATACTTTTGGCTGATCGATCCTATTGATGGGACAAAAGAGTTTATCAAGAAAAACGGTGAGTTTACAGTAAACATAGCTTTGATCCATAACGACACACCGGTACTTGGCGTTGTTTATGCTCCGGCTTTAGGTGATATGTATAAAGCTAAAAAAGGTGATGGCGCATTTAAAAATGGGCAAAGGTTACCGTTAGAGGTCAACGGAACTCCGGAGAAGTCATTAAGAGTGGTTGCATCTAAGTCTCATCTCTCTGAAGAGACACAGGCTTTTATAGATGAAGTGGCAAAAGGTACAGAGAACATTGAACAAGTTTCCAAGGGCAGTTCTCTGAAACTGGTTATGGTAGCAGAAGGTTCTGCAGACATCTACCCTCGTTTAGCGCCGACAATGGAGTGGGACACTGGTGCAGCAGATGCGATAGTCAGAGAAAGTGGAAAGGTAACGTATCAATTTGAAAACAATGAACTTGTGATTTACAACAAACCAAACCTTCTAAATCCTTGGTTCGTGGTAAAAGGTAAATAAATCATGATCAACGGCACTAAAACATATTTGCCAAATAAAGAAAAATACCAAGAGTATGTTGACGAAATCTATGCCAGTGGCAAGATCACAAATAATGGTTGTAATCTTGAGGCTATTGATAAGATCGCTAAAAAACATGACCTGAAAATAGTTTATGATGCTGCTGATGAAAATTTTGATTCTGGGATTGTAAAGACCATCACTTGCTATCTCAATAAATATCAAGCCTAAGGAAAGAACGACATGCTTTTTAACTCTTTAGAATTTATTTTTGCATTTTTGCCGCTGACCTTTTTTATCTATTTTTTTCTGCTTAACAGAAGGCTTATTGTTGGGGCGAAAGGGTTTCTTGTCTTCGCCTCACTTTTCTTTTACAGCTGGTGGAATATCGCCTATCTGCCATTGATTCTTGGATCGATGCTCTTTAACTATGTCATCGGCAATTCGCTCAACGAGAACTTCGCAAGAGCCAGAGTTTCGAAAAAGGCCCTGTTGGCATTTGGCATAATCGGGAATATCTCCCTGCTCGGTTACTTTAAGTACTCCGACTTTTTTATTAAAAACTTCAATCTTGCCATTGATGGTTCGGTACCGCTGTTGCATCTGGCCCTCCCTTTGGCCATCTCGTTTTTCACCTTCCAGCAGGTCGCCTACCTCGTTGACAGCTACCGGGAGGAGACAAAAGAGTATGACTTTTTAAACTATGCTCTATTCGTCACCTTCTTCCCTCAACTGATCGCAGGACCGATCGTGCACCATGCCGAGATGATGCCCCAGTTTGCTTCAAGGTGGAACCTGGCCAAAAACTATAAGAACATCTCTGCCGGCCTATTTGTCTTCTCAATCGGGCTCTTTAAAAAAGTCGTCATTGCCGACTACTTCGCCACCTTTGCAACAAACGGTTTTGATCACGCCCAGACACTCAACATCCTGGAGGGATGGGCGACGTCTCTGAGCTACACACTTCAGCTCTATTTTGACTTCAGCGGTTATACCGACATGGCCATTGGAGTAGCACTGCTCTTTAACATCAAGCTCCCTATTAACTTTAACAGCCCATACAAAGCGCTCGACATTCAAGACTTCTGGAGACGCTGGCATATCACCCTGTCACGTTTCTTACGTGATTACATCTATATCCCTCTCGGAGGCAATAGAAAAGGAGACCTTTCTACCTATACCAACTTGATGATCACTTTTTTAATCGGTGGTCTGTGGCATGGTGCCGGATGGACTTTCATCTTCTGGGGTTTCTTGCATGGTGCAGCCCTTGTCGTTGTCCATATTTGGAAACAGTACGGTTTTCGTATGCACAAGGTTCTTGCCTGGTTCATCACCTTCAACTTTGTCAACATCACCTGGGTCTTCTTTAGAGCCAAAGAGTGGGACGATGCCACCAAGGTGCTCTCTGCAATGTTCAACTTTCCGGAATTCTCGATGAAGCTGTTCAATGCTGATATCTACGGGCAACTTCTATTAATGGTCATTTTTCTCGTTATCGCTAAAAATTCTATGCAATACAAAGAAAAATTCAAGCCGACACTACTATACCTGATTCTTTCGGCACTGGCCGCGTTGTATGCACTTTCTCAAATGAGTAAAGTCTCTGAATTCCTCTACTTTAACTTCTAGGTACTGGCAATGCATTATAAGTCTTGGAGCACCCTTTTTACATTGAGTAGCGTTCTCTTCATATCAAGTATAGCGTTGAGCAATTTTCTTATCGATCCGTTCAACATCTTTCATACGAAACTGCTTTCAGAACAGTTTCAGATGAATGAACGTTTTATGAAAATCGAATTTCCACAAGAGAACCATACCAAATACGATGCGTATCTATTTGGAAGCTCACGTATAGGAACGACTGCACCAAGTGTTATAGAAAAACATATTCCCAACTCACACTTTTATAATCTTTCCGTCTCTGCTGCTAACATGGAGGACTACAGGTCACACCTAAAATATTTTATTGAGAAGGGGTACCCTATAAATACGCTCTATCTTCAGATAGACTTTGTAGACACTTTGATAGATTACGGACATCCAATCGACAGGCATTTAACAAAAAAACATCCGGATATCACCGGGGATTCACTTACAGGCTATTACCTCTCGTATCTTACTCTATTCGCACCATTCAACTTGAGAGGAAAATTGAACCGAAATTTTGATGATGAAAATCCAAAGTATCTTCTTGAAAAACGTCTGTATGATTTGGAAGAGACCGGTACGTGGGCACGTCTTAACAAAGAGTCCGCATTACAAAGCGACCCGGACACCTATATTAAAAGCGTTAAGAGCTTTCAGTCTCCCGAACCAAAGAACAGCTATTCAAAACATTTACGTAAATATCCCCAGATCATTGCCGCTTTTAAAGACATTAACCAACTGTGCCGTTCAAACAAGATAGAGCTAATCGTCTTTACAACCCCACATAACCGAAACATGATGCATGGTGTGAACATTGTTGATGCAATGGCCTTCGTAAAAGACCTTGCCAAGATACATGATATCTGGTATTTTAGCGGCTACAACAGTATCACTCTTGACGATCGCAACTATTATGAAAGTTCCCATTACCGCCCGCATATAGGAAGTTTGATTGCCCAAAGGATTTTTAGAGGTAAGACAAAAGACGTGCCTGAAGATTTTGGTCTTCTTCTGACTTCGGACAATATAGATACTTTTATCATGACAGAATCTACAAGGCTCAATAATGGCTACTAAGTTCGATCGTCCGATAACTCAAAAATCGTTCGCCTATATTTTCGTCTTATTTCTAACCCTCTTTGCCATCTTTCACTTGACAATGTGGAATCTCTATACTAAGAGGATATTTGAACTGCCAGAGAATATGAAGATAGGTGATCTAAGCCGGTTGTCCTACAAAACCGACAGTATCCAGTTACGTGAACGCAGAACACCTCATCATCATAATTTCTTTACTTTTTCTAATTGGGACGGTCAACCTGTTGATCTTTTGACAATTGGTGATTCCTATTCAAATGGCGCTGTTGGAGAGTTTTATCAAGACCATCTTGCTGCAACACAAAATCTTCGCGTCATGAATATTCAACAGTTGCCTTTCACAAAAAACTATCTGGAAACCATCGTTCTGTTATTGAACAGCGGAGTATTGGGAACAATTAAACCACGTTCAATACTCATTGAATCTGTAGAGCGTGAGTGTATGAACCGTTTTTCCACACCGATTAACACTGCCATAAAAGCAGACTATAACACCACTATCGAATCTTTACAAAAGACGCACTACATTTCAAAAAATCAGCCCCCGATACGTTTTGTAAATACTGCCAATTACAACGCATTTCTATATAAGTTACTTTACATGTTCGATGATAATGCCTATTACTCACCGGTCTATATCACCCCACTAAAACAAGCTTTTTTCAGTAGTGAAGACGCCCATAGCCTACTGTTTATCAACAACGATATAGAAGGGGTTAAAAAAACAACCAGCCGCTCTGTCAATAAAATGAACCAGAGCCTTAATTCCCTTACAGATCTACTGCAAAAACGCAATATCAGTTTATACTTTATGCCAGTTGTAGATAAATCTAATCTCTATGCACCTTATATAGTAGAAAACCAGTATCCTGCCAGTACTTTCTTTGAAACATTACGTGCTATGCCAAGGCGATATTCTCTTATTGACACCAAACAGATACTTACCAAGCAACTTGAGATGGGTAAACACGACATCTTTTATCCTGATGATACACACTGGTCACGGATGTCCAATGCAACCGTCATGTCACAAACAGCCTTTTATAAGCCAATAAGTGAATGACATCATATATAATAAAGATATTATTTCTGAAAGGTCTTCGTGTCAAAAAGCAATAGCCAATCTATTATAAATGTTACTAAAACATATATGCCTGACAAGCAAAAATACATCTCGTATGTCGACAAGATCTATGAAAATGGCTGGGTAACGAACAATGGTCCCTTAGTAAAAGAACTTGAAAGCCGCCTGGCGGAATATCTTGGTGTAAAGAATATAGTTTTGGTTGCAAACGGGACTGCTGCTCTGGAAATTGCTTTTAGAACCTTAGATCTAAAAGGCTACGCCATCACCACGCCGTTCTCTTTTGTTGCAACAACAAGTTCTCTTGTCACGAATGGTCTCAAACCTATTTTTGCAGATATTGATCCACACTCTCTAAATCTGGACCCCGGCAATATAGAAGAGCTTATAACCCCTAACACGTCTGCCATCGTTCCTGTTCATGTCTTTGGCAATGCCTGTGATGTTGAATCAATTGACAAAATTTCGAAAAAGCATGATTTGAAAGTGGTCTATGATGCTGCGCATGCTTTTGATGTGAAGTATAAAGACGAAAGCATCTTGAACTATGGAGACATCTCTACACTGAGTTTTCATGCGACAAAGCTTTTTCATACGATCGAAGGTGGAGCGCTGATCATTAATGATGATCGCTTGGTAGAGAAGGCAAGATATCTTATTAATTTTGGAATAGAGAACAGTGAGTCTATTCCCGTTCTTGGCACTAACGCTAAGATGAATGAGTTTGAAGCGGCCATGGGTCTATGCATGCTTGATGAGATGGAAGAAATATCTCAAAAAAGAGAAGATGTTTATGGAAGATACCAGAAAGCGCTGGATGGTTTAGTTCAATTTCAAGAACAAAACAGCTTTTCGACTCAAAACTATAGTTACTTTCCAATTGTCTTAAATGATGAAGATGAATTGTTGAGACTTCAGGATGCCTTGAATCATCAAAACATCTCTCCTCGACGTTACTTCTATCCATCGTTAGACACATTGGATTATATTGAACCTAAACAGTACTGTGAGTATTCTAGAGATATATCTAAGAGAATTTTATGTCTACCTATCTATCCGGACCTGGGCAAAGAAGATCAAATGAAAATCATTAGTATTATTCAATCCGTGTTAGGAGACTCATAATGAAAGAGCAAGTTGATTTAGAGTTTTGCTTTAAAGGAAACCGGACTTATATTCAGGGTCCAGATATTTTTGATGCTGTTGTTGCGGCTATCTCTAATGAATTTAATATAATCACGAACATCAAGTATTCTGCACACGCAATGCTTCATAAAAATGCAACAATGTATATAACAGAAAAAGTTGTTAAAGCAGATTATCCTGTAATTAATTCATTGATCAACTTTATAGGTGATGGCATTAAATATTACGCGGTAGTTTGCGAAAATGACAAACCTATTGAGTGTTCTACTGATTATTCTGAAGAAATTGTAGAAAACAATGCAAAGATCACTGACAATACTATTACCTTTAAAAATGTTTTGCCTGACAGCTATACCGAAATAGTCGTCTCAATGAATAAGTATTTTTTAAACCAAAGCGTAAAAGAGAAAGGCAAGTGGATCGTAACAAAGTTTGATTATTTTGAGCTGGCTGATATTATCAACATCAAGAACAAAGAAATCAAACTTGAGTTATTGCAGAACTTCAATAATAAATTAACCAAAAGCCTACTTTTTTTAGATGAAAAACCTGTTGGGCATTTGTATTTCTCACTTATTCCAAAGGAGTCCTGATGTTAGGCATAGAAAATATCGCTACCTATATCCCTGAAACAAAAAAATCGAACTATGATCTAAAAGAAAAGTTTGAGATCGATGATGATTTTATTGAGAACAAAATAGGTGTCAAATACCATGCATTGAAAGATGAAGGCTTTAAATCTTCTGATATGTGTGTCAAAGCGTTTGAAGAGCTGCAAAAAAACTCAGACATAAATAGTGAAGAGATAGAGTGCTGTATCGTCGTCACACAAAACCCCGACTTCAACATTCCACACACTTCTGCTATCGTTCATGGCAGACTTGGTCTACCGGACAACTGTGCAGCCTTTGACATCTCTTTGGGCTGTTCGGGTTATGTCTACGGGCTTTCCAACATCATCGCATTTATGAAAAACAATGGTATGAAAAAAGGGCTGCTTTTTACCTCAGATCAATACAGCGATATTGTCGATGAAGATGATAAAAATACCGCTTTGCTCTTTGGTGATGCAGCGACAGTGACACTGATAAGCGAAGATCCCACATTAATTCCTGTTGACTTTAGCTTTGGTACCAATGGAAAAGAGTACAAAGAGCTGATCTGTAAAGATGAACTTTATATGAATGGACGTGCTGTGTTCAGTTTCACAGCTACGACAGCACCAAAACATATCAAAGCTTTACTTGAAAAAAACAATCTAGTCGATGAAGATATCGAAAGATACTATCTTCATCAAGGAAGTAAATATATCGTTGACACAATAAGAAAACGCCTTAAGGTCAATGAGGAAAAAGTTCCCTTTGATATGGCTGAGTACGGCAATACGATCTCATCATCAATTCCTATCATGTTGGCTAAAGATATCAACACTTTACCAAAAGGAAAAGTAGTTTTGAGTGCATTTGGTGTTGGCCTTTCATGGGCTTCCGCTATAATTGAAAAAATAAAATAACGTAGAAGGATATTCACATGACAGTAACAGTA
>JBATWM010000185.1:0-23631 GCA_049672605.1 Sulfurimonadaceae bacterium
CGGCCCAGGCGAACTGAAAGTCGTTTATAAAGACAATCAGGGATGCGTAAAGATAAGAAGACAGGAAAGATCGTTCCGGCACACTATATCAATGAAGTGAACTTCACATTCAACGGTACGCCGATCACGACGATGAAAACATGGGAGTCTCTCTCGACAAACCCGGTTTTCACGATTTACTTTAAAGTACCCGGCCCAGGCGAACTGAAAGTCGTTTATAAAGACAATCAGGGTGAAGTAAACGAGAAAAGCAAGAAAATCAAACCAAAAGGCTAAGTGATGATTGGTAAAAAAATTATACTTGCATCGGCATTGGTCGGTGTATTGGCCTTCGGTGGTGAACAGTTTGCAATGAGTGACTCGGACCGTGCTATGTATGCCGAGATGTTGGAAAACAACCCGGCAGACATCATGGTTGAGTCTGGTAACGAAGCACTTGAAGAGTTTTGCGGCGGCGACGCAGGATTGGCCAAATTCTTAGGTGTCAGCGAAGACGATCTTCCTGCTTATATCGCAGGATTCCCGCGCTATATCGACAAGCTCGATATGGTTGCGGGACTAGACCAGGTACTTCAGGCTTTGATGGCTCAAAACGGGCATAAGCCGTTTGCACTTAAAAGTGGTGATATGTTTGCGATGAGTGCGTATGCAAAGTCGATCGCAAACGAAGAGAAGATCAACATCGATGTGAATGCGAATGAGCAGATGAAAGCGGCGTATGCACTGGGTGATGAAGTGTTCAACACTAAACGCGGTGGACGCGGTCTTTCATGTATGAGTTGTCACTCGCCGGATGTTATCGGTGGCGTATTGCGTACACAGCCGCTTCCAGATCTTGGTTCAGAAGCAAATAAAGCCGGTGCGACTTGGCCGGCATACCGTATGACAAAGTCATCATTGAGAACGCTTCAGAGACGTTTTCAAGGGTGTATGAACAATGCACTTTTAGCCGTGATCCCTTTAGGATCGCCAGAGATGGTGGCACTCGAAGTGTATGTGACAGATAAAGCGAAGGGCCGTGAGATCGCTATTCCCGGTCTTAAGCGTTAAGGGAAACAGTTATGGATATTTCAAGAAGAGATTTTATGCAGATCGCAGCTGCACTGGGACTGGTAACAGTTGCAGGCGGTTGTGCTAAAACGGTACCGGGCAAAAGTCCGGCAGCCTTTGGCGTCAAGGATCTGTATGACTTTAATGCAAAAGGTAAGGTGACATTGCTGCACATGTGTGACTTGCATGCGCATATCAAGCCGCTTTACTGGCGTGAGCCCTCCACACTGATCTCGGCACCGAATCTTGTCGGTACTCCGGGGTTCTTGTGCGGCGAAGCATTCTCTAAACATTATGGGCTAGAGCCAAGTTCACTGGATGCCTACTTTGATACGCACATGGACTTTGACGCGCTTGCCAAGAAGTTCGGAAAAATGGGCGGTATCGCACACATGAAAACCCTGGTCAATGAGATCAAGAGTCAGCGTGGCGCCGAAAATGTTCTATTCCTGGACTCGGGTGATACGTGGCAAGGTACAGGTGTGGCACTTAAAACAGGTGGTGAAGCGATTGTAAAAGCGCAGAACTACCTTGGTGTTGACGTCATGGTCGGTCACTGGGAATTCACGTACGGTAAAGAGCGTGTTAAAGAGTTGATCGGGATGCTTGATGCGAAATTTATCTCTCAAAATGTCGTTGGTGATGATCCATTTGCCGATGAGTATGAAGAGCTGATCTTTGAACCGTATACTATTGAAGAGCGTGGCGGTGCGAAGATCGGTATTATCGGTCAATCGTTCCCGTTTACATCAACAGCCAACCCGAAAGAGTTTACTCAGGGCTGGAGCTTCGGACTGCGTCTTGATACACTTCAAGAGTATGTTGATGAGCTGCGTAATGAGCATAAAGTTGACTGTGTCGTGGTACTTTCACATGATGGTTTCAGCGTAGACCAGGAAGTGGCACGTCAAGTAAACGGGATTGATTTCATTCTGAGCGGCCATACCCATGACCCTTCACCTAAACCTATTACCATTAATGGTACGGCGATCGTGATCGCGGGTAGTCATGGTAAGTATATCGGACGTCTTGACATCGATATCCAAGACCATAAGGTCAAAGATTATGAGTATAAACTCATTCCGATCGCTTCGAACATCATTCCCGCTGATCCGGAGGGTGTGAAGCTTGTGAATGAACTTTATGCACCGTTTGATGCAGAGTTCAATGAGGTGTTAGGTCAGACCAAAGGGACACTGTACAAACGTGATACGTTTCACTCAACCTTTGATCAGCTCATCAATGATGCGATCATGGATGAGATGAAATGTGACATCTCGTTTACACCGGGTTATCGTTGGGGTACAACGGTACTTGCCGGAGACAATATCCTAATGGATAACGTCTATGAGATGTGTGGTATCACCTACCCGAATGTCTACACCTTTGAGCTAAAAGGCGATGTGATCGCAAAACTGCTTGAAGATATTGCGGACAACGTTTTCAATGCTAACCCTCTTTATCAGCAGGGTGGAGATATGAGCCGTCTTGGCGGTGCAACCTATTCGATCACAGTCGGTGCTAAAGCCGGTGAACGTATCAGTAGTCTTATGATCGGCGGTAAACCGCTCGATCCGAACAAGACCTATATCGTGTCATCTTGGGGCGGTAACCTGCAAAGTGTAGGCGAAAACCTTCAAGAAGATAAGATCCGCGCTGTTTACGATGTTACAAGAGACTATATTCGCCGTAATAAAATGGTGGATGTCAGTAACACAGGCAACGTCACCTTGTTGGACTATGACTGCGGTTGTCCATCAAAAGGAGGCGGTTGTTAATTTGCATGATCTGAAATGGAGTGCATAGCATTTAAATAGATGTTGTGTGAGTTAAGAGTACGTCCGGTTCTTTCCGGTCCAGAAGCGGCAGTTCGTACCTGCCGCAACAGTGAGAATGTCATAAGACATTAGGTTCGTCACTAATGACATTATCTCACTTTTATGTTAAAAAAAAGGGTGAAAAATGAAAAATACTAAATCTTTAGGCTTAGCTGCTACAGCAGCTGCGGTACTGTTAATGGGTGTAGATGCTTCGGCTGCATATACGTTGAAAAAGAAGATAGGCGATGTTGATACGAAACTAGATATCTACGGTTTTGCACAATTAGAAGCACGTGGCGGTGACGCTTTTATCAATCCAGATACGCAAGACGCTAGTGTTAAATTTGGTGCTCAGCGTATCCGTCTAGGCTGGAACTACACGGCAGGTAAAGTACGTGGTAAAGTGTTCCTGGATTTCAACCAGCCTCATACAGACTCTTCGGGCGTCGGTATGCCAAATATGATCAAAGACGCATTTGTATCTTATGTTCAAGATGATGCACTTGTTCTTAAAGTGGGTCTGATCAAAATGCCTCACGGTATGAGTTTTACTATTCCGGGCTGGAACCTTGACATTGTTGAGCGTGGATTTGACAAACAACTTGCCATGGAAAGAAATGTGGGTATCATGCTTTCGGGCCGTGACATGTTCCTTGGCAACAATGGAAAAGTCAACGGTTTTGAGATGGGTCATGAACGTCCATGGAAAGGTTTCGGTTACGATATCATGATCGGTAACCAGGCAGGTCGTAGTGGTGCTGTTACTGCTGCTAAACCGGGTGATGCAAATTCATATGTTGGCCGTGTAATGTTCGACTACACAGAGATGTTGCATACAGAGCTTTCTTACGCTATTTCTGAAAATGCAGGTGGACTAGATAAAACAGCAGGTGCTGCTGATCAGGAAGATTATAAGTCATTAAACTTCGGTATCGATTCGCACTTTTTAGATGGCGCTAACGCTAAATTTGAGTACTTTGATTCTGAAAACCTTCAGGGTGTAAAAGGGTGGGATGAGTCTACAATGGCCTTCACCGGTACCTATGCAATCAACAAATATTTTGAGCCAGCTGTTAAACACATTCAGGGTTCAGCTGAAAAAGGTGGCGTTAGTACAAAACTTGGCAATACTTATGTCGGTTTAAATCTCTATATCAGCCCATTTGATGACAAAATGGACCGCAGCTCAAAACGTAAAAGAAATGCACATCGTATGCAGTTTGACTATGTGATCGCGAGCGGTGATACTGATGGTGCTGTACAATGGAATGGTCTGAAGGGTTATAAAGCTGACGGCTTTTTATGCCAGTACCAATACAAGTTCTAAGCAGACGATAGGTTGAAATGATGAAAGCACTTGGGATCTTGCTAACGACAGCCACACTTTTATCAGCCTTTGAATACGGCTTAAAGCCTGTACAGGTGAATGATAAGGTGTACTGCTTCTTTGGAAAGCCCGAAGTGATGGATACTAAGAATAACGGTAACATGGTGAACAGCTGTTTTGTCGACCTTGGACAAGAGTGGCTCGTTATCGATCCGGGTCCGACCTTTGCATACGCAAAAGAGGCCTGGAGAGAGATCACCGCCGTTAAAAAGATGCCGGTGGTATTTGTTCTCAATACCCATGTGCATGATGACCACTGGCTGGGCAACGGGTTTTATATCTCTCAAGGAGCGGAAGTGCTTGGTACTTCAGCCTTTGAAGAGGACGTTAACCCAACGGCAGTTACGCGAATGGAGCAGAGGATCTCGAAAGAGGCTTATGCACTGACTTCGCCAAAGCTGCCGACAAAAATGATAGACCAAAATACAACACTGCATAGAAATGGGACAGAAATTCGACTGATCAATGTCGATACTAAAGCTCATACTTCTGGAGATATACTTGTATATTTGCCTAAGATGCAGACAATCTTTTGTGGAGATGTGGTGTTTAACGACCGTATCCCCTCGTTGCGTGACGGTGACATCAGCGGCTGGATCGCGACCTTGGAGATGATCAAGGCGATGGCGCCGACTTATGTTATAGGCGGTCATGGAAACGAGGTTCAAGCTGATGCTGTGGATCTGACGTATCGCTATCTGGTGCAGCTCCGTGCTGAAGTCAGAGAGGCGGTTGACAATGGTGACGGTATCGACAGTGCTGTCAAAACGGTCAAAATGGCTGAATTTGCATCGGTGGCACTGTACAAAGAGATGCATGCGCGGAATGTTGAAGCGGTGTACCGAATGCTGGAGTGGGCAGATGAGTAAGTCATGGCGAGTACTTTTATTAGCAGCAGCACTCTTCTCGTCACTTTACGCAGAGGGTGTTCAGTGGCGCAGTTGGGATGCCGGGATGCAGGAAGCTAAAACGACCGGTAAGATCATCATGATCGATGCCGTACGTACGGATTGCCACTACTGTAAAGATATGGATGAAGCGGTTTTTAAAGACAGTGCTATGGCTGCCTATATCGAGAAACGTTTTATCCCGGTCAAGGTCAACTTGTCTAATGAGAAGATGCCCTTGAACCTGAATGTAGAGATGACGCCGACATTCTTCTTTGTCACAAAAGAAGGTGATCTGCTCAAAAAGGTTCCGGGTTCATGGAACCAGGAAGATTTTCGTTCATTCCTCGATGGAGTGAAACAGTGATAAAAGCAGTAGCAGCAGTGCTGATCACCGCAGGACAGCTTTTTGCACTTTCGGGTGAAGCAGGCTATGAAAAACATTGTGCATCGTGCCACCAGCGTTTTGTCGAGACGGATCTCTTGTTGAAAAACTTTTTTGAGATGGAGAACAAGATGCTCAATCTAAAAGCGCCGACGATCAACCAACTGGTGTTTCGTCTGAAACAGCAGATCGGCGATCGTGAGGGCGACCGGGAGTTCCATATGATGGAAGTGACAGAGTTTGTGAAAGATTATGTCTACTATCCGGATAAGCAGAAGAGTGTCTGTATACCTGAAGTTATACGTCAATTTGATACGATGGCATCGATGAAAGATCAGATCAGTGAAGAGGAACTTGAAGCGGTCAGCGAATGGATCTATCTGAGTGATCTTAAAGAGAAGGAGAGCGAATGAAACGAATTTTTATGATGATCGTTATGCTAGTAGGCATCTTGGGTGCAGATACGGAGTTTGCAGAGCCGAAACCCTCTATTGTCAACCCTCGCCAGATCGTCTTTTGCATTACCGAAGGTGATGATGAATCGATCCACCATGTTCTGAGTTCGGCCAATAACGTCTTGAAGTTTTACGGACCGGAAAATGTAGAGATGCGCATTGTCGCGTATTATCACGGTATCCGTGGCGTACTCAGCAAAGAGAAAGAGATCGCTGTTCGTGTCGATGCACTGATGCAGTACGGTGTCGAATTTGTCGCCTGCGGCAACACCATGCGAACAAAGAAGATCGAGGAAAAAGAGTTGATCGACGGTACGGAGGTCGTTACGGCCGGTATTGTTGAGATGATAGAACGTGTGAAGTCCGGATGGACTTATATTAAACCATAAAGGAAAACCCATGATAAAAAAAATAGTATTGGCGCTGTTGTTCATTACGACCAACATCTTAGCGCAAGGCGATATCAAAATATTCAGTGTTGAAAATGACCCTAAAAGTGACCTCCCGGCAGTGATCGAAAAGACACTTGAAGCGGACGGTTTCTACATCTCTGCCAACACCGAGATGAACGAACCGTTTAAAATCCAGTTCCAGCAGAGCGACTATGAGGTGTTCCACCTTTTGACGGTCTTCCACCTTAAGCTGAGCGATGCTTTGATTAAAAAGTATCCTGATGCGGGTATCTTTATCCCGATGGGTATCGGCATCTATCAGGCAAAAGGTGACAAGTCATTGCATGCATCTATATTGACGGCGGAAGCGCAGTCAAAGATACTGGGGATGAAAACAGTTGACCCGCTTTTGGCGTCGATCGAAAAAGAGGTGACGGTGTCACTGAAAAAAGCGATGCCCAAAGCGACTGTGAACATCAGTGATGATAATGCGCTTCCGGCAGAAGGTCCGCTTGTGTCACGTTTTGAGATGGAAGTCGATGTTGATGACTGGGCTGATGCAAAAGAGGAGCTTCAGATGACGATCGAAGACGGTTTTAAACCGGCGGGTTTTGTCATGTCAAACTATACGGAGTACAACTATATTCTGACGGAAGAAGGTACGAAAGAGAGTCCGTTTGACTTTTATGACACCTACTCTATCTGTAAGCTGAAAGTCATCTACAATGTAGCGAAGACACGTCCTGAAGCTGCTGCTTTTGCTCCGTGTACGTTGATGGTCTATAAGAAAAAAGGCGATGACAAGATCGTAATGGGATTCCCTGGTGTCTACAACTGGATGAGCAGTGCCCATGTTGAGGATAAAAATGCGAAAGAGGTCTTGATGAAAGCACAGACCGATTTTGAACAGATACTAAGAGATGCGACTGAATAGTCGCCTCCCTGTTGACGGCGAGAACTGCCTGTAGTAACCTCACGGTTTACATGAATCTCCTTAAGAATTGACTGTTCTTTCTAACTGCAGGTAGTTCTCGCCGCCACTTCAATTCCCTCCCCTATTTTATGCACAAGAAACATCTTTCTAATAGATCAACCATTCTCTTCCAACTTAGTTTTGGCCATGGCTGCTTTACACATTTTTAGGTATATTTTATATGTTAGATAGACAAACAGCTAAATTTACACTATTTTTACATTAAAAGACTAAGATATCACTACTAACTCCAGGAGATACAATGAAAAAGATCATTATATTATTGACGTTAATCGGCATGTTGCATGCCGAAGAGAATGTTGCCAAAGTCGTTTTTGACCTTACGACAAGCGACCTTCAAACCTTCGAGAAGAAAGTGCTCAAAGGCATTGCCGTGCATAAAGCACATTATGAAGGCAATTTAAAAGAGTTGGAAGTTGCCGTTGTTATACATGGCGGTGCCTACAAGTTTTTTGTAAAGGACCCTGCGAACTCCTCTTTTAAGAGCGATAAAAAGCTACTAGAGGCACAACCCACGCTTGCGAAACGGATTGCATCCATGTCCGATACCTATGAGGTAACATTTTTAATGTGTAAAGCGTCCCTGCCTAAAAACAAGTTGCAAGAGAAAGACATCTATCCGTTTGTGACGATGGTACCCAACTCAACGATCGGGCTTATTGATAAGCAGAATGAAGGGTTTTCCTACATTCCGATCAGCGATTAACAGAAGATATCGTTGGCATTTCAATTAAAAATTTATACCATACTTAAATTAATTTAGTTAAATGCCTAATTATGCATTTAACTACAAACAAAAAGGATTATCATGAAAACCAAATTTATCAACATTGCGCTGATCGCTGCGCTCTCTTCTGGCACGGCACTTTTTGCCGGACATCCAGAGACGGAAAAGCTGTTAACAGAGGCGAAAAAAGAGGCGGGAGAGATGACGCCAAAGCAGCTTAAAGAGAAGCTCGATAAAGAAGAAGTGGTCATCATTCTTGATATTAGGGAGAGTGAACAGAGAGCAGAGGGACAGATCTATGCCGATGATATGTATGCGATCACACGCGGTAATCTCGAGTTTGAGATCTTGAACAAGGTCAAGAATAAAGATACCGTTATTGTCACCTATTGTCGCGGCGGAAGTCGTGGTGCTCTAGCGGCACAGACACTCAGACATCTTGGCTATAAAAATGCTACCAACCTCCAAGGTGGGTTAAAAGGATGGGCAAAAGCGGGCTATCCGATAGAGACAGGCCTTGGAGTAACGAAACTAACCGGTGAAGAGTAAAGTATCTTCTACAATGGAAGTGCTTTCAAATTGGGTTAGCCAAAGCAGACAGGTAATTTCGTTTTGAGGAAAGATTAAAAAAATATCATCTTAGTACTACTTTTTAGATCTGGGTTGCTGCGTGCGCCCGGCCCGATTCTAACGTGTGACCGCTGGTACCACAAATCCGACGTCTCCAGCAATTTAAAACCCCATAAAACAGGCATCTTCAAGAGAATTAACTCTTTTCGTATCTTTACTGTCCCCTTAAAATAGTATAAATTGGGAGAGCTAAACCTGAGTTTTGGGTGTTCTTGCGAACTCTTTTTTCAACTGCTATAATAGTAATTATTGTTAATCTTAACGCGATGAGATCTATATTGGTATTGATTTTTAAAAGATTATTTTTTCAGAGAAAATAACAATACTGATCAAACAATAACCAATTTATAATGAATCTTATGTAGAATCTGGTGTACAATATATTATTAATAATAATAAAAGGAATGATGATGCTCACGATTAAGAAAAATGGACAAAAAGTTTGGGTAACTTTTACATTTGCTCCGGTTCAGGGTGTAGATGATGTAAGTGTTTCAGGTGAATGGAATGCGTGGAAAGAAGAGCCGATGAAGCAGAAAAAAAGCGGTGATTTCTACATCACAAAAGTTCTCAAAGCAGGTGACTGTTTCCAGTTTGGCTATAAAGTCAACGGAAATGAGTGGGTTACAGAAGAGGAGTGCCCAAGTGTGCACTCTCCATTTTTCAGTCAAAACTCACTGCTTGAACTTTAAAACATCCGTTTTTTACTGAAAAACGAGTAACTATTTAATTAGGCAATCTTAGAGTTGTCTAATGCTATACCAGATCATATAACCAACAGGAGGACGAATGAAAGCAGTCGTAATGGCCGGCGGATTCGGAACCAGAATACAACCACTGACTAACTCACGCCCTAAACCAATGCTACCGATCATCAACAGACCGATGATGGAACACACGATGATGAGTCTCAAAGATCTCGGGATCACGGAATTTATCGTTTTGCTCTATTTCAAACCGGAAATTATCAAAGATTATTTCAAAGACGGCAGCGATTTTGGCATCAAGATCACCTATGTGGTCCCAGATGATGATTATGGAACGGCCGGTGCCGTAAAACTAGCGCAGGAGTACATTGGCGATGATAACTTTATCATCATCAGCGGTGACCTTGTGACCGACTTTGATTTTCAGAAGATCTTTGACTACCATGCTGAGAAAAAGTCCAAACTGACTATTACATTGACATCCGTCGATAACCCGTTGGAGTTTGGTGTTGTCATTGCCAATGAAGATGGGAAGATCGAGAAGTTCCTTGAAAAACCGAGCTGGGGCGAAGTGTTCAGTGACACGATCAATACCGGTATCTATGTGGTCGAGCCGGAGATCCTTGATTATATTCCCAAAAATGAGAACTTTGACTTTGCTAAAGATCTCTTTCCGCATTTGATGCGTAAAGGCATTGATCTGATAGCCGGATATGCCGAGGGGTATTGGCGTGATGTCGGGAATCCTGAGAGTTATCGTGATGTCTATGATGATATTCTTACCGGAAAAGTCAACCTCGAAATCGGTGGACAAAAAAGTGTTTTCCCTGATGGTCTTCTTTATAGTGACGCACAGTACGATCTTGATAAAAGTATTGAGATCATTGGTACGGTTGTATTGGGAAAAAATGTTCTGCTTAAAAAGGGTGTTAAACTCAATAACGTTGTCATCGGTGATAATGTTACCATTGGCATAAACAGTAAAATTCGAAACTCTGTAATATGGAATGATGTCAATATTGAGCGTAAAGCGGTGCTTGACGGCTGTGTGATCTGCAACAATAATCTAATCGGTAGAAATGTTACGGTAAAAGCGGGTATGATCCTGGCAGAAGGGTGTGAGATCGGCCAGTTGGTCAATGTGGAAAAGGATGTCACGATCTGGCCTGACAAGGTGATCGAAGAGGCTTCCATTGTCAGTCACAGTATGGTTCTCGGCAGCAAATACAAAAACTCCATTTTTGAACATGGGATGGTCATTGGGCAGTCAAATGTCGAGCTCTCCTGTGAGATGGCCACCAAACTGGCGGAAGCGTTTGGGGCACAGCTGCCGGTGGGCTCAACTGTTCTTGTCTCACGCGATTATCATAAAAGTTCGCGTATGCTTAAACGTGCTTTTCTTGGCGGACTGCTTTCTGCCGGCGTTAATGTTATCGACTATAATGGCATTTCTTCGCCTATTTTACGCTGTAAGCTTTCAGCACATGATGAGTATATTGCAGGGGTGCATTTTAATCAGAAGATCGATGATCCGACAAGTACGGTCATCACCTTTTACAATGATGAAGCACTGCGTATCAATAATGACGTGGCCAAAAAAGTAGAAAAGGCCTTTTTTAAAGAGACATTCCGCCGTGTGGATTATTCACAGATCGGTCAGATCTATGAGTCTGATCACGAAAAAGAGTATCTGGCATACAGACAAGGGATACAAGAGCTACTTAAGTCCCACATATTCAAATGCCTTGATTGTCGTATTGCCATTGATATGATGCATGGAATGGCTTCGGAAGTTTTTCCTGATATCTTAAATGATATGGGTGTGGATAATATCATGTTCAATGCCCATCCAGATGAGTACCGTTTGGCTAATATCAATCATCTCACCAAACAGTCAAACAGTGATATGAGCGCAGTTGTCAAAGCACTTAAACTTGATGCCGGTTTTATTATTTATCCGTACGGTCAGCGCCTTGATGTTATGTGTGATAAGGGAATAGTACTGAAAAAACAGAGCTCTCTTTATGTCGTTCTCTCGCTTTTAAATTTGGAAGCTAAGGCTGCAGGAGTTAAAAAACGTGTTTTCCTACCCACATGGGCAGCTGATCTCGTCTATTTTGATTCTCTTGATATTTCGCAAGGACAGTACTCGAATTTTAAATCGGAAGATATAAAGAAATATGATCTTGTGGCAACCGGTGAAGGAAATTTTGCCTTTACTGAGTTTGCAACACACCGTGACTCTATGTATGCCACTCTGAAAATCCTTGAAATGATGTTAACTCATAAGGTGGCCCTTTCTGAGCTAATCGAATCTATGCCAAACTTCTATTACAATTCAACGCAGGCTCAGTGTTCACAAGCCCTTAAGGGTAAGATGATGCGTATGTTCCTTGAAGATGCAAAGGGCAAAAAGTCATCAACACTTGACGGTGTCAAGATCTGGCTGGATGAAAATGATTGGATCTTAATGATTCCGGACCAGTATAATGATCATCTTAACCTCTACATCCAAGCTGTAAATGATGAGAGAGGTCAAGCGATCTTGGACACCTACAGGGCTAAAATCGAGAAGTGGTCTAACTCCTAATGCCCAAACAGTCACTTAATCTCTGCTTCTTCTGGCACATGCACCAGCCCGATTATCGGGGCAGTGATGGGGTGATGAGCATGCCATGGGTCTTCCTCCATGCTATCAAAGACTATTATGAGATGCCATGGCTTTTAAGCAGTCATAAGGGTCTCAAAGCCACCTTCAATATTACCGCACCGCTGATCGAACAACTCAACCTCTATAGCGATCCGCTGCAAAACGATTATTTTCTTTCACTTTGGGAAGCGCACCCGTCGCAACTGGAAGAAGAAGCGAGAGCATGGCTTATCAAAACCTGTAAATCGACACAGTATGAGACGATGATCAAGCCCATGGCACACTTTGATGAGCTGTATCATCAAGAGGATCTCAGTGATGATGAACTCATCGACTTTGAGGTGGTTTTTATGCTGGCGTGGTGCGGTAACTATCTGCGTCAGGAAAACAGCCTTGTTAAAGAGCTTTTTAAAAAAGGTGAAGGTTATACGCAAGCAGATAAAGCGCATCTGCTTACAACCTTGTGCGACTTTGTAGCGACGATCCTCCCTTTTTATGCGACCTTGCAAAAAGAGGGTGTCATCTCACTTTCAACAACACCCTACAATCATCCGATCTTACCCCTGCTGCTTGATGTTAACAATGCCAAACGAGCGAATGAGCACACACCTCTACCGGACAATCCGATGTCACTCAAAGAAGATGCCATCGAGCAAGTGGAGCGTTCCATTGCCCTTTATGAAGAGACCTTTGGTTGTAAACCGACTGGTTTTTGGCCTGCAGAAGGGGCAGTGGATGAGGCGAGTGTGGCGATCTACAAAGCTCATGATCTTCGTTGGATCGCAACGGATGAGGCAATTTTGTTTAAATCGCTTGGAAGCGATGATCGTACAAACCTCTACAAGCCTTACCGTTACAAGGACATGAGCATCGGTTTCCGCGATCATGGTCTGAGCGATCTGATAGGGTTTGACTACCGTTTCAAATCCGGACATGATGCGAGTGAACATTTTATGCAGGCTCTGGAGCCTATTGCGAGAGAGCAGGATGACCCGACACTTTTTGTTATTCTAGACGGCGAAAATGCCTGGGAGTTTTTTGAGAACAATGCTTATGATTTTTTTACGGCGCTTTATCAGCAATTCTTGAAAACACCATGGTGCAAGACAGTAACCATGGATGAGGTGTCTAAACTCAAAAACAGTGGAACGTTGGACACACTTGCACCGGGAAGCTGGATCCACGGTGACTTTAATACCTGGTCGGGACACCCGCAGAAGAATCGTGCCTGGGAACTTATCTATCAGACACGGCGTGACGCCGACAACTATACCGGAACTATTTCGAAGGAAGTGGCTGAAAAGATTACATCTCATTTCTTGGCGTCAGAGTGCAGCGACTGGTTTTGGTGGTATGGGGATGACCACGTTACGGAGTTTGCTTTTGAATTTGATGCACTGTTCAGAGAACATCTCATTACGATCTATCAGCTTTTAAAGATGCAGCCGCCATCGGACCTGTTTGAACCGATCATCACCCGTAAAAGCAGTGCCTCTTTTATGCTTAAGCCCCAAGCAGCCATCTCGCCAAGCATTGATGGAAAGAACAGCTCTTTTTTTGAATGGTTAGGGAGTGGCTGTATAGATGAGAGTAAGCTCTACTCAACGATGGAGCGTGTCCGAGGACCGATAGAGAAGATCTATTACGGTCATAATGACAGCGCTGTTTTTATGGCATTTGAGGGGGATATCACCTCACTTAATACTGCATCTTTAGAATTGCAAGTAACAGTCGAAGAGACAGGTGAGCATCTTACCTTTGCAATGGACCGATCAAGAAGCGATGAAAACGCTCAGCTGGTTGTCGGTGAACGTGTGGAACTTGCGCTTTCACAAGAGCATTTTAAAGCCTATAACGCCGTACATCTGCGTTTTGAAATTGTTGAAGGCAGTCGTATCATTCAGATAATGCCAGGTTACGGCTCACTTTTTATCGATCTTGATGAGGCATATGCAGATAACTGGTTTGTTTAAATGCGAATGTCAGACCGGCTACAATATAGATTAAAACAGATGGGGGAATCAGATGGCTAATAAGACAAAACTGCTCTTTGGCATTCATATGCACCAACCCATCGATAATTTTGAGTGGGTGATAAAACATGGAGTCGAAGTCTGTTACGGTCCATTTTTTGAAGTGATGAGCAAGTATCCGGAGTTTCGTTTTTCCGTTCATTGCAGTGGTTGGCTGATGGAACAGATAGAACACTCATATCCTAAACTTTACAAACAGATCATCACATTGGCTAAAAAAGGGAGTATCGAGTTTTTTAGCGCCGGTTATTACGAACCGATCCTGAGTGTTATTCCTTCTGAGGATCGTGTCACACAGATCAACATGCTCAATGATTCGATCGCATCGGCATTCAAGCAGACACCAAAAGGGCTCTGGCTAACGGAACGCGTCTGGGAGTCATCGCTGATACCTGACCTCAATCGGGCTGGCATCGAATACACAGTAATGGATGATTACCATTTTCAGTGTGCGGGGTTTGATGAAGAGATCTTGGACGGTTACTATATGAGCGAAGAGGGCGGCAAAGAGATCGGACTCTTTCCTATCAGTAAAAAACTGCGCTATGCGATCCCTTTTTTAAATGTTGAGAGTGCGATCAACGCGATCAAGTCTTATAACCGGGAAGAAGATTCGGCAGCCATTATCTTTGATGATGCGGAGAAGTTCGGTATGTGGCCGGGAACCCATGAATGGGTCTATGAAAAAGGGTGGCTTGAGAGTTTTGTTCAGGCTGTTTTGGCTGACGAAGCGATCGAGACAATGCACTATGGTGAGTACTATCAGCAGCAGCGCACCCGCGGCATTACGTACCTTCCTAATGTCTCTTATTATGAGATGGGTGAATGGAGCCTGCGTGCGGATGATGCTCTTAAACTCGAAGCGTTCAAGCAGGAGATGGGACATGACCGTTATGAAAAAGAGGGTGTCAAATTTTTAAAAGGGGGCATCTGGAAAAACTTCTTTGTCAAATATGAGGAGAGCAACCGTATCCACAAACGTACCTTAGAGCTTTCAAAGGCGCGTGAAAGTGTGAACAGGCCCAGTTTTGATGCAGCCTTATATAAAGCGCAAACAAATGATGCCCTATGGCATGGTGTTTTTGGCGGCCTTTACCTACCTAATCTGCGCGACAATACCTACCGTTACCTGATCGAAGGTGAAAATGTACGTTATGGTAAAAAAAGTGTCTTAGTCAGTGATCAAAATGAACTAGATGGTTACGATAAGGTCAAGGCAGTGACACCGAAGTACATCTTTCGTTTTGACGCGGCACACGGGGGTCAACTTGTAGAATTTGACAGTCGTAAAGCGTGTTTTAACTGGCAAAACACCTTGACACGCCGCAAAGAGGCCTATCATCAGCGCTTACTTGAAGATCGGCCGGTAGAAGAGATACCTGCTGCTGAAGACGGGATCGACACTATCCACAATGTGGCTGTCGATATCGACGATACGCTTCGCGATGCGATCATCTATGACTGGTATTTGAAGAACTCTTTTGTTGACCATATTAGTGATGCGAACTTTAATGGTGACAATTTCCGCCACTGTAATTTCTGTGAATACGGCGATTTTGCCAATCAGCCTTTTGATGTCTCACTGGCTAAAAAGAAGGTGACCTTTTCTCGTGATGGCGGTTTGTATTTTCCCCAAAAGGTAAAGACTCGTCTTGAAAAAGTCTATACTCCTAAAAATAGTGGATTTGATTTTGAGATAACTCTTTCTACAGAGGCAAAGGGGGCTTTTAAGTATGTTCTTGAACATAATTTCCACTTTGCTGATTATGAGACTGTGACCATTAATGGTGAAGCTTTAACTGAAGAGGGGACTGTAATGCGTACAAAGACTCTCGAGATATATGACGCTCATTTGAAGCAAAATATCACTGTAGAGCTAGATCAACCCTGTGATATCTATTATTTTCAACTCAAAACACTTTCGCAAAGTGAACAGGGCTTTGATCTGAGTGTGCAGGGGATCAGTTTTGCTATGATGCTACCATTTAGTGAAGTCTTGAATATTAAAGGTTCTTTGGAGGTTGTCGATGTCTGAAATTCGGTATGATCGCATTCATGACACTCATGTCATTATTGCCCCAGAACGTTTGCATCGACCTGATTATTGTGTTGATCGTGATGAAACAAAAACAGGTCATAAAAACTGTCCTTTTTGTGAAGGAAATGAGGCAATGACACCGCCTGAGATCTTTGCTATACGAACAGCAGAATCTTTTGAAAATGAAGCAGGTTGGCAGACTCGTGTTGTTCCTAACCTCTATAAGGCAGTACAGATAGAAGCAGCGCATCAACATCATTATGGTCTATTTGAACATTGGGAAGGTTTTGGAGCCCACGAAGTCATTATTGATACGCCGGAGCATCATACCTCGATGTCACAGTGGAGCGAAGAAAATGTAGTAGCGTGGTTAAAAACACTTCGTGCCCGCGTTGCTGATCTACGAGGTGACCAGCGTATTGCCTACATCTCACTCTTTAAAAATGAGGGTACGCAGGCAGGTTCGACGCAGCCGCATTCACATACCCAACTGATCGGTTTACCTATTATTCCTAAAGTTGAACGCGAGAGCTATCAACGCAGTTACGAGCACTATAAACATCATGCTGCGGCTCTCTTAGAAACAGTGATTGCACAAGAGGAGGAGGACAATCAACGTATTATTGCTCAGAATGGCGACTTTAGTGCATTTTGTCCTTATGCTAGTGCCTATCCTTTTGAAGTGATGATCAGCTCCAAAAAAGCCTTAGGGCAAATCGACACCTTAAGGGACAACAGTATTGATGAATTGGCCCCTCTACTGCTCGAAACTCTTAAAAAGTTAAAGATGCAATTGGGTTGTTTTGATTTTAATCTTACCGTTGCAACACCACCACTACAAGAGGGTAGCCTCGAAAATGATCTCCTCTCTTGTGCTCATGAGACCTACCGTTTTGCCATCCGAATTATGCCTCGCATCTATAAACATGGAGGTTTTGAAGTGAGTACGGGGGTGATCATCAACCCTGTCTCACCGGAACTGGCTGCTAAACTGTTACGCGAGAGCAACGATGTCTAAGCTGCGTTTGCTTTTTGCTGCCAGCGAAGTCTACCCCTTTGCCAAAAGCGGTGGGCTTGCTGATGTGGCGCACAGTCTGCCTCGGGCATTGAGTAGCGATTGTGATGTGCATGTTGTTATGCCGTTGTATCAGTTTGTCGACCGAGAACGCTTTAATATCGTCGCACTCGGGGAACATTTTGATGTTACGATGGGTGGCGTTGTGTATCCTGTCGAACTCTACGGATGTGAATATGAGGGGCTGGATTACCGTTTTATCTATTCGCCGCTGTTGTGTGATCGGGAGTTTCTTTATGGCCCGCCTGAGAGCGGCTATGAAGATAATGCCATCCGATTCGGTATCTTCAATTATGCGATCCTTGCACTGCTCAAACATCATCTGTATGAGATTGCGCACATGAATGACTGGCAGTGTGCCTTGGTGCCTTTATTGATCAAAAATGATAAAACGGTTCAGACCAAGACGCTTTTTACCATCCATAACCTTGCGTATCAGGGGACCTTTGAAAGTCCTGCTCTTAAGGCGCTTGGCATCGATGATGAGCACTTTACGATGAAAGGCATCGAATTCTACGGGCAGGTCAATTTTATGAAGGCGGGTATCGCCTATGCAGATGCGATTACGACGGTCAGTCCGACCTATGCAAAAGAGATCTTGACATCGGAATTCGGATGCGGTTTGGAAGGCTTTTTAAAACATCACCGCAGCAAACTCGTCGGTATTGTCAACGGCATCGACACGGAGCATTTCTCGCCATCAGAGGACAGAGCACTTATAGTGCCATATACCGATCTGAGAGGAAAAGAGGTCAATAAAAAAGCCTATCTCAAAGAGGTTGGGCTTAAAGGGGCCAAGAAGCCGCTTTTTATCTTTATCGGACGTTTTACCTGGCAGAAGGGGATGGATCTACTGATCGAGAGCTTGCCAAAGCTCGCTTTATTGGAGTGTAACATTGCCATTTTGGGCGAGGGTGAAGCGAAGTATCATGGTGAGCTCAACTCGATCGCAGCAGAGTGCAGCAATGTTCATCTGGAGTTCGGCTATGATGAATCACTGTCGCACCGTATGTATGCGGCGGCTGACTTTTTGTTGATGCCATCGCTTTTTGAGCCCTGCGGGTTAAACCAGATGATCGCGATGCATTACGGAGCAGTGCCTGTAGTGCACCATGTAGGCGGTCTGGCCGATACAGTGCACACGGATAAAGAGTTTGATCTAAAGAGAAATGACGGGCACGGGGTTCTCTTTACTAAACCAACAGAGCGTTCATTTACAAATGCCGTTCGCCACGCTCTAGAACTTTATAATAATAAACGTTATTACAGTAAGATTGCTAAACATAACATGGCCTGTGATTTCTCCTGGAAAGAGAGTGCCAAATCTTATGGCGAACTCTACCGGAAGATCATGTCATGAAAAAGCTTTATATCGACAATAATCTCAACCGCACAGTGGTGGCAGAGGTAAAACTATTAGAAGAGAGAAACTATGGATAAACTAAATATTTTAATCGCAGCGTCTGAAGTTGTTCCTTTTGCAAAAAGCGGCGGTTTGGCGGATGTGGCAGGCGCATTGCCAAAAGCACTGCGCGCATTGGGACATGACGTGCGTGTGGTGATGCCGCGTTACTATGTCGTGGATAAAGAGAAGTATGGCCTCAAGCCGTTGGAAGGATCATTGGGCGTACCAATGGGGAGTGTAGGCGAGGCATGGGCCGGTGTCTTGGAAGGCGTTCTTCCCGGCAGTGATGTCCCGGTCTATTTTATTGAACATGAGGGGTTCTTCGGCCGAAAAGGTCTCTATGATGAAGATGGTGAGGGTTATGGAGACAATGCCAATCGATTTATTTTCTTCTCCAAAGCGGTCATGCAACTGGCAAAAAAATTGCGCTTCAGACCCGATGTTATTCACGCCAACGACTGGCACACGGCAGCTATCCCGGTTTTACTGAACACCACATATGCATTTGATCGTGACTTTGAACATACCGGTTCACTGTTAAGCATCCACAACCTGCAGCATCAGGGGAAGTTCTACAAGGGAACGATGGATCTGCTTGGTGTCGGCTGGGAACACTTCAATGCGAATGAGCTTGAAGAGTATGACGGGGTCAACCTGCTTAAAGGCGGGATCGTCCATGCCGATGCCATTAATGCCGTGAGTAAAAAATATGCGCAGGAGATCCGTACGCCGGCATTTGGCTGGGGACTTGAGAGATTGATCGATGATAAGAGCTATAAACTCTACGGTATCCTCAATGGGGTTGATTATGATGAGTGGAGCCCCGCTGTAGACACGCTTATTCCTGCGACTTTTGATAGTGATGATTTAAAAGGCAAGGCAGTTTGTAAAGAAGCTTTACAAAAGCAGTTTAATCTTCCTGTTCGCAGTGATGTACCCTTGATAGGTCTGGTAGGCCGCTTAGCTGAGCAGAAGGGAATCACACTTCTTTCTGCGGCGATATGGAACTTGATGGAACTGGATATTCAGATCGTTTTATTGGGTGCCGGAGAGAAGTGGGCAGAACACTTTTTTGGTGATGTCGCTTCGAAATATCCGGAAAAATTTGCCACGTACATCGGTTATCAAAATGATCTGGCACACCAAATAGAAGCGGGAAGTGACCTCTTCTTGATGCCATCACTCTTTGAACCGTGCGGACTCAATCAGATCTATAGTCTGCGTTATGGAACTGTCCCGATTGTACGCGCTACAGGTGGGCTGGATGATACCATTGAGAACTATAACAGTGGACAAAAAAGCGGAACGGGATTTAAATTTTATGATGCTACACCTGAAGCATTGAGTGGTACTGTAAAATGGGCAGTGGATACCTGGTATCACGACAGAGCAGGATTTGACCAACTGCGTCACAACGGTATGCAGAAACGTTTTGACTGGAGTGAAGCGGCCAAAGGTTATGAAGATCTTTACCGTCATATCATAGGCGGCCGTCTTAGCAGCAGCCACCAATAGGAGCTATTATGAAACACCCAATTTACTATAATGTATCGCATCTGAGCGAACTCGATATCTACCTCTTTAAACAAGGTAGCCACACCAAAATGTATGAGAAGTTTGGTGCACATATGATGGAGCATGAAGGGAAAAAAGGTGTTCATTTCGCCGTATGGGCCCCTAATGCAGAACGACTTAGTGTCCGTGGTGATTTTAATGATTATGAAGTGGATGCTCATCCTCTTCAATTACGTAGTGATGACTCTGGTATATGGGAAGGCTTTATAGAAGGTGTTGAAGAAGGGCTGACCTATAAATACCATATCGTCTCAAAATTTCATGATATCGTACATGAAAAAAGTGATCCTTTTGCCTTTTATAGTGAAAAACCATCCAAGTCTGCTTCTCGTGTCTGGAGTTTGGACGGGTATGATTGGAAAGATAAAGGGTGGATGGGTGAGCGCGCTAAACATAATGCACATGATGCTCCTGTCAGTGTCTATGAGATGCATCTCGGTTCATGGATGCGAAAAGTAGAAGAAGAAAATCGCTATCTCACTTACAGAGAACTCGCCGTTGAACTGCTCTCATATCTTAAGAAAATGAACTATACACATGTTGAGTTTATGCCGCTTACCGAGTATCCATATTTTGGTTCTTGGGGTTATCAGGTTGTGGGTTATTTTTCGGCAACAGCGCGCTTTGGTGAGCCAGAAGATTTGATGTACTTGATCGATGTTTTACACCAAAATAGTATCGGTGTGATTATGGATTGGGTACCTTCACATTTTGCAGTGGATATGCATGGTCTGATCAATTTTGATGGAACAGCCTTGTATGAGCATGACGATCCAAGACAGGGCTTTCACCCTGAATGGGGAAGTATAATATTTAATTACGGTCGTAATGAGGTTAAGTCATTCTTGATCAGTTCTGCTATGTTCTGGCTGGACAAATACCACGTTGACGGTATCCGTGTTGATGCGGTGGCGTCGATGCTTTATCTGAACTATGCCCGTGAAGAGGGGGAATGGATCCCTAATGCCAATGGCGGCAATGAAAACCTTGAGGCCGTTGACTTTTTACGCAAGCTCAATGAGAGTGTCTACGGAGAGTTCTCTGACATCATGATGATCGCAGAAGAGTCGACAGCTTGGCCGATGGTGACGCGGCCAACCAGCATCGGCGGTCTTGGCTTTGGTTTTAAATGGAACATGGGCTGGATGCACGACACGCTCAAATATATGAGTTACGACCCGATCCACCGACAGCATCATCACCACCAGCTTACCTTTAGTCTATGGTATGCCTTCGATGAGCACTTTATGCTGCCGCTGAGCCATGATGAGGTCGTGCATATGAAGGGCTCACTTATCAACAAGATGCCGGGGGACAACAACCAGAAATTTGCCAACCTGCGTGCCATGTATGCCTATATGATGGCGCACCCGGGCAAGAAACTGCTCTTTATGGGCGGTGAGATCGCTCAGTTTGCCGAATGGAACTTTAAGCAGAGCATTGATTGGCATCTGCTGGAAAATCCTCTGCACTCTAAACTTCAGAAGATGGTGAGTGATCTTAACTTTATCTACCGTGAAGAGCGTGCACTGCATCAGTATGATGAGAAGCGTGAAGGTTTTGAGTGGATTGATGACGGTGATTATCAGCATAACTGTATCAGCTTTATGCGTAAAAGTGATGATCCGGATGAGACGGTCTATGTCCTGTGCAATCTTGCTGATGAGACACGAGAATCTTACACGGTAGGTGTACCGTATGAGGGCGAGTATGTAGAGATATTTAACTCCCAATCTGCCTATTACGAGGGGTGGAATATCGGCAATACCGGACCACTCAAAGCCAAAAAAGAGCCGATGCACGGTCGTGACTATTCGATCACTCTGACATTGCCGCCACTAGGTGTGATCTATTTGAAGCGGGTAGTGAAATAATCATAGCGTTCTCGACAGGTTCGCTCTACTCAAATAGAGGTGATCTTGAGAGTGTCTTAGATCTTTACATAGATAAGACACTAAAGTGAAAGATTGAATACGTATTAAAAAAGTTTGCTGACCATAGCCTGTGCTTCATCCTGAATCTGCTTGAGGTGCGCTTCGTCAATAAAACTTTCTGCATAGATCTTGTAGATCGCTTCTGTTCCAGAAGGGCGCAGTGCGAACCATCCGTTTTTAGCCACGATTTTTAGCCCGCCGATGGCGGCACCGTTACCCGGTGCATTGGTGAGGATCGCTTCGATCGGTTCACCGGCAAGTATCTTCTCTTTGACATCTTCCGGCGAAAGTTTTTTAAGGACAGTGCGCTGCTTGGCATCGGCAGGTGCATCAATGCGTGCATAGATCGGTGCACCGAACTTATCGGTAAGATCACGGTAGTGTTCGCCCGGGTCTCGACCTGTTGTTGCCAGGATCTCGGCTGCAAGAAGGTTGAGGATCATGCCGTCTTTATCGGTACTCCAGACGGTGCCGTCTTTACGCAGAAAGCTTGCACCGGCACTCTCCTCGCCGCCGAAGAAGATACTTCCCTCGAGAAGACCGTCGACAAACCACTTGAAACCGACCGGCACTTCGATCACTTTTTTGCCAAGTGCATCGGCGACACGGTCGATCATCGAGCTGCTCACCAGCGTTTTTCCGATACCAAGGTCACTTCTCCACTGCGGGCGGTTCTGCGCCAGGTAGTCGATGGCGACGCTGAGGTAGTGGTTGGGGTTCATCAGGCCGACACTTTTGGTGACGATACCGTGTCGGTCGAAGTCGGTGTCGTTTCCAAAAGCGATGTCGTACTTCTCTTTCATCGCGACCAGCCCTGCCATAGCATAGGGTGAAGAGCAGTCCATGCGGATCTTGCCGTCCTTGTCGCAGTGCATAAAGGAGAAGGTCGAATCAAGGGTGTCGTTGAAAACCTCCATATTGAGAGAGTAACGCTTTTTGATGGCACCATAGTAGGCGATGCCTGCACCGCCCATTGCATCGGCACCGATAAGGATGCCCGACTTGGCAATGGCATCCATATCGATCACATTCTCCAGGTCATCAACATAAGGGGTGACGTAGTCGTATTCGACAACATTGTCCGCTTTAAGCGCCTCATCAAGGGTCAGTTTTTTAACCTCTATAAGGCCATTTTCCATAATAGTGTTGGCACGTGCTTCGATCCAGTCAGTGACATCGGTATCGGCCGGTCCGCCGTGAGGAGGGTTGTACTTGAACCCGCCATCCGTCGGCGGATTGTGTGATGGCGTGATGACGATGCCGTCGCATAGTGCATCATTCACTGCATTGTGTGTCAAAATGGCGTGAGAGATGACCGGTGTCGGTGTGTAGCCAAAATCTTTGGCAATGCGTAGATCAACGCCATTGGCAGCTAGGACCTGCAAAGCGCTCAGCTGTGCCGGGTAGGAGAGGGCATGTGTGTCCATCCCCATGAACAGAGTGCCATCGATACCCGCATCTTTGCGGTAATCACAGACTGCCTGTGT
>JBATWM010000186.1:0-2240 GCA_049672605.1 Sulfurimonadaceae bacterium
AAATGATTGTGAAAACGATTATTAAAATAACAAACAGGTAAATGAAAATGAAAACTAATAAAATAGTCTTGGCACTTAGTGCAGCGGCGCTGTTTAGCAACATGGCTTTTGCAGATGACACAACAGATATCGCTGAACTTAAAAAACAGGTCGCTGAACTTCAAGCCAACCAAGAGGCGCTTGTTGATGAGACATCTAACTCACAGGTCGGTTTTACTACTGTTGACACAGCCTTCTCACACAACGGTATGGGTGCAGCAGCGTCAAAGGTTTATAACTCCTCTTCTCCGCTCTCAATCGGCGGCTATGGTGAGATGTACTTTGCGTCACCGGACAACGGCGACAACTTTGCAGATGTCTACCGTTTTGTACCGTACATCGGTTATAAATTTACAGACAACATCATCTTAAATACAGAGATCGAATTTGAGCATGGTGGGGCAAAAGACAATGGCACTGGTGGTTACGCCATCATCGAGTTTATGTACCTTGACTTCTTGCTGGATGAAGCCTTCAATGTTCAAGTGGGTCATGTACTGACACCAATGGGTCTTATCAACCTTCGCCACGAACCAACGCTCTTTAACACCGTGCAGCGCCCAAATACAGAGATATACGTATTACCATCAACATGGCACACTAATGGTCTCCTTGCGTACGGTAATATTGGAGAGAGCGGTCTAAGTTACAATGCCGGCGTTATTCAAGCACTGGATTTCAACAATGATGATGCGGGTCAAAAAAAGCAGATCCGTTCAGGACGTGCCGGTTCAGATGAGAAATCAACCTACAACAGAGCCGCTTTTGTCGGCCGTCTTGACTACCGTGGGGTTACGGGTCTTTTCGTCGGCGCTTCAATGTACTATGGAGACGCTTCACAAGGAAGTGTCGCTGATGCATCAGCATTGATGTATGATCTGCATGCTGTTTATGAGATTGCCGGTTTCAAAGCTAAAGCCCTTTATACCGCAACTAAAATTGACGGTGCTGACAAGATCGCAACAGCCAATGCCGGGACCATAAACCCGCCAGACGGTGCTTCTATCTCTGATGCAGACGGTTACTATGTCAATCTTGAATATGATGTACTGGCAACCCTTGGAACGACCTACAAACTGCCTGTTTTCGTACAATACGATTATATTAACCCTACCGGGACTGTTGTCGATTCATCAAACACAGTGATACCGACACTCGACGCCAAAGCAGAAAGCACAACGACAACTGTCGGTCTTAACTTCTTTCCTCAGGAACAAGTTGTTCTGAAATTGGATTATGCAATGACAGACTATGCAGATGCTACTGCTGAAGATTACAACACCATAAGTGCTGGTCTTGGTTTCATCTTCTAGATCGATCTTAATCCTAAGTACAGATGTACTTTGGATATTTAACAAATGCTATACTTAAAAAAATTAAAGTGATGATTTTATGCGCTATTTTATTTTAACGTTACTTCTTATCGGAAGCCTACAAGCTAAACTCCTTATCTCCCCTTTTGATGCCATTCATGCCGTCTACGGTAAAGAGGTCAAGATCGAGAAAAAGAATGTCCTATTGAGCATCGATAAAGCCAACACTGTCTACAAACAGGCCAAGATGAAAAAAGGCGGTAAGATCTTTCGTACCTTTACGGTCAAAAAAGATGAGAAGACAATCGCTTATGCTGTTTTGATCTCGCGTGTCGTGCGTACCAAAGATGCGGCTATTTTGTACATGATCACGCCCGACGGTGTTATTGATGCTGTTGAAGTGATCGCCTTTAACGAACCGCCTGAATACACACCATCTAAAAACTATGTTGAGCAGTTCAAAGGTAAAACAGCACAAGACACTCTGCGCGTTGGCAAAGACATCCCAACCGTAACGGGTGCGACCATGGGTGCACGAAACGTTACCGACGGCGCCCGTCTTGCTCTTGCTCTCTTTGACCTGCTCTTTAAAGTGAAACAGTGAAATTCACCCTTGTAAAAGATGTCAAAAATGACACGCTGATGCGCCCTCTTCTGGGCGGATTGCTGCTTTTTATTCTCCTCTTTGTAAGTGCAGACATCCTCTTGCGCAGCGACCATATCGGTTTGACGCCATCAGCACTGGCACAAACCCTTTTCGGCAATGAAGAGGAGTACATTGAACCCGTAACAGAGCACTTTTTACTGGAGATGATCCACAGTGATATCTTCTTCATCATGATGACACTGCTGACACTCAGCGCGGTCTATGCAAGGCTCTGTCAAAAC
>JBATWM010000187.1:0-2673 GCA_049672605.1 Sulfurimonadaceae bacterium
CGATACGTAATTTAGTTCCGTCCTGCATAGAGTTTCAACTCTTTAAGTGCCACCCTGCATTGAACTTTAGCTCTTTAACGTCACGGGTTTCATCTCTGACGCGACAGAGAGTGAAATGCATGGGAGAAGCTAGGCTTTGAGTCGTAAAAAAGTTCGGACTATCACAGTTAAAAGGAGAGGGACCTTTTGATCAAGAGAGAAGTGAATAAAAAGTATTGTTATTTGATTAGGAGTCGGTACTCTCAGCAACATCAAGAAAAGGATCAAACTTCGGACGTTTAAACCGTTTACCCTGTTTCGAAAACAGTATCAACTCCTCAACAGTTTGAATCTCATCAGAAATAAGATCCAGTGACATCAAAAAAAGTTTAGTAGTAGTGATGGCATCTGAAAGCGCACGATGATGTGTCGCAGTGTGGTGAAGCTCGAGAGACTCATTGAGATAGTTTAGTCCGTAACGATAAGAAGAGAAGGTTCGCTCTGCAAGATCGATACTGCATAGATGACGATTTAACATCGGTTGCATGTTTAGCTTTTGGTACGTCGCAGAGATAAAACCATAGTCAAATTTAACTGAATGAGCAACAAAGATGTCCGTGCCGATAAAACTTTTGAACTCATTAAGTACACGCTGAAGCGGTGGAGCATTTTTAGTATCTTCTACACTGATACCTGTCAGTTGTGTAATGTGTTTTGAGATCTCATTACACTGAACAAGGCTCTCATATTGATCAATGATTTTACCATTTTGTACTTTGATGACCCCGATCTCGATGATCTGATGTTTCTCAGGTTTAGAACCATTAGTCTCAATGTCAACAATACAGAAACTTGCATCTTCTATCTTTTGTGTATTGGTCTTATAGTAGTATCGATTGTCTTTTGTGATGATCTCAAGACCTTGTGCCGGAGCCATTAGAAGCTCTAATTCAAGCGATTCATCAATAAAAGGGCGAAGTTCAGTGATGTCTGCACCTTTTTTTGAAGCGAGTTTAAGAGAGGTCTTGTGGTCAAAAGGGCGCATTAATACGAACTTTTTTTAGCATTGTTTACAAAAGATTTTACTTTATCAGGATCTTTGATCCCTTTGGATGCCTCAACGCTCGAGCTGACATCAACGCCATAAAAGCCATACTCTAAGGTCTCATGAACATTTTCAGGACTCAGGCCGCCTGCCAAGATAATGTGACTGTTCTCTTTGCCTTTGAACCACTCTAGGTTAAGACGTTTTCCCATACCGCCATAGGCCTCGCAGTAGGCATCCACCAAACGGTATTGGCCATCGAGCTCCGAGATATCTTCTTCGCGTGCGGCTCGAGTGACTTGAACATAGGGTAGGGTAATGGCATCTAAGGTCTCTTTTGATGCTTCAAAGTGGATCTGAGCAAGGGTAATACCACTCTCTTCACTCATACTGTTGATAGCTACTGCGTCTTCATTGACAAAGAGGCCTACCTTCTCTACAAAAGGAGGAAGTTTCTCAATGATATTTTTTGCATCTTGCGGTGTAATAAAACGAGGTGAAGGGGGGTAGAAGACAAAACCGAGTGCATCAGCTCCGGCGTTGATTGCCATGATGGCATCTTCGTATGTCGTAATCCCACAGATCTTTACACGCACATCGTATCCTTATGGACGAAGGTTTTGAATAGCTGTTTCGAAGCTTTCATGTTTAAAGACATACGAACCGGCAACACAGACATCAACACCAGCCTCTTGAAGCAGCTCAATATTCTGGCCTGTTACACCGCCATCGATTTCGATAAGACAATCTGGATTGATCCTGTCACGCAGTGCTTTCAGACGTTTGATCTTCTCAACAACCGTCGGGATGAATGTTTGACCGCCGAAACCGGGGTTGACACTCATCACTAAAACCATGTCCAGATCAGCAAGCAGGTATTCAATAGCTTCAGCCGGTGTGTGCGGATTCAAAACGACAGCCGGTTTGATACCAAGAGAACGGATGTACTGTACTAAACGGTGCGGGTTTTTCTCCTCTTCGATATGAAAAGAGATGTAGCCCGGTTTTAGGGGGGCAAAAAGATCCACAAAGAAGGTGTTGTTCTCAACCATAAGGTGGATGTCTAAGGGTTTTGTTGCTGCTTTAGCGATAGCAGAGACAACAACCGGCCCTATTGTAAGGTTGGGGACAAAATGGCCATCCATTACATCAACATGGACAAGATCACAGCCGGCATCACAGATTGCTTTGACATCACGTTCGAGATTACCGAAATCGGCAGAGAGTACACTTGGAGCTACTAACATATTTGACTACTTTGTTTTTTGTAATTTTAGCGAAATATTCTTATTGATTACGATATAATTGTCTACAACTCAAATGAAAAGTTTGTCCATTTATTTGTTAAGCTCAGTTTTTGCTTCACATAGATATAATGCGCAACTTAAAAAATTACGCAAGGATACCCTATGGCAAGAAGATGTGCAATCAGTGGTAAAGGCCCTATGGCTGGAAATAATGTATCTCACGCAAAAAACAGAACTAAACGTCGTTTTTTGCCAAACCTTAGAACAGTACGTGTCACACTAGAAGACGGTACTACTAAAAAGATCAGAATTTCTGCAAAAGAGCTTCGAACACTTAAGAAAAACTCGTAACCGATAAGGTTATATTTTGAACCTCATTAGCAGGATTCGAAACTTTCTACA
>JBATWM010000188.1:0-13368 GCA_049672605.1 Sulfurimonadaceae bacterium
TGAAAAGATAGGGTACGATGATCATCATCAGAAGCCATGATATCATACTCGTCGGCGAACGTCTTTGATAGAGCATGTGCAGCATGGTCAGCACAATGAGAACCTCTCCAATAATAAAAACACCATGTAGGGTCAAAAATTCCAAGGGTACCTCGATCAACCCTGTGTAGATATCTGTGAAGTTATCAGCCACGAAACATTCTCCAAAAATCTTTGATGATAAGCACTAAACAGAGCACCCAAAGAGCGTCCATAACATAGTTGTTTTTGAGTCCGTAAAAATAGTAGAGCATAGGCAGTCCAAGAAAAATTGGCCATTTTAAAAAGTAGAAAAACATGATCACACTGCCGTATATCTCTTTCATGTAAAGATAGTAACCAATATTGGGTAAAATTCTCACAATTTAATACTTAGGAGAAATAATGATCGTTCATATCGTAATGTTTGACTTTAAAACAGAGAATAAAGCTGAAAATATCGCCAAAGCAAAAGTGATGTTAGACGCCTTGGTTGAGAAGATAGAGCCACTTCTATCTATGGAAGTCGGTGTTGATTTTAACGGCAGTGAGAGAGCAATGGACCTTTCGTTGATCTCTACTTTTGAGACAAAAGAGGGTTTGAGTGAGTATGCAACACATCCAGCGCATTTGGAAGTAGTAGCGTTTATTAAAGAGGTAACAGAACTAAGTAAAGTTGTAGATTATGAAAAGTAAGACTTGTTAAGAAGAAGCCAACTGCCCTAAAGAAACATCGCTATGCGAGCGGTTCCCTTGTTTTGGTTTATTTGGGGTCGCATCTAAAAGCGATGTCCCTTGTGACTGCTGATGGAGATCTGCGACAGAAATTATTTTATACCAAAAAGACCAAAAAGACCGCCGCGTTTTTTCGGGGTATTTTCTTCTGAAGCTTCTTCCACTTCTTCGACAGTCTCAATAGCTGTACATCCTTCGTCAGTAGAGACGATCTGTGCATTACGTTTGATCAGGATACCCGCACCGCTTTTACTTGCTACACCAATATTTTTCAGTGCATCTGACAGCAGGTTGAAAACGCTGTCATCAGCGCCTTCACAGTTTGTACCGGCTGTACAGACTGTAAATTGTGAGTCGCCTTCAATAAAGCGGATACCGACAATAAGGTCGATCCCTTGTGAGCGTAGATCGATCTTGACACCACATACATTACTGTCATTTTTATGCTTTTCACTAAATTCTAAAAGTGCTTCTTTAAAGAGCAGTCCTATTGACGGGTTCTCTGACATACTGTTTCCTTGAAATGACGAATTAATATTTAGATTTTGCATTATTGTAGCACACGATATATTTTTTTACAAACTGCTATTTTTTTGTAGCAGTATAAGCTTTTTATCATCGTGGTAACGGAGTACAAAGCCGTGCTGCTGTGCTAAGACGGCAAAGGTCTTTGGTCGAAAAAAGACAATATGGGTAGGGTCGCGTCGATACCACCAGTTAAGATATACCTCTTGCTTGTCAGGGTGGAACTGCGTCATCAGCGCCAAATATCCACCGGCATTGAGATGTTGTCTGAAAAATGCCATAACGCCTTGAACATCACTGATGTGTTCTATTACTTCTGTTGAGGTGATAAGGTCATAGGTCTTACCTTCATACACCTTTTCACGAGAGAAGAACTTGTCATAATGGTCCGTCTCAAAGGCATTTCTCTCCAGGATCTTTACCAGTACCGGATTTGGCCCGGAACCAAAGTCGAGGGCCGTTATGATCTGATCTTTGTGTGGGGTGATCGTTTTGTCGATGAAGTCTTGAAACATCGCCACATAGCCGAGGTTCTCTTCGGTATTGTTATGTTGTTGATAGACCTTGAGCTCTTTGTCATGAGAGACGATGGCCTCTTCATCTTTAAAGATAAACTCACACGCTCTGCAGTGATAGGTCTGACACTTCATATAGTCATCGTAAAATGAAGTGGTAGCTTCTTGGCAGATCTTACAGTTCACGATTATGACTTCTGTGCTTCGATCGCTTCGACTTTCTCTTCGATGAGCAGTAGCTCTTCGACCTTGGTCTCATAAAGTGCCTCAGCCGCTGATAGCTCTTCTGCAACCACAGAGATCCCTTTTTCACTGTAACACTCGGGGTTGGCGAGACAGGCATTGATCTTCTCTATGTTGGCTTCAATCAACTCGATCTCTTTAGGAAGTGAGGCTAATGCTGCACTCTCTTTATAGGTAAGTTTGACCGCTTTCGGTTTCTCTTGTGTTACTTTTTTAGGGGCATTTTTTTCAGCTTCTTTAACGATACTCTCGATTTCACGCAGCTCTTTCTCATCTTCAAGATACTCTGAGTAGAGTTGGTACTCCTCTTCGATTAGACCATCGTGGTCTTTAAAGACAAAGAGCTTCTTGGCGATCTTGTCAACAAAGAAACGGTCATGACTGACCAAGATAACAGCACCCGGGAAGTTTTGCAACTGCTCTTCCAAAATGTTGATGGTTGGGATGTCGAGGTCATTGGTCGGTTCATCGAGGATCATGCAGTCCACATTTTTGGTAAAGAGCAGGGCCAGTGCTACACGGTTTTTCTCGCCGCCGCTGAGTGTTCCGATCTTTTTGTCCAGAAACTCTCTAGGGAAGAGAAAGTTTTTGAGGTAGCCGTAGACATGCATGTTGGCGCCTCTAACATTGACCCGGTCACCGCCGTTGGGACAGAAGGTTTCGATGAGGTTTTTAGAGTCATCTAAAAGTTCACGATGCTGGTCAAAGTAACCGATGGAAAACTCGCCCTGTTTGATGACACCTTCTGTGGGTTTAATACGCCCAAGCAGGACTTTGAGCAGGGTGGATTTACCCGTTCCGTTTGGACCGACGATGGCGATGACATCTTTTTGCAAGATACGGGTCGTAAAGTTCTTGATAAGCAGTTTGTCGCCTAGTGTGACACCGAGATTGTCGACCTCAAAAAGCATCTTCTGTTTGTTGATACTTTTGTCACGGTTGAAATGTTTGTCTTCACGCTGTATCTCGACACTCATCTTACGGATCTTGGCCGGATTGGTCTTTGCCGCTTCACGAAGCTGCATAAGACGTTCTTTACGACCTTCGTTACGTTTTAATCGGGCACGAACACCGCGGGCAAACCACTCGTTTTCGGTTTTGAGCGTACCTAAAAGGTTGTCATGCTGCTTTTGAAGGGTGCGAAGATATTCTGCTTTTTGAGTCAGGTAGTCTGAGTATCCGCCTCTGTATTCACGCAGAGAACCGTCCTCGACCTCGATGGTCTTGGTGGCGATCTGGTCGATGAAGTAACGGTCGTGGGAGATAAAGACAAGGGTGTACTGCTCTTTGAGGATCAGCTCCTCTAAAAACTCAACCATATAGACATCAAGGTGATTGGTGGGTTCATCAAGCAGCAGGATATCCGGTTTTTGAAGCAGCAGCCCTGCCAGTGCCACACGACGCTGCTCCCCACCGCTCAGCATCACGACAGGCTTCTCTTCCATATGTTTGAGGTTGAAGTGGACAAGAATACGTTCGATCTTATCGTCAAGGCTCCATGCACTGTGGTGGTCCAGATAGCTGGAGAGGTCCGAGTGCTCTTTCAGAAGCAGTTTGTCATCAAAGTTATCGGCCAGTTGCATTGATAGTTCATCGTAACGGTTTTTGGCATCGTAGAGCTCTTGAAGTCCGCGTTCAACGGCTTGACGAACAGAGTCATTCTCTTCAAATTTTGGTACTTGGTCCAGCATCTTGATCTCGAGGTCTTGTTTGGTGATGCGTTCACCCTCATCGATGTCGATTTTGCCGTAAACGGTCTTCATCAGTGTTGATTTTCCGCTGCCGTTTTTTCCGACGATGACGATGCGTTCACCTTCGTCAACATGAAAATTGACGTTGACCAGGATCTTTTGCAGGTCATAATGTTTGTGTACGCCAAGGAGATCGATGAGTGCCATAAAATGCCTAATAGTTTTAATTGAGACCTCTGAACAGACCTGACATTCTCAGAGAGTTTTACAGAGGTGAGATTGTGCAAAACTTTTTTTGAGTCATAGCCATAGCTACGACGATGGAAAATTTTGTGCAAGATCGCTTCTGTAAAGCCCTCCCGAAGGGCAAAAAGAGAAACACGCTATTGCTGCGTTGAAAGCACTTGAAGCTACCAGTAGCTCCTGCGTACTTTTGCCTTGCACTAGCATGTTTCTCTTTTTGCTGAGAACGTCAGGTCTGTTCAGAGGTCTCAATACTTTTTGTTTTGGTATTTTAGCGAAGATGGGCTTTGCGGGGAGTAAGAAAGGGTCAATCTGTATTGTATTTAAGATTGCTAGAAAGTTAAGACTTAGTCTCATTCTCTCATACTTTTTTACGCCGCAAAAAAAGTATGCAAAAAAGCTCTCGAATCGGCTTCGAGCCCGACAGCTGTCGGGTACTTCACTTCCATACTATTTGCCACTAAAAATCCCTAACTCGCTATGCTCAAACAAAGTGATTTTCTTAACGTGACAAATAGTATTCCAGTTCACTCTGTAGATGCTTCGAAAAAGAGCAAGCGGTAACGCATTGATGAACGTAAAAGCTTGCGCTTTTATTCCTATTCATGTTTTTTCGAGATAGTTTGTGCAGGAGTCGTATCAGTTTAGAGGACAAAAGAATCGACTGCTTTAGAGATTGAATTGCAATGTCATAACAACAGCGTCTCTCTTTTTTTCTCGAAAACTATTTCTCTGACGCGACAGAGAAAAAAAGTTCGGGCAATCACAGTTGCAAGCAAAGAGGGAATACGACATCAAGATAAAGTTAATCTATCTAAAATAAATCAAGCTTGCTTTACAAACTTCGCTGTATAAACTGATACATCATTATCGAAGCGGCGACACCGACATTAAAACTTTTGATGTTGGGTTCCATCTCTATCTGCACAGCTTCATCACAGGCAGCAAGCACCTCTTGCGAGAGTCCTTTGCCTTCGTGTCCCATCAGCAGTACCCATTTTTTCGGCACTCTTACCTCTGAGAGCGGTGTTGCGTCTGGTGTTACCTCTGCGGCGAATATCTTATAGCCGTTTGCTCGGAGTCTCTCTAGTGTTGTGAATATATCATCGTATTGATGTGTTTTTAACCTGCTTGCAAGACCCATTGAGACTCGCAAAGCTCTTCGGTTAAAAGGGTGGGGACCCTGTTTGGGTAGAAGGTAAGAGTCTACGCCAAGGGCAGCCGCACTTCTGGCAATAGAGCCGATGTTCTCGGTCGATGAGATCTCATCTAGCATGATGATCTGCTCACCAAGTTCCTCTAAAGCAGTCTCTTGCGGACGAACGCCGTGCATCATGCAGTTGTGGTGGATCTTGTGCCCGACAATACTTTCCATCAGCTTTTTGTCCGCTACGAAGAGGTGAGGGATCTTCTTGCGCGAGATCAGCTCTTCAAACTCTTCATAATACTCTTTTGTCGCCAGGAGACTTTTGACCTCTATAGGCGTTTCTAAAAGTATGTTCACAACCTTGGGACTGTCAGCAATAAAACTGTTGTCTGCGCTAAAGGCCTTGTCTCTTAACTGGCGGTAGATATCTAAAGAGGGGGTGTTGAGATCATGGATTTCAGTGAAATTCATAGACTACTTTTGTTCCCCAAAACAGTAGGTTCGGTACAAAAACCATGCTGCGATCGCCTTGTCACTGTAGCTGTACTCTAACTGCTGTTTTGGAATGGAGTTGTTACGCATGTACGAGCGAACGATGCCGGTAACAAGGTAGCTGATAAGCAGGGTCGCTATGGCATAAAAGTAGTCTACCATATAGGCAACAAGCAGGGTTAAGATGATGGGCATGTAGGTCAGTTTAAAAGCGACTATCTGCACTAACCAAGTGCACGGCTTCGTCTTAAAAGTGGGGGTGGGTTCTATCTCTGGGATAAAGTTATTCATATCGGCATTATATTCAAATTGAATAAACATATGCAGTAGAAGCTAGAATTGACGAAGAAAATATCCAAAAAGTAAACTTAAGACGTCAATGTAGCTCTCTATCTTTACTGTTATGATAAAAAAAATCTGTACTCTACTATTATTAATTATTATTAGGAGTTTCAGATGAGTGAGCCAAGATTACAAGATATGAGTGATTACAACACACTGTCAGGGGAGAAACGTCGCATCTTCTGGGCAGTTGTCTTTGCCGGTCTGATCATCGGAACAATCTATCTTGCAGCAAGAGTGTATTTTGTACCAGATGACAGAATTCAGACAGATGATAGTATTGTAAAAGTACCTGCAGTTCAAAACGGCGTAGGGGTTACGAGATAATAGTGCCATGATGTTAGATACTTTTTTCTGGAATTTCTCGTCATCTGAGTAAAGGGTAGGTCGTTCCTATCTTCTGCTTACGTTACATGTTGCATAACGATGTAATGCTCAAACCTATAAAAATGCTACAATACCGCAATTTTTTGAAGCCCAAAGGTCTACAATGGTAACTACGATAATCGGGATATATACCCTTTACGTACTAATTAGAATATATGTGAGTGTGATGCAGATTGGTTATGTCAACCAAGCGAAACGTCAGAGTGCTGTGTTGATGAGTGCAGCAGAGTTCCTTAAGGCCGGCAACTACGCGGTCGCTAAAGAGAAACTCTCTATGTTTACAACGCTTCTGGACTTTGTGATCTTTTTAGCGTGGATGAGTTTTGGTATCAGTTGGATCGAGCAGACATTTATGGTCTATGACCCGACACTCTCAACGATCTTTGCTGTGTTGGCATTCATCTTGGTCAACGGTCTGATAGCTCTGCCGATAGAGTATTATGAAAAGTTTGTCTTGGATGCGAAGTTTGGTTTTAACCGTTCAAGTATGGCACTCTATATCAAAGACACATTGATCTCAACCATGTTGACAGTTCTCTTTGGTGCATTGATCGTCTGGGGCATCTACGCCATCATCTCCTCCACAGAACTCTGGTGGCTTTGGAGTTTTACGTTTATCTTCGGTGTGATCGTTCTGTTGAACATGTTTTTTCCAACACTTCGTGCACTTTTCTTCGACAAGTTGACACCGCTCGAAGATGAAGAGTTAAACAAACAGATCACACATCTTATGGATGCGACAGGCTTTCAAAGTTCGGGGGTCTTCATCTCCGATGCATCTAAACGTGACGCCCGTCTTAATGCCTATTTTGGCGGTTTGGGCAAGACAAAGCGTGTTGTTCTGTTTGACACACTCTTGGAAAAACTGTCACCTAATGAGCTGTTGGCTGTACTGGGTCACGAACTTGGACACTTTCAACATGGTGACATCTATAAAAACATCGCTTTGATGGGCGGAATGCTGTTTGCGATGTTCGCACTTTTTGGCAACCTGCCTGACACACTCTATATGGAACTCGGTGTTCAAATGAGCGCCGCGAACATGATGATACTTTTTATGCTGGTCATGCCGTTGCTAAGTTTTGTGATGATGCCGATCATGGGTATTATGAGCCGTCATAATGAGTATGCAGCGGACAAAACAGGTGCAGACCTCGGCGGAAAGCTCTTTTTGAGTGAAGCCCTGAAAAAACTGGTGAGTGAAAACAAAAGTTTTCCGCTCTCGCACCCGATCTATATCTTTTTCTACTACACCCACCCTCCGGTACTTGAGCGTCTAAAAGAGCTGGGCTTTGACATACATGCTCAGTCTGATGATGCACTAGAGGGCCCATGCCCGTCGATCGATTAATGTCGGTTGGCGAGTGGCTCACACTCATTACGTCAGAATTGCAAGGTGTTGTTGAACGCCCTAGGCGCGAGGCACAGCTGCTTATCATGGCACTGCTGCAAAAAGATGAGTTGTGGTTGATGACACATGAGAAAGATACCATAGAAGAGGGTGAGAAACTTGCCTCTTGGGTAGAACGTCGCAAACAGAACCAGCCCATGGAGTACATCACTAATCGTGTCAGCTTCTATTCGCAAGAGTTCCATATCGAAGAGGGGGCTTTGATCCCCCGTCCCGAGACGGAACTGCTTATCGATGAGGTCTTGGCCATTGCCGACAAAGATCAGGAGATCACTATTGTTGAAGTGGGTGTAGGCAGCGGGATCATCTCGACTGTCCTGGCCCAGCATCTGCCAAAGGCAAAGATCATTGCCGTAGACATCAGTCCGGAGGCCTTGAAGGTCGCCAGAAAAAACATCGAAGGCTTTGGTCTTGGTGAACGCATTGAACTGCGTCAAGGCGACCTGCTGGAACCGATCAGTGAAAAGATCGACATCCTGGTCTCTAATCCGCCCTATATCGCTAATAATGAACTTTTAGAGAGTAACTTGGACTATGAGCCTGACCTGGCTCTGTTTGGCGGTGAAATAGGTGATGAGATCATTCAACGGCTTCTTGATGAGACCATCTCTAGAGAGATCCCTTTTTTCGCTTGCGAGATGGGGTATGACCAAAAACCAAAAGTCGAGGCGTATCTTGACACTGATCAGTATGATGAACTGAAGTTCTACAAAGACCTGGCCGGACTCGATCGCGGTTTTGTGTTGAAGTTATGAAAAGGGAAAATATGACAAGTAAACAGTGGACAATAATAATCTATCTTCTTTTGGTGGCAATGACCCTTGGTGGTGTCTTGACCCTTGGCATCTTTGTAACAGCAACGGTCTTTCACTCTGAGAGCTATCTTTTAGGCGCGATGTTAGACCACTATAATGAAGGGGTCCTAATGGCAGAGATCTTCCGCCGTTTCAGTTACTTTATCTCAATTATGGCCTTGGTGGTCTTTGTCTTCGAGGCAAACGAGTACAAACACGGCCGTCGCGACAACTGGGCAATGATCAGTGCCTTTTTCGTGATCGTCAGCGCGATGATGTTCAGTGCCGTCTACACCCCGAAGATCTTGGCCATACAAGCGCTTGGTGCAGAAGCAACACAAAGCGACGTGTTTGACGCACTGCACATAGGCAGTGAGATAGATTTTAAGATCTTGGCTCTTGCCTTAGGTGTGCTTTTTATTCGCCGTATGCGCTTGATGTTTCTGCAGAAATAGATAAAAGAGTAGAGAGAGCACTGCTCTGTGTTACCAGCGGTCGGGCTCCGGGCACACCATTTATATACTTCTTTAAGAATATTTCCCACACTATAATTTTCTTTCAGATTTTTTCTTAGTATCAAACAAATATGTAATTTGTCATACCAAACTTGATCTACCTACTGTAAGTTATTTTATAAAGTATAAGAGAATACACTATAAAACAGTATCTGCGATCTCGGCTTTTTAAAAAAAAACTTCAACTACTGCTTGGTACAGTTACTTATCAATATACATCGCTTTGAGCAGTTCCAACATCTTGGCTACAGCGTCTACCGAGGCGGTCTCTGAAGTGGTATGGTAACCTGTTGTAGGAACTTGCAGGGTTGTTCCTTGGATCATCCCCTCACTGGCTGCGATCAATCTTCCCATCTCGGTGCTTCCCAAAGAGGTCTTTATCATTCCCGCGTCAGTAAGCTTTTCATTTGCTTCTTCAAGGTAGGTATCTTTAAAACCGTAACTGATATTTAGTTCCTGACATAACTGTTCGATCTCTTTTGTTATCGGTGAGTCAAACAGTGCATTGGCATCACGGTGGCGCAGTACGATGTGTTGGGCATCGGCATGTTCTCTAGTCGGGTAGGGGCTTGTGTCAAGCACCAGCAGTCTGTCGGTATCGGTGTTGAAGCGGCGAAACCACTCCAAAAGAAAACGCCAGCTTCTTCCAGACTCCTCTTGCGCCGTAAAAAAAGCCGTCCCCTGGTAACCGCGGCGGTAGAGGTAGACGATAATGGCAGCACTAATGACATTGTCTAATTGGGCTGACAAAAGCCCGTTTTTATTGGAGAGGGTGTCAACAAATGCGACAGGGGTTCCGGGCAGTAGATGTTCAAGCCCCTTGACTTCAAAAACAAGGTTTTTACGACGCTCGCAGATGTAGGCATTGTCGATGACACCAAGCCCTAAATAACATCCTGACCAGGGTTCATAAGCCTGTACGGACTGCTGTTTAAATCGTTCAACAATACTCATATAGGTCTGCTCGGAGACTGAATCTCCTGTAAGGTCGCCACGGTTCTGCGTCATAAATGCGGCATACTGAAACTCGTTTGGTCCGGTACAGATGAGCCCATGGCGGTCGATGTGTGCCGAGAGCATCCCGCGTTTTGGATCGTTTCCTTCAGCAACAAGCAACCCTTCATACAAGGTTGTTTTAATGCCGATTTCATCGAGTTCACGTTTTAATGAAAGAAAGAACGGCTGCTCAGAACCGACAACGGAGGGTTGACGGATCAAGTGCTTCAGCGTGTCGAGAAACCCTTGAAAAGGCTTAAGTGTACTACTCATTTTTTTCTCCCTCTTCGAGCCACTGTTTTTCCATTAGAGCAAGCTCATCTTCGGCAGTAAAAACTGTCCTTGGATCCGGTGTAAATTCAAGCGTACGGCATCGTCCGTCGTAATCAATTTGGCTAAGCAGCAATTTCATGGTCTCCATACGTGCTTTGTGCTTATTGCTGGAACGAATGATGTGCCATGGTGCCTTGTCCGTATTGGTCTGTTTGAGCATGTTGTATTTCGTCTGAGTGAACTGCTCCCACATGCTTTGCGCCTGCAGGTCGATCTCACTCAACTTCCATTGGCGCAGCGGATCGGTACGGCGCTCCTCAAAACGTACCGCCTGTTTATCTTTGCTGACGCTGAAATAGAGTTTGACAAGCAAGGTGCCCTGATCGACCAAGGACTCTTCAAAAGGTATGACGTGTTTCATAAAGAGTTCATGCTCCTTTTGGGAACAGAAACCAAAGACCGGTTCGACCATGGCACGGTTATACCAACTGCGGTCAAACAGTACGACTTCACCGCCATGAGGAAAATGCTTGATATAACGCTGAAAGTACCACTGGGAACGTTCCTCTTCGGTCGGACTGCCCAATGCGACTATACGGTAGTGTTTGGGGTTCATGTATCGGCTTACGCTGCCGATAACACTCCCTTTCCCTGCCGCATCACGACCTTCAAATAAGATGACAAGTTTCAGGTTGTAACGTTCTATATGCTGTTGAAGCTTGACTAGTTCTGCCTGATAAGGTTCCAGTGCCAAGTTCTCTTCGTACGTTTTGATTGCTTCAGCAAGCTGCAGCTTAGTTAAATTATGATCTTTCATTCTTAATCCATCTATCAATATATAATGGAACTATACTCTTTTTTTTACATTTTTCAGCATCTGTTTTTACACTTTAAAAACAGTAAAAAAACAGTCTCTAACTGATAGAAATTTATTCTATAGTGTGTTCGTCATTTAAGCCCAGAATATCACTGTCTGAGATAGCATTGTCTTGAAAATACTCGATCCGCTCTTCTGCCGCTTCCAGGTTTTCGAAACGAGCGATGTGAAAGACCGCGTCACCCTCTTGTACCAGGGGTATCTGGCTTTTGCCGATGATGATACCGTCGAAAGAAGATGTGAGCTCAAAACTGTTGTCGCCAAGCGGTTCATCAATAAAGGCAAGGATCTCACCCTCCTTAACCGCATCGCCAAGCGCTTTGACAGTTCGTAACATCCCGCTCTCTGAAGCACGTACCCAACTGCTCTCTTTAAAGATCAACGGGGTTCTGTGGCGTTTGTTGATGCTTTGTGGCAGCATGTTGAGTGCTTTGAGAACATTGACGATGCCTTTAACGCCGATCTTGATCGAGGTGTCGTCAAAACGCAGCGCTTCACCCGCTTCGTACAGCAAGATCGGGACGCCGTTCTCCTGCGCTTCTGCGCGCAGCGAACCGTCCCGAACGGCTGAGTGCAGAACGACAGGAGCTTCGAACGCCTTTGCAAGTCTCAAAGTCTCTTCATTGTTCGTATTTGTGCGAATCTGCGGTAAGTTCGAACGGTGAATAGCACCGGTATGCAGATCAATGCCGTAGTCGCATTTCTTTACGATCTCATCAAAAAAGATCTTCGCCATACGTGCGGCAAGAGACCCTTTGGTAGAACCGGGAAAGCTGCGGTTTAGATCCCTGCGATCGGGGAGATACCGAGAGAGGGTATTGATCCCGTACACATTTACGACGGGGACCAATATCAGTGTTCCTTTAAGTTTTTTAATAACAGAGAGTCTTTTAAGCCGTCGTATGATCTCGATGCCGTTGAGTTCGTCACCATGGATTGCAGCACTGATAAATACCGTAGGGCCTCCCCTTTTACCGCTGATGACCTGAATAGGGATCGATGCCGGAAGGTTATAGAGTTTAGGCAGTTCGATCTCGATGTTTTTAATGCATCTTGCCGGAATGTCGACACCGCAGATCTGTAATTGTTGTTCTTTCATTAATGCCCTTAAAATTGGCTATTGTATATAAGATTTGAATTTTTAGGCTCAATTTGAATTAATTATAGTGTAGAATATTAGCACAAATATATGTAAGGAAAAGACGATTAAAAAACTACTTATTGGTCGGAATGAACTCGTAGCACTCCCCGACCTGCAATTTTTCGATATTGATGCAAAAATCGATACGGGGGCTTATTCGTGTTCGATCCATTGTGACGACATCCGACTCAGTGATGACAATCGGAACGTCCATTTCAGGCTTCTTGATGAGTCACATCCTGACTATCATGATAAAGAGATTGTTATGCCCGTACATGAGATTAGACACGTCAAAAGTTCAAACGGAACCATACAAGAGCGTATATTCATCAAGACAGCACTGCAGTTGTTCGGTCAGGAATATGAGACCGAACTATCGCTCACCGACCGTAAAAGCATGAAATACCCGATGCTTATCGGCAGAAAGTATTTGGAAGACCGCTTTATCGTCGACGTCGCTTTAACCTATGAATCATCAATTAAACAGAAGGGCTGATTACATGAAAGTCTATATTCTCTCTCGAAAAGCGACCTTGTACTCGACACATAGACTTTTTGAAGCTGCACAGGCAAAAGGCTGGGATGTCCGTGTTCTTGACTACCTCAAGTTCAGTATCGAAATAGCAAAAGGGGAACTAAAGGTCAACTACAATGGCGAAGCACTTGAAGTGCCTGATGCCATCATCCCGCGTATTGGGGCAAGCCGTACTTTTTACGGTACGGCAATGGTACGCCACTTCGAGATTATGGGCGTTTTCAGCGCTGCAGGTTCACTGGCCATTAAGCGATCACGCGATAAGCTTAGAAGTTTGCAGATCCTCTCAACGCACGGTGTCGATATGCCCAGGACCGTCTTTGCCTCCAATAAATCAGATGCCAAAGATGTCATCAAGCTTAGCGGCGGTGCCCCGTTGGTTCTAAAGATCCTTGAAGGGACACAGGGTGTCGGTGTGGTTTTGGCAGAGACCCAAAAAGCGGCAAAATCAGTCTTGGATGCCTTTTACGGCATGGATGTCAACTTGC
>JBATWM010000189.1:0-4433 GCA_049672605.1 Sulfurimonadaceae bacterium
ACAGAATTTAACTCAGGAGGCATTATGACGATGCACACAAAACTTTTAGGATCAGTGGCGCTTAGCACACTATTAATGTTTGGATTTACAGGGTGTGGTAGTGATGATGATACAGTTGCAGCAGCACCGACAATCGCAGCAGATACAACAGTTACACCTTATACACGTGTCGCAGTTATGTCAGGTACATGGGCTGAAGTACCGGCCATTGCAGAAAAAATTGCACAGTATGTTGTCTATACGAATGAAGCGACTGCACTTAGTTTGCCTTCAAACTGGGTTATCGCCGGTGCCAACGGCGGGGCAGATGGATTGAGCGGGCCTGAGACTTGGGATGTAGACGGCTCAGACTTACTACCGATTCCGGGTATGGGCTCTGCCGTTACCGGGACAGCCCGTGTAATCGAGTTTTGTAATAAAGCATATGCACTTCAGGCAGTTGGAACGGGTCGATTCCATGGTTCAGCACTGCCATGTGAGGTCTCTGTCCATAGTGACGGGACCAATATCTATGTCGATATGCTTGATGCAAGCGCAATTTTCAATATTTTCTTTACAGACGCTACAGACAATTTTGACGCGGCTCAGAATGCTGCTTTTGCAGAGATGGCTGCTGCTGTGAAAAGTGAACTGCGTACGATGATCAAAGCCGGTCTTGAGGATGACAGTGGTGTAAGTGGATCTGCTGCGATCACGTATACAGAGTCAACAGAGGAGTTGGGACCACAATTTACACAAAGTGAAATCGAGAATGATATAGCGTTCCGTAGTCCATATCTTGTTTACAAATATTCAGGAACTGGATCGGCAACAGATGGTAGTTTTGTAAAAGGTACAGATGACAAGTTCCTGGCACAGGCGATTATTGATACATTGGGTACTGCTGCAGCTACAGCGGATAAAACGGTAGGGTTAGAAGGTCTATCTGCACTTTCAGCATGGCGTTCAGGCCGTCCTGATCCAATTGCGATCCCGAATGTTCAGGTCGTTGAAGCGTGTTCACCTAAATATGCGAAAAAAGCAACGGCTTTAGGAAACGAATATATCACAGCACTTCCATGTGAGTTTACTGTGTATGTTGATGAGACAGATGATACAAACAACACTATTGCGATCAGTTTTTTGAACCCGAACTTTATGTTTGGAACAATGTTTGAAGGTGCTGTACAGAATGCATTTATGAATGGTGATCTGAATAAAACTCAAGTTGTTGAGTACTCTACATTGGCTGACGTAGTATTTGGTGACCTGCGTATGATCGTTGACCATGCAGTTCAGGATGATGCTGGACTTCATGGCTTTGGCTTGACAATTACAGAATAATGTATGTTACTTCGGGCTTGTTCCGAAGAGCTAAAATCGTCAACTTGAAAGGATGAAACAATGCATAGCCATAGACTCCAGCGTCTCCTTACGGGGATGATGCTCAGTTTGATCTGGGCACTCTTTTATATCGGTGAACCGACGATCGCATTCGGCCTCTTGGCTTTTGTCATCGCGATGATCTTCATATGGGCGGTCTTCGACTTTTGCCCATCACTTTGGTTTTTTAAAAAAGTTCTCAAAGAAGAGAGTGCCAAAGCCTGCTCTTAAAGCAGTTCTCCAAGCTTTCGAGCTTGGAACATCTTTCGCTTTAAATTACCTCTTACTTTTCATCACTTTACCTATTATTTCAATACGCTAAGTAGCATCATCGAAACCGTCATAACGCTTACCGCTTTTTTTACCCAGTCCTAATCACTTCTTTGTTAAAATTCCACAAATATTTTCTCCAAGGTTAGAGTATGAAACGCGCCCTTATAAGTGTCAGTGATAAAAGTAATATTGTTGAGTTTGCCAAATCTCTAGTAGCGAACGATTTTGAGATCATCTCAACAGGTGGAACATTCAAGATGTTGAAAGAAGCTGGTGTTGCGGCGATCGAGATCGATGAAGTAACAAAATTCCCAGAGTGTTTCGAAGGGCGTGTTAAGACACTGAACCCTTTTGTTCATGGCGGGATCTTGCACCGTCGTGACAAACAGTCTCACTTGGACCAGGCAAAAGAGCTTGGTGTTGAGGCGATCGACCTTGTCTGTGTTAACCTTTACCCGTTCAAAGAGACGATCGAATGTACGGACGACTTTGAAGATATCATCGAAAACATCGACATCGGCGGACCGGCAATGGTACGTTCTGCGGCGAAGAACTTTGACAGCGTTATGATCGTTACTGACGTTAGTGACTACTCACTTGTTCTAAATGCACTTGAAAACGATGCCAACACGGTTGAGTTCCGTCGTGACCTGATGATCAAAGCGTATGAGCATACAGCAGCGTATGACAGCATGATCGCAAACTACATGAACAGCCGTTTCAACAAAGGTTTTGGCGCAAAACAGTTTATCGTCGGTTCTAAAGTAATGGACACACGTTATGGTGAGAACCCGCACCAAGATGGCGCACTTTATGAGTTCGACACCTACTTCTCTAAAAACTTCACAACGCTTAAAGGTGAGGCAAGTTTCAACAACCTAAATGACATCAACGGTGCAGTGAAGATCGCTGCAGGTTTTGGCAGTGAAGGTGCTGTATGTATCTCTAAACACGGTAACCCATGTGGTTTCGCGATCCGTGAAAACTTGACAGAGGCATATGTTGAAGCACTTAAATGTGACCCAGTATCGGCTTTTGGCGGTGTTGTTGCAGTGAATGGTGTCGTAGATGTAGAACTGGCTGAGAAGATGAATGAGATCTTTTTAGAAGTTGTTATCGCTGGACGTATTACGGCAGAAGCACAAGCGGTGTTTGAAAAGAAAAAACGTATTAAACTTTTTGAGTATGGTGCAGACAGAATCGTTCTTTCAAACGACACAAAAGATTTCAAACACATCGATGGCGGGTTTGTCTACCAAGATGCAGATGTTGTTGCTGCTGACGAAGTGAAAAACTCTGAGCTAAAAACAACACGCAGTGCAAGTGAACAAGAGCTTAAAGATGCAACCATCGCATGGAAAGTGGCTTCATTGACGAAGTCAAACTGTGTTGTCTATGTGAAAAACTCTGTAATGGTCGCGGTCGGTATGGGTATGACATCACGTGTTGATGCTTCACAGTGTGCTTTGAAAAAAGCAAAAGATATGGGTCTGGATGTGAGCGGTGCTGCATTGGCGTCTGAAGCATTTTTCCCATTCCGTGACTCTATTGACGCAGCGGCAGAAGCGGGTGTTAAGACCGTTATTCAACCGGGCGGTTCGATTCGTGATGAAGAGATTATTGCAGCGGCGAACGAGCACGGTATGGCACTATACTTCTCAGGAATCCGTCACTTCCTCCACTAGCCTAAAGTTCCAGCTGCCCCACAGCTTGCACCAAAATCTGACACTCCACGCACACTAGAGTGCGCTATCGGTCAGATATTTGGCACAATCTGCAGTACATCTGAAACTTTATGCAGATACAGTTACTTTTACGATGAACTGGGTCTGTTCCCTTGGGTATCGCCATCTTTTTATAATTCAAAATTCTCCTACTAACCCTTATTTAACCAACTATTTCTTATAATCAATACATACACTTTTAAAGGCTGAAGATGAACTTACCTGCTATTACTATTCCTATTGAAATTCCTGATGTTATTCCTTTGCTGCTGCATCCTGTAGCGGTGCATTTTGCCGTTGTTTTGCCGCTTGTTATTCTGATCTTGGAGTTGATCAATCTGATCACAAAACGCAAGGCTCTGAGTGTCTCTGTTTACATCTTGTTTGTGCTATTGCTGCTTGTGTTTGTGGCTGCGTATGCCACAGGTGTGACAGACGGAAAAGAGGCGGGGCCGCTTTTAAGTGATGATGGCACGGCGGCACTGAAAGCGCATAAACTCTTGGGTGTCTACCTGGTCTATCTGACACTGCTGCCTTTAGGACTCAAAGTACTCAGTCTCTTTGTGAACAAAGGGTGGAGCAGGGCACTTTATTCTGTAGGTCTGGTCGCGTTGATCGCCTTGACTTTTTTTCAGGCAAAAAAAGGAGGAGAACTAGTGTATGGTTATGGTGCTAATGTCAGTTCTCAGTTAGCTTTGGAAGATAGAGTTGAAGAGCTCGAAGATGAGATAGATGAACTTAAAAGCAGTTATGAGGAGCAGATAGCGGCTCTTCAACCAGAGGTCAGTGATAGCAATCAAAGTCTCTCTGAAACGAATGCTACTGTTTCTCAAACGTCGATATCTGACATAAACAGCTCTAAAGTTGAGTCAGTTGACACCAATGTTAGTGTTACAGCTCTGAAGGTTGATGGTAATAGTACAAAAAGCAGTGAAGTAAATAGTTCTAAATAGAAATTTTATAAGTAAGAAAAAAAGTGGTCGGGGCGAAAGGACTCGAACCTTCGACCCCCTGGTCCCAAACCAGGTACTCTAACCATACTGAGCTACGCCCCGACAACGGACGGCATTATAC
>JBATWM010000190.1:0-2441 GCA_049672605.1 Sulfurimonadaceae bacterium
CAAAGACTCTTTGGAGCCGTTAGTATACTCAACAGTGATGTTTTGTCCGTAGTTCATGATCTTGAGTATCTTCTTCTCAATAGAGAGCAGTTTGATGACCATCAGCTCAAAAAACTGTTTTGTCGGATCATCAAGCTTACCGAAACGGTCAATCGCCTCTTCTTCGATCTCATAGATCTCAATCGGCTCTTCACACTGAGATAGACGACGGTAAAGTTCAAGTCTAAGCCTGTCTTCTTGCACCACCTCCTCAGAGATATACGCTGAGATAGCCAATTTAATGTCAACTTTGGCACGTGCTTTGTCGTGTGTATTACTCAACTCTTTAATGGCATCTTCGAGCATCTTAAGATAGAGCGAATAATCGATGTTCTTAATGTGACCGCTCTGGGCATCACCCACCAGATTACCGCCGCCGCGGATCTCAAGATCGTGAAAGGCCAAGATAGAACCACTCCCTAAAAAGCTGTTCGACTCCAAGGCGACAAGACGTTTTTTCGCCTCATCGGTCAAATTGTCTCTGTTGTCTACGATGAAGTAGGCAAAGCCTTCCGTGTGACCACGTCCGACACGACCGCGAAGCTGATGCAGATCGGCAATACCGAAACGGTCCGCCCCATCGATCAACATGGTGTTGACTTGAGGCATATGGATACCCGACTCAATGATAGAGGTCGCCAACATAAGGTCGTATTTGCCCTCTTGAAAATCCAGCAGTCCTTTTTCTGTCTCTGTTGCAGAGACTTGTGAATGCAGCATCAAGATACGCAGTTCAGGCAGCAATTTTTTAAGCTGTCCTTCTTTGATCGGCATCATCTTGATGTTGTTGAAAACATAAAAGACCTGTCCCCCGCGACGAAGCTCACGCAAGATCACCTCTTTCGTCAGTTTCTCATCGTGGGCTTTTACAAAGGTACGTACACCCTGACGCTCACTTGGTGGCGTCAACAACTGACTCATTGTCTTTATAGAGCTCAGAGCCTGGTTGAGTGAGCGCGGGATCGGCGTCGCACTCATCGAGAGCAGATGCACCTCTTCGTAAAGCTGTTTCAGTTTCTCTTTCTGTTTCACACCGAATTTATGCTCTTCATCGATGATGACCAGTCCAAGGTTTTTAAACTCGGCTCCAAATAGAGCATGGGTTCCGACCACCGTGTCTATACGTCCCTCTTTCAACCCCTGTAAGGTCGCTTTTTTTGCCTTAGGTGTCGAAAAACGGTCAAGTTTTGCTACACGGATACCCAGGTCATTAAAACGCTCTTCCAACGAGTGAAAGTGCTGTGCGCTCAGCAAGGTCGTAGGCACAATTAATGCGGACTGGAAACCGGCCTTTGTCGTTGCGAAGATAGCGTTCATCGCCACCTCTGTCTTACCGAAACCGACGTCACCGCTTAGCAGTCTGTCCATAATATGACCCGAACCGATCTCATCCAAGATCTCTTGAATGGACTGGGTCTGGTCAGCGGTATACTCAAAGCCGGCGATCTTCTGAAAGTTCTTGACCTCTTCTTTATCCACACTGATGATCGGTGCTTTAATAAGAGCGCGGGAGGCTGCGGTATTGATGATCTCAGAAGCAATCTCAAAGAGACGTTTTTTGACCTTCTCTTTCAGGCGGCCAAAACTTCCTTTACCCAGCTTGTCAAGAACAGGAAGTGACCCGCCACCCGCCATATAGCGGTCAATTGTCTCAAGATTTTCAACCGGCAAAAGAACCTTGTCGTCACCCTGATACTTAATGGTCACAAAGTCTTTGACCCCGCCGAGTATCTCAGCCTGTTCGATCCCTTCAAAGATACCGACACCGTAATCCTCATGAACAACGTAGTCACCTTTTTTCAGATCGTCAAGTATGATACTGCTTTTACGGCGGCGACGTTTGGCAACCGGTTTGTTAAGTGAGATAACGATCTCTGTATCGCTGATGATGTTGAGGATTATAGGCGAATAGACAACATTGATTCCGGAAAGATCGAACACCTTAGCCTGTTTGATCTGTGCTTCATTCGAAGCAATGATCGTAACGGCCTTGCCTTTATGCACCGAAAGAAGTGTCGGTACATTGGTTACGGCCAGCTCTTTGCAGCGCTGCTCTTCAGCCATCACTTCAATGTCAAATTTCTCACGAATGACCTGTGGCTCATTGACAATGTAAACCTCATCTAAAAGGTCGCCCATCGGCTTGATAAACAGGGCTTTTTTATCGTCGATAAATGAGCTGGCCAGGGTGTCAAGATACCAAAACCCTAAAGAGGCGATGTCTTTGACAAAACTGTCACTTTCACTCTCTTCGACCTTTTTCTCAATCGTCTCATACTCCTTTTCATCCAAGGCATAAAAAGCAGGTGCGATCTCTATTGTCTCGATAGCCTCACCAATGGTTCGCTGTTTTTCCAGTGTAAAGTGTTTTATCTCTTCGATCTCTTCATAAAAGAGTGAGA
>JBATWM010000191.1:0-1529 GCA_049672605.1 Sulfurimonadaceae bacterium
GGTATCATGCTCCAGAAAAATCGGATCGTAGATTAGTGCAACACTCATATTTGATCCTTATGATGAAGTTACATATATTGTAGCAAAATGTTTCACCTCTTTAAGGCACTCTATTTTGAAATAAAAAAACGGGTCAGGTGATGAAAGTTCACTTTTGTGCTATACTAATTTCTATCTATATTAGCCATTTTACGAACTCTAAATAGAAGAGGGAAGAGATCATGCCAAGACGTCCTAGATTAGATTTTGCGGGGTTTCACCATGTGGTTAACCGAGGTGTGGCGCAAAGCCATACATATTTCCCTATTGTCTTTAAATCAGAAAATGAGATGAAAACAGTTCGGGAAGCTTTACTGAAAGAGGAGATTGCAGCCCGTCAATACTTTTCTCCTTCACTCGATACCGTGCCTTTTGTGCAGCCATGTGAAATAATGGCAGGCTCAAGAGATATAGCGAGCAGAATTCTTGTTATTCCTATGCATTCAGGGGTTGAACCAACCGTTGCAAAAATAATAATTGAAACACTTGAAAGGATCCGATAATGCAAAAACGTATACTTTTTCTTGGCGGTTCAAAATTTCAGATCCCGCCTATTATATATGCAAAAGAGCAAGGTCATTATGTAATAACATGTGATTACCTTCCTGAGAATCCGGGACATCAATATGCAGACGAATACCACAATGTCAGTACAACTGACAAGGAAGCTGTTTTGGAGCTTGCAGAAAAACTGAAGATTGATGGTATTGTTGCATATGCTTCTGACCCTGCGGCTCCTACACAGGCTTATGTTGGTAATAAACTGGGATTGCCTTCAAATCCTTATGAATCAGTAGAAATTTTAGCAAGAAAAGATTATTTCAGAGACTTCTTAGAAAAACACGGTTTTTTAATACCGAAATCAAAAAGTTTTTATAGGTTGGAAGAAGCATACGATTGGTTTGATGAAATAGAAAAACCTATTATTGTCAAACCAGTTGACTCTTCAGGTAGTAAAGGTGTTACAAAAGTAGGAAGGAAAGAAGAATTAGCAGCAGCCTTTGACTATGCGCTTCAGTTTTCCAGAGAAAAGAAAGTGGCCGTTGAAGAGTTTTTTGTACGTGATGGCTACCAGGTAGCTGGAGACGGATTTATCGTTGATGGAAAACTTGTCTTTAGGTGTTGGGCAAATGAACATTTTGACAAAGAGTGTAATCCGTTTGTTCCTATTGGTGAGAGTTTTCCTTCAGTTATGACAGATTATACTTTGCAACAAGCTCAAATGGAAACACAAAGGCTGCTTGATCTGCTTGGGATGAAACAGGGTGCGCTTAATTTCGACTTTCACTATAACAAAAATGGAGATTTTTCCTTTTTGGAGTTAGGTCCTAGAAACGGTGGAAATCTGATTCCGGAAGTTATTAAGTATGCAACAGATGTCGACCTTATTAAATATACTGTTGATTCGGCATTAGGTTTTGATTGCAGTGACTTGATAATGAGAGAAGTAAAAGGGTACTTCTCATCTTATATGTTACATTCCATAGAAG
>JBATWM010000192.1:0-18286 GCA_049672605.1 Sulfurimonadaceae bacterium
AAGCCAAAATTCAAGACACAACAGAACTACTAAAATATAGGGATAGTGATAATGATGTGCTTCGCTCGACTATTAAGAGTGAACTTAATCGTACAGATATAAATAGTATTATAATTGCAAATTTTAAAAGAGCACAAGAGTCTTCTAGAGTGTTGAAGAGCTATATAAACTTCATAGTGCTGAGTATAGTGAAAACTTTAAATACATAAGATATGAGCTTTACACTCTTGAAAAAAATGTCTTGCTAGATAGTTAAGTTCTCTATAGTGTTTTTTACTCGTTAAAATCTTTTTCATTTATAAAAGTATCTAATGTCATTTTCTCATACGACTTTGTAATTACATAGTCCAGAACAGTTAAAAATTTATCTTTATCTCTAAAACCAACTAGATGATGTTTTATATTGTTGTCTGTACCTATAAACATAGTTGATGGGTAGAGATAAACATCTAAACTGCGAGCGAACTGATGAATGCTTCCTTTGAAATCTTTATATACTACTGTGTCATCATCATTAATATTCATACGTATCAAACTGAAATTTTTATTTATTAGACTATTTACATATGGATTGTCTATAGTATCTCTTTTCATTTTTTTACAAGCACCACAATAGGTCATATGAAAAAAAAGTAATACCTGCCTATCCTGTCTTATTGCATCGTTAACAATATTATCAATATTAATCACTTTGGCGCTGATAATTACATGTAGACTAACAATTAAGATTAATATTTTTAATGGATTCATTCTGTAAGTTTATTAAAGAGGAGATGTAACTTGGCTTAATGCCAAGCTACCATGGAGAAAAGATATATTATTATTCTAACATTTCCAGTTCATCAAATGATCTAGATACATTATTAGAGTTTAAAACATCGTATAGACCTTTGTCTTTAAACTCTGGAAGTGTAACAACTTCATTGATTTCTGTAGCTTCAACACCATCATCAATAGCTTTTAATATTCTATCTTTCATAAGTGTGAAATACTGTACTGATTCATCAAGAGCAGTTTTACTAGTATTAAACCCATGTCCAGGTACACACACATCCCAATCTTTAGACTTAATCAAGTCAAGTGCTTTTAATTGTCCCATAACTAGACCATTTCTGTTTGATGTAATTCTTCCATTCATCACAACATCCGCAGTAAGAATAACTTTTTTCTCTGGTAAATAAAGTAAATAATCATCTTCAGAGTGCGCTTGACCTAAAGAGATATACTCCATTTTTATGCCACCAAACTCATATACTTGACTATTTTTATCATGTTCTTCATCGATTCTAATGATCTTAGTACCATCAACATCAATCGGGTTAAGGATTTTGAACATTCTCGTCTCAGGTTCATGTCCTCACTGTAGACGGTATAACAGTTTTACGCTGTTCTAAACGCTATTTTCCAATATCGTCGTGACCAATTGACATCATCTGCATCATACACATCATTTACCATTGATAAATGCTGCGTATATTGGATATGACGAACAACCTGGTTGGCCGCCATCCGTAAGTTGTCCCGTTCTAAACGCGGGATCATAACTGCCGCAAGAATGCCCGCCACAATAATCACGATGATCAGTTCAAGCATAGTAAATGCAAAATGTTTCATAAAACACCATATATATTGTATTTTGTATTATTTAATAATTAAATTGTCAAGAAGTATTTGAAGAATAGGTATAAAACCTATTTAATGAAAGTATTTAGCTGTAACTGAAAAAAGGAATTGATGTTATAGAGGATTTAGTTTCACGAAGCCTGTCTCTTTTGTAATATTGATTGTAGCGGTACGACCATCAGCTGTTAATGTTATAACTGTATCTGCTGTAATTAAACTGTCTGCAGGAGATACAAATACTGGCACATCTGTAAAACTGTACGGACGACCTAAGTTGTCAAATGCTAAACGACAATTTCCAGCTGCTGGAGCAACCGAGATTCCAGTGATACCCATATCAGCCAGATCATTGTCTGTACCGTTGATAGCACGTTGTGTCAAGGTATCTTCTGCCACTTCGCTACCGTTTGCTCTCTCAACGGCATATGCCGTCGAGCATAGATTGATGCTCCATCTGTTTTGATACCAGTTAGTATTGCCATCATCATAAACATCATTCATCATCGCTAAATGCTGTGTATATTGGATATGCTGGACAACCTGATTTGCCGCTTCTCGCAAGTTGTCCCTTTCTAAACGCGGGATCATAACAGCTGCCAAAATTCCAGCAACAACAATAACAATAATAAGCTCGATCATAGTAAACGCAGATTTTTTCAAAGTACCACCTTATAGACATAGTTTATCACACCGATAAGAGTCATGTCAGATATATAATTATATGTAATGGTCAATTATAGCTAAAATATTAAAATATTAAAATATTAAAATATTAAATTAGAGTGTTGATTTAGTAACTAAGAAGGAAAGAGTAGCTTGAAAAAAAAGTGTTAGAAGAGTCTTTGACTCTTCTAACTGAGAAGAGATTAGATCTCTTCTGCTTCTGGTACATCGTAAAGGATGTCATCCATTGGGTGTCTGTACATTGGCATTGCAAGACGTTTTTCATCAAGTACGTGACCGATGAAACCGATACTACGGCCAACGATGAAGAATGCATTAAGTGTACCTGACTCGATAAACTCATTGATCTCTTCTTCTGAGTAACCAAGTGCACGCCACATATCAACCATCAAGATACCGATAGTACCGTCAACATTAAGAATAAGGTTCTCTTTCTTAGATGTTGTCAATGCTTCAACAGTTCTTGCATAGTCAAGAAGTGGTGTAGACGGGAAGTGCTCTGCAGCATAGTTCATAAGACCAGTTACACGAAGATCCGGGTTCTTAAGAGACTTGATACGGTGACCGATACCTGGAATTGGCACGCCCTCGCCTTTCATGTATTTCAAGAATGCTTTTGGATCAAGGTTGTTGTCATCAGCATGTTTGAAGTACTTCGCTGCACCATCAATAGCACCACCGAAACGTGGACCAATCGTAAGAAGACCAGTTACAAGTGATTCAACAACTGATTTACCTGCACGTGCAGTAACTTTTGCATTGTGAGCACCAGAAACCGCCGGACCGTGGTCCGCAACAGTTTTGATTACAGTCTCAATAAACTCAGTAGCCCATTGTGGGTACTGTTTTTTGAACCATAGCAGTGAAATAACATCACCGATACCTTTACCAGTATCCGGAGTAGCAACACTAGAGATTGGGAAACCGGCGTATGTACACTCTTCACCACGGTCATCAGAGATAGTACAGATAAACTCTTTACTTCTTCTAACTGTAGGGCATACATTCATAGCTGGTTCAGGAATATCTTGGATGATACCTTCAGCATGAAGTTCTTTGTATACACCGTTGATAATCTCTGGAAGATCATTGAACGATTCTGGTACGTGAATACCCGCTTCAGCCATTGCTTTGTTTTTGAACTCAGCTGTTTCAGATTCAGCATTAGCAGATGCACCTGCATGACCAAACTGAACACCTGAATCATAATACTTAGCAATTGTACCGATACACCATGCGATAACCGGCTTAGTAATACGGCCATCTTTGATAGCTTCGATTACTTTGTACTCTTCAGTACCACCGACTTCACCAAGAAGGATCATGTACTTAACTTCTGGGTTTTTCTCCATACGAAGCAAGTTGTCGATGAAAACTGAACCAACAAAACGGTCACCACCAATAGCAACACCCTCAGCAATACCATCAGCATTGATAGAGATAATGTTAGAAAGTTCGTTGAAAAGTCCACCTGAACGTGTAACAAGTCCACAAGAACCTGCACGGTGAAGTTTTGATTGAACGATATTAGTGATTGTTCCACCAATGTTAGCTACTTTGAATGCACCCGGAGTGATTGCACCAACAGTTGCCGGGCCGATGATCGTTACACCTTTTTCACGAGCTGTTTGGTTCATACCACGAGCTAAACGCTCAGGGATACCTTCAGCTGTGATCATCATTGATGAGAAACCACCAATCTCTAATGCTTCCATAGTCACATCATAAGCTGTTCTAAATGATGCAAAGTTCAAAAGTACATCTGCTTGCGGTTGAGCAGCTTTTGCTTCAGCAGTAGTTTTGAATAGAGGAATCATAACTTCATCTGGTCCAAAAAAGAACTTATCAAATTTATTTCCACTAGTTGGAGCAACGATTGCAGCTACAGATGGCGTTTTTCTTTGAATTGTATAGTCATAGTCTAACATTCTTTGGATAGCAGTTTTGTTGTTATTCCAAAAAATCGCTTGTGTGTCTTTTGTATATAGTTGTTGCATATTTTCTCCCTACTTCTCTAGTGCCATACGAACGATGTCAGTAACGTGTGTTTCTGGTCCGTAAACTTCGATGTATAAACCTAAACGATCAGCAGCCTCTTTAATATCTTTAAGACCTTTTTCATAGTTTGGTCCACCACGGCGAACGTAGATTTTAAGATCAACAGCTTTCATTTTCTCAGCATATACTTCAAACGCTTGAATAATACCTGTAAATGTTTTTGCAACGTCCGTAAAGTTCGCAATAGCCCCACCAATGATCATAACCTTACCACGACCTTGAGGATCTGGTTCTCTTGTCATTAGATCAAGTAGTGTTTCAGCATAAAACTTTGTCTCACCCGTAGTTGGACCACCAGAGTACTCACCGTAGTTAGCAAGGTCATCGATTCCAGCCATATCAGCAATCGTATCAGCATAAACAACTGAAGCACCACCACCTGCAACCATTGTCCAAATTCTAGCTTCTGGCTTAAGTAAAGTAAGTTTCAGTGAAGCACCAGTTTTAGCATCAGCTTCTTCAATAGCTTCAACTTCCGGAGATTTCGCTTCCATACCAAATGCAGTAGGGTACTCAACATCACCCCACTCTTCTACCATCATAAATCCAGCAGTATCATCAAGTTTAGCAACCATATCGAGTAGTTCGATCTTATTACCTTGCATTACAAAAGGATTGATTTCTAGGTATGCGAAGTTTAACTCACGGTATGCTCTGAAAAAACCGATACAAAACTCAGCAAATTGTGCCTTATCTTTATCAGCAACGTCAGCAGGTACGTTTGCTCTGATCTTCTCAGCGATCTCTTCTTCAGTCGCAGTAATTGGGAATGCTACTTCAGTAACTTTTTCGTCCCAACCCTCTTCAACTTCCATTCCACCTTCAGCAGACATGTAGATAACATCATCATCACCAACAACTGTAGCAGATACATAATATTCTTCTTCTTGTGCATGAGGAGTAAATGGCTCAACAACGAAATGCGTCAGTCTATCTACACTTGGTTCACCAGTAGGTGTGTCACCATCAAATGAAAAGTATACAGATTGGTCAGAAGATGATTTTTCATCGATCCAGCTTGTTGCTTTTGCAAGTGAAACATCACCTGGCTTCTTATCTCTGAAAAGAACAAGGTCATTTTTACCACGCTTACCAAATAGCATATCTGGTTTTGCAACCAATGCCTTCTCAGCTAACCATGTTTTAGTCTTTGCTGTTTCTGCAAGTTCTGATCCGTTTTGAACCATAACTGTTTCATATGCATATGTAAAGTCCGGGAAGTATTTGTCCCAGTGCTTTGCTAAAATTGACTTTGCGTCATATTCTCTAATCGCTTTTTGAGCCATTGCAATTCCTTCAAAATATTTTGATAGAAATTATAGCACGCCTTAACTATCCCCTCTCTTCAAAAGAAATACTATGCTTTCCAATTATTTAAATGGGAACTTTAGTAACATTATATGCTGCCACAATTCGTCCAACGTAACTTATTGTAACATCGCTATTAATGTCAAGGGGTACTTCATAAAGAACTCTTTCTGAACATTCATCAATACCATAAAACTTTAAGCGATTCTGCAAGTTATCACTCTCTGCTGATACGCAATAGATATTTTTGCTTTTGAGGGTTGCTGCCAACTCTTTTACTATATGTGTTTTATAGGCAAAATTCATATGCGGGTTGTCTAGGAAGAGATAGAGGCCTTTGTTAAACAGTAGTAAGAAGAAATGCATTGCTAAAATAGCGAATCCAACCGCTACCATCGCTCTATACCGTCCCCTAAAAGCACGTAGTCGCACACGGTAAGAGCTAAAGAAGGTCTGTGCTGCAAGAGGAAGAAGTACCATTAAATACGGTGCAAAATGTTCAATATGGATCTGTTGTCTAAATGAGAGCAATAATGAAAGAACAAAGACAACACCACCCACATAGAGCGTAATATCGTACTCTTTCGTAATCATCTTACGGTATAAAACGTAAATTAAAAAGAGAAAGACAACCGGTGAGAATATCGTTGCATAGAGACCCAAAGTGTCTAAAAAGTGCCCGCTAGGTCTGCCCATTGTGTCAAACCCATAGAGATAATAAGCAGTAAAGAAAAGGATAAGTGTGAACACCATATAGAATTTATTGTTTTTGTTAAAGGCGTATACAAAGAGCGCAAAATACAGCAAGGCAAACGCCCCATCAATAGCCAAAAAGAGTACAAGTAAAAGAGGGATAAGCGGTGACTTTATTTGATAAAGATAGAGTAGTAAAAAGAGCATGAAGATCATAATACCGGCACTGTTGACTAACAGTGCCGCACTCATCACACCGGGTAACAATATGTATACAAAAACCAGCCATAAACGGTCACTGTTTCGTTTTACATAGGGCTTTGAGACCTGATACAGAAGCAGTACGGACAGTAGATGAAAAAAGATCATCGGCATACGAAGAGCATAATCGTTATGCCCAAAAACAGTAACAGAAAATTGTGTCAGATAGTGGACAAAAGAGTTGGCATTGTAGAGAACATCAGCCTCATGTGCGGTGATAGAGAGGGTTGAGACTTCATAGAGAAGTATTAATGCATCAACTCCTAAAATCAGAAAGAGGATGATGCGTTCTCTCATATTTTTAAGAAGTTTCCTATCATCTCATGACCAAATTCACTCATAATCGATTCTGGGTGGAACTGCACCCCATAGATGGGTTTGCCTTTGATCTGAAACGCCATGATCTCATGATCATCTGTACTATAAGCCGTTGGCACGATTACATCAGGAAGATCTTCTTGCTCAACGATCAATGAGTGGTACCTTGTTGCTCTGAACGTCTCAGGCATCTTATTGAAAATCGTACAATCGCCTCGAGTCTCAACAATCGATGTTTTACCATGCATCATACGCTTGGCACGAACAACCTTCGCCCCAAAACTCTGTGCAATGCTCTGATGACCCAAACAGATGCCAAAAATCGGCAGCTCATCTTTAAAACGCTCAATCACATCAAGACTGACACCTGCTTCGTTTGGTGTAGCCGGACCGGGAGAGATGATGATCTTCTCAGGATTTAGAGCTGCAATCTCATCAACAGTCAATTCATCATTTCGGATGATTTTCAGATCTGCGCCTAGCTCCAGGCAATACTGAACAATGTTGTAGGTAAAACTGTCATAATTGTCTATCATTAAGACCATCAATTATTTCCTGCCTCTTGCCCCTCCAGGTTTACTGAGGTTTAAGAATATCAATTTTAATCCGATTATATCCAAAGATGCTGTAAATATTTGATCAAATATGCCTATAGTTAATGCAAATGTTCTGTTTAAAGTACAGTTTGCAGTGATTCAATCGCCTGCTTCGCAATGTCTATCAAACCATTGGCGCCGGGTATAAAGGGGATCAGACTTGTTCCGACACCACCCCAGATCACCATCACCGCCATCACACCGATAAGTACAGTGCTAAATTCAAAAGGGAAGCGCTCTTGTTTATCTGATGAGGGGTAAAAGTACATCATTGCAATGAGTTTGAAGTAGTAATAGACCGATATAAAAGCGGTCGCTATCCCCAGCCCCGCAAGTAGGATCTGACCAGACTCGATGGCACTTGTAAAGATGTAGAATTTCCCTAGAAAACCGATGGTAGAAGGAAATCCGGAAAGAGAGAGCATAAAGATCGCCATCATCACACTCAGATAGGGACGGCGTTCCGAGAAGCCCTTGAAATCCTCATAGGTCATCATTTTCTTACTGTCCGATGCTATAAAACTCAAAATACCAAAAGCGCCTACCGCACTTAAAAAATAGGAGATCAGATAAAACATGATCGCCGGCGCAGCCATTTCAGAACCCACCCCGATAGAGGAGAGAGCGATCAACATGTAGCCGCTGTGTACGATGCTTGAACCTGCCAGCATACGCTTGATACTGTTTTGTGTAATGGCTAGAAAAGAGCCGCCGATCAGTGTCAATATGGTAATTGCCTGCAATATCTCGGACCAGAAAGCCTTCACAGAGGCAAAATCGATCAGAAAAAGGCGCAAAGCAATGGCAAATAGAGCGATTTTAAAAGTTGATGCCATAAACATCGTCACTGGAAACGGTGCCCCATGATAGACATCGACAACCCAGGAGTGAAAAGGGACAGCCCCCATTTTAAACAGGATGGTCACCATGATAAAAGTGCCTCCCACAAGTATCAGAGTCAGATCTTTGTCAACAGGAGCATTGATATAAGCTGCAATATCACCCATGTTCGTCGATCCGACCACACCATATATAAAGGCGGTACCAAGTATAAAAAATGCTCCGGTCATTGAGCCGAGGATCATATACTTCATCATCGCTTCGCTGCTGATCTTATTGTTTTTATGATATCCGACCAGGGCATAAATACTCAGTGAAGCTATCTCAAGAGAAATGAAGGCGGTAACAAGCTCATTGGCATGGGCAAGGGTCATCATGCCGAAAACACTAAACAAGATAAGCGCGAAGTACTCGCCGCTAAAATAGTCCCTGCTCTTAAAATACGCAGTATTGATCAGCAGTGTCAAAATGGCGCCGGCAGTGAACATCAGATCGAAAAGTGTCGAAAAGTCATCGATAATATACATTTTTCCAAATATATCAGGAAAACTATACCGCACAGTTGTCTCTCCAAAACGCGGAATCTCAATGATGAAAGAGAGACTCAAGAAAAAGACAGCAACCAGGTTGAGTCTGTCCAGACTAAAAGTTTTGCTTAGCAGCATGAGCACAAAAGCCCCCATCGGCACGATCATCATCGGCAAGATCAACAGTAATTCTTCAAACATTATTTGGCTCCAATCGTCATCATCACATCTTGCAAGGCACTATTGAGATAAGGTTCAAACAGCGGTATAAAGAGTGACGGAACGATCCCGGTGATCAGTAAAAGCATCATAATCGGGATCAACATTGCCATCTCCCTGCCGTTAAGATCAACAAAATCTTGTGTGGAGGTCCGCACCGGACCAAACATCGTACGCTGCAGCATCCAAAAAATGTAGAGCATCGAGGAGAGCATTGTCGTGGCCGTCAAAACACCGATCCAAAAATGCACTTTAAACGCCCCGATAATGATCAGCAACTCGGCTACAAAACCTCCCGTGCCCGGAAGTCCGGCAATGCTGAGCGCAAAGAAAAGAAAGAAAAAAGCGAAGCGCGGAGCAACCGAAGCGATACCGCCAAGATCATCAATCGTGACAGATCTAGCCCGTTTATACAGCAGCCCTATCATAATAAATATCCCGGCTGACGACAGAGCATGTGTGGCGATAAAATAGAGGCTTCCGCCCCAGGCATAGATATTCACCAAAAAGATTCCCAGGGCGATCAGGGAGAGATGCGAACCTGAAGAGTAGGCAAACATACGTCGAAGGTTCTGCTCCATAATGGCATGCACCGCGTAATAGAGCAGTCCGATGATCGCCAGCGTCATAATGACCGGAGCATAATAACTGAGCGTCTCTTCAAACAGCCCGTACCCAAAACGCCAAAGTCCGTAGACGCCGAGTTTTGCCATAATGGCAGAGAGGATGACAACTGCCGGAGTCGGCGCAGAACCATATGCCGGAGCCATCCAGGTGTGAAACCCGAGCAGCGGGATCTTGATGGCAAAGGCCAGCAGAAAACCGCCGGTCAACCAGATCGATGTCTGCGGATCCAATTGCAGTGTGCTCAGATCGCTCAAAGCAAAACTCCACCAGCCGTTATGTTCAAAAAACCTATATCCAAGGTAGAAGATCGCAAAAAGCATACTCATTGAGCCAAGAACCGTCATCAATACGATCTTCATCGCATTAAACTGATGCATCCCGTTTCCATAACGGCCGATCATAATGAAGATCGGCAGCAGCATTGTCTCCCAGAAGAGGTAAAAAAGTATCACATCGAACGAAAGCACCGCACCGGTTACGCCGGTTTGAAGCAGCATCATGTTGTACCAGTATCCTTTTCGTCTCTCCTTCCACATGTAGACATAGAGCAATGGCATCAAAAAGGCGATAAGAATCAACAGGACAAGAGAAAGTGCATCGACACCGACATAGTAGGTGATCCCGTAATGCGCAATCCATGGAAGAATACGTATGAACTGCATACCACCATCAGGGTCAAAATCCACACTGACGGCCATTACCAGTACAAAGACCAGCACGGAGGAGAGAACAGCTCCTAAACGCAGTGCCGGCAGTGAAGCGCGTACCATTCCCAGCAGCAAGACCGTGAACATTGGAAGAAAAATGATATAAGATAAGATCGGATCCATCACATACCTCCCAGCGTATTAAGCATCAGCAGCGACAAAACGGCAAGGCCGGCCAAAATATAGAGTGCATAATAACGGACCTTCCCGTTTTGTAAAAGTGTAAAAGCCGCTCCGGCAGTTTTATACCCGAAGACCGCCACACGCAGTATCCCGTCTACCCCTTTTTGATCAATGATCTTATCGGTGAAGAGACTGAGATAACGCAATGGTCGTACAATAATAACCTCATATATCTCATCGATGTAAAATTTATTAATAACGGCATGTCTCCAGACGCTACTGGCTCTGGGCTCTTCGGCCGATCTGGCATAAAGTCTATATGCCAATGCCATTCCGATCACAGCCATCAGGACATTAAGCATACCCAGCATATATTCACTTCTGTGCGAAAGATGATAAGAGAGATCCGGTAGTGCTATAAAACTGCTAAACAGGTTTGTACCGCCATAGGCTTCATTCAACCCTAAAAATCCGACGGTTGCACTGCCAAAAGCCAAAACGACCAAAGGCCAGGTCATGGTACGCGGCAGCGTCTTAAGCTCTCCGTGCGCTTTTCCTTCGGCGAAAAAGACGATAAAAAGCATGCGAAACATGTAAAATGCCGTCAACATCGCTGTGAGGGTTCCCACTCCCCAGATCATATAATGTTCCGAAGCAAAGGCAGCCGCCAGGATGGCATCTTTGCTGAAAAAACCTGCAAAAGGCGGAATACCGCTAATAGCCAGCGTTGCTATAAACATCGTCACATAGATCAGACCCAGCCTTTTTTTCAAACCGCCCATCTTAAAGATGTTCTGCTCATGATGCATAGCGATGATCACTGCACCGGCTCCCATAAACAGCAGCGCTTTGAAAAAAGCATGCGTAAAGACATGAAAAATCCCGCTGCTGTAGGCACCCAGTCCGACCGCAATAAACATATAACCCAGCTGCGACATCGTCGAATAGGCCAAAATCTTTTTAATATCGCTCTGGTAAGAGGCAATGACAGCGGCAAAAAGTGCCGAAACTGCTCCGATCATCGCAATATAGACACCAATCTGCGGCACTTCGTTATATAAAAAACCAAAACGTGCCACCATATAGACCCCGGCGGTTACCATCGTTGCCGCATGGATCAGCGCCGAAACCGGTGTCGGGCCGGCCATCGCATCGGGCAGCCAGACATAAAGCGGAATCTGTGCCGATTTCCCCATCGCTCCGACAAAAAGAAGCAGAGCGATCAGAGCGATCAGAGAGCTGTCCAACAGCGTGATGTTTGCTTTGATCGTCTCAAAGGTATAACCGTCTCCTTCCAGGGCAACAAACAGGAGTGCCAGACCGATAATAAAGCCGAAATCTCCCACACGGTTGAGAATAAACGCTTTATTGGCCGCTCTCATATTGGCCGCGTCCTGATGGTAAAAGCCGATCAGCAGATAAGAAGAGAGTCCAACCAGTTCCCATCCCACAAACATCATGATCGGGTTGTCAGAGAGTACCAGCAGCAGCATACTTCCCATAAAAAGATTGAAGAAACTGAAGAATTTTCCGTAACCCGCATCCTCTTTCATGTAGCCGGCGGCATAGATATGGATAAGTGTACCGATCAGGGTAATAAAAAAGAGCATCACAGCCGTCAGTCTGTCCGCCATAAAAGCGACGTTGACACTCAAATCACCCAGGGCAATCCAGTTAAAGGCAGTGACATGCAAAACGGTATCATCACTGCTGTTTAACAATTCCCAACCCACTGCCAAGCTCATAAGCGCCGATATAAGCGGCGCAGCAATACCAAAGACGGTATAGAGTCCATGTAAAGATCTCTGTTTTGGCAGCAGAAGATGCAAGAAGCCAAGCAGTGCCGCACTTGCAAAAGGGATCAGTACAATCCAGATCAACAGAGTACTCATAGGGCATCCCGCTGCGAAAGCAGGCTGAAGGCATCACTGTCGAGTGTCCGTTTCAGCCGATAAAGATGGACGATCATGGCCAGAAACAGTGCCGCTTCGGCAGCAATCACAGCGATGAGAAGCAAAACCATAACCGAGCCGTGCATATCACCGTGAAGACGCGAAAAGGTAGCCAGAACCAGGTTGATCGAACTTAGCATCAGCTCTATCGACATATAGACCACAAAGAGGTTGCGGCGGCTGACAATGCCGATGAGACCAATACTAAAAAGCAGGGTGGCGAGCAGAAAAAAGTAATCAGGTGTCATTAGGCTGTTCCTTTCGTGCGATGACGATGGCCCCGACCATCGCAGCAAGCAGCAAGATGGATACGATCTCAAAAGGCAAGACCCAGTCGTGAAAGAGCGTCATTCCCATCATCTTGAGCGAACCGTATCCCTCTTCGGTTTTGGCCCATCTGTAGTGCATATGCGTCAACGCTTTGTAGATCAACATCGCCAAAGGAGCGACCAGCAGTGTCGAAAGGAGCATCCAGCGAAATTTTGCGGGCTCCTTGGGAAGATTGGCCTCTTTGATATTGACCGATACGATCACAAGCAGGGTCAAAACAACGACAGCACCGACTGAGACCATGATCTGCGCTAGAAAGAGAAAACTGTTATCGAGCAGTGCGAACATTCCTGCTAAAGCCAGCATCGCCAGCATAAAACTGATGGCGCTAAAGAGCGTCTGCCTGAATCCGATCATCCCGGCACTGCCAAAGAGTAAAAAAAGTGCCAAAACGGCAAAAATACTATTTTCGAGCAATACTGTTCTCCTCTCCAAATGCCCCTTTGTGGGCCAAAAGCTGTTCTTTCTCCATCACAAAATCCTCACGGCTGTTGCCCGTCAGCGAAAAAATACCCGTATCCATACGAATGGCATCACACGGACACGCTTCGACACAATACCCGCAGAAGATACACTCCAATGTGTCAATGGCAAAACGTTTGGGCATCTTCTCATCAACACTGTCTGTACGTTCTGTCGCTTCAATAAAGATACAGTTCGAGGGACAGGCTGTCGCACACATAAAGCAGGCGACGCAGGCGATAGAGTCATCTTGACGGTGCGTCAGACGGTGCAGACCCCTATAGCGTTCGCTGATATCGGTCGGCTGCTCTTCAGGATATTCAAGCACATCGATGGCATTAGAGTCACTGATGTTGTCAAAAAAATGCTTGAAGGTGATCTTCATCCCTTCATAAATAGCCGGAAGGTAGAGCCTCTCTTTAAAACTCTCTCCGTAGCGGGGAACGATCTTGATCTTCTTCTCCATCAGGAAACTCCTACAACGATAAGCGCTGTTACAAAAATGTTGACCAAAGAGAGCGGCAGCAGATAGTACCAGCCCAGATGCTGCACCTGATCATAACGAAAGCGCGGCAGCGTCCAACGCACCAAGATGAAAAAGAGATTAAAGAGCATCAATTTGACGACAAACACTACGATCTGAAAAATGGTCACAGCGATGGCGCTTCCCATTGCATCTGAAGGCAATAGAGTCAGATAAAGCAGAAGTGCTTCAATGATCACTGTCATGACGATCAAAGCAGCAGAGAGCACTTTCGTCTCAAACAGACGCCCGCCATCACTGCTCACACTCTCTCTCACACGGTTGTTTTTACGCATCCACCGAATGAAAAAGAGAACGACTATCGGCAGCAGCGCCATCAAAACCGCTGCAAAGGTAGAAAATTGTCCCAGCAGATACGCCGTACTGACCCACGGCAGCTGATAGCCGCCGAAAAACATCGTAATAATGACCGCACTCGCCGTGTTCATCGCCACATACTCGCCCATAAAATACATGGCAAACTTCATGGCGGTATATTCCGTCATATAGCCTGCGACAATCTCACTCTCCCCTTCTGCCACATTAAACGGGGCACGGTTCGTCTCGGCAAAGATAGCAATGATAAAGATCACGGCTGACAGCGGCTGAACAACGACACCCCAGGCAGGCAGAAATCCAAGCACCATACCGCTTTGCCACTGTACCATCGCATTGAAATCGATCGTGTTATAGGTGATGAGCATGGCAACGACACTGAGTCCCAGCGGCAGCTCATAACCCAGCATCTGCGATCCTGCACGCACGGCCCCGAGCAGGCTGTACTTGTTGTGGCTCAGCCAGCCGCCAAAGATAATGCCGACAATACCAACCGCCCCGATAGCCAAGAACCAGAGAATTCCATACTCAACCGGCAGGGCCTGCACCCGAAGACTTTCCCCGTCAATGACGATATTATCGGCGAAGGGGATCACCATAAAAGCCAGCAGCGCGGTCGAAAAGGTGATGGCAGGGGCGAGCATATAGAGCCATCTACCCATCTTGATATGCGAAGGATAGTACTCCTCTTTCAACACCAGTTTGATGACATCGGCAAAAGACTGCACCACGCCGCCGAGACGAAAACCGCCCACATTGGTACGGTTTGGTCCCAAACGATCCTGTATCAGACCTGCTACGCGGCGTTCCAGCCAGACAAGAACCGGGATCATCATCAGTGCCAGCAGGGCAGCCAGCACAAAAGAGAGCACTGCAACGACAATAGCGGCAACGCTCATCTCTCCTCTCCATCAGCTTTTAGCATCTCAATCCACTCCAGCACAGAAGGAATCGGGTCATTGCGATAGATCGCTTTTTTACACCGCTGCACAACCCCCTCTTCGTTAATAACAGTTCCTGAACTCTCCGAAAAGACGGCCAAAGGAAAGATCAGATCCGCTTCAACGCCGCTGTGCGTCTGAAAACTGACACTCTTTTTGGCTGTCACTGCCGTAAAGTCAGGGTGGTTGAAACTGATCAAAAGATCGATAGCGTTCGCATCTGAAAGCACTGTCGTAATACCCAGCTCTTCAATCGCCTTTGTATTGGCAGCACGCTGCGAACTTTTCAACCACGCATCACCGAATGCTTCATCGGTATAGGTCTGCATCGGACAGACAAGGGTCGCGTTTAATCGATCGGCCAACATAATGATGGCTTCAAGCTCCTCCGTATACAGATTCGCATCTGCAAGGATAACGATCTGTTTTGGCTGCTCTTGAAACATCATTTGAAAGTAATGCGTCGCCTCGGCAAAATCGACGGCACTACCGTCGTAGAGCGCTTGCAGTTGACGGTTTTCTTGAAGCTCTTTATAGCTCAAACGTCCTGCATCACAGATGAAATAGCCGTTGACTGCAAGGTTTTCGCGCGGACGGAAACGGTGGATCTTCTCATCTTTGTATTTTTCTCTGTTGTGATCGATAAAGATATTGCACCCTTTAGCGCAGCCGTGGCAGACAGAAGGGGTTGATGTCAAAAACCAGACCCGCTGGGCAAAACGGAAATCTTTGCTCGTCAATGCCCCGACCGGACAGAGATCGACCACATTCATCGCATACGGGTTGTCGAGCTGTTTACCCGGCATCGTACTGACACGGGCATGATCACCGCGACCGATGATGCCCAGTTCATGGGTCTGGGTAATGTCGGAGGTAAACCGTGTGCAGCGGGCACAGAGTACACAGCGCTCCTGATCGAGCATCACATTGCTTCCCAGATCAATATGTTTGCGATGATGCACTTTATCCGCCATCTCTATATGTGAATCATACAGACCGTAATCCAGATAAAAGTCCTGCAGCTTGCACTCACCGGCCTGATCACAGATGGGACAGTCAACAGGGTGGTTGATCAGCTCCAGTTCAAGGATGTTTCGGCGGACTCTGTCGATATTTTCACCCTTGGTACGTACACTCATCCCCTCTTTGACAAAGGTATCACAGGCGATCTGCGGCCGTTTCTGCCCTTCGATCTCCACCATGCACATCCGGCAATTCCCGTCCGCCCCCAGTGCATCGTGATAGCAGAAGTAGGAGATGTCAATACCGTTTTGGTTGAGCACCTTGATCAGCAGTTCATTTTCGGCGGCAACGATCTGTTGATCATTGACGGTCATCGTAATATTACTCATCGTACATCTCTCAGATAGGATTCAAACTCGCCTCTGAACTTCTGGACAAAGGCATCGATGACACCGGAGACGGCCGGAGCAAAGACACAGATCGTCTTGCCGTTCATCGTCTCGCTGACATCCAAAAGACGGTCAATATCTTCTTGGCGGCCTCTACCTTCTAACAAAGAGGCGACAATGCCGTCAACCCATCCGGTTCCCTCGCGGCACGGCGTGCACTGGCCGCAGGATTCTTCATGATAGAATTCCAGCAGGTTTTTAAGCGCAGCGACCATGCAGGTCTCTTCATCCATGACGATCATACCTCCGGTTCCCAGCGAACTGCCCATGGCACGCAGCGTCTCATAATCCAGATTTGTACAGGCCGCCTCTGCAGCGGTCAGAACAGGGGTAGAGGCGCCGCCCGGTATCACGGCCTTAAGTTTTTTGCCGTTTTTGATACCGCCCCCGTAGTGCTCTATGTATTCGAGCATTGACGCACCAAATTCAGCTTCATAGACACCCGGCCGATTCACCTGGCCGCTGAGGGCAAAGAGCAAGGTTCCAGGACTGCTCTTCGTACCGTACTGACGATAGGCATCGGCACCGTTCTTGACGATAAACGGTACCGATGCGATTGTTTCGACATTGTTGACCAGTGTCGGGTTGCCGAAATACCACTCCGGCTCTTGTTGATGCGGTTTGAGCCGCGGATGGCCGCGTTTGCCCTCCATCGACTCCAGCAGCGCCGATTTTTCACCGCAGATGTAGGCACCGGCGCCGCGATGCACCGTAATGTCGAGCCGATAGTCATGACCCATCACCTTTTGACCGATAATACCCTCTACATACGCCTCATCAATGGCGGCTTGCAGGATCTTCTGAAACTGATAGTACTCCCCGCGGATATAGATGTAGGCCTCATGCGCTCCGATGGCATAAGAGGTGATGATGATCCCCTCTATCAGCAGGTGCGGATCTTTCGCAATGATCTGACGGTCTTTGAAGGTTCCGGGCTCGCTTTCATCGGCATTGACGGCCAGATAGGAGGGTCTGTCACCGTCACGCGGTATCAAGGCCCACTTGTTCCCGGTAGGTGCACCGCCGCCCCCTTTTCCGCGCAGACCGCTGGCTTTGATGATCTCAACGATCGCTTCATCCTCAAGCGCAAAAGCCGCTTCAACGGCATTGTAGCCGCCATGTTCGCGTGCAACGCTCAGGGTATGGCTGTTTTCGATCTCGAATTTTCGGCTGACGATCTTACACTCTTTCATTTGAGCACCTCCAGGATGCTATCAATCTTGTCTGCATTCAGATTCTCATAATAGGTATCATTGATCTGCATCACCGGGGCAGTGCCGCATGATCCGAGGCACTCTACCTGTGTCAAGGTGTAGCGTCCGTCTTCACTGCTCTCGCCTGCAGCAATACCCAGCTTCGACTCCAGATGCTCAAGCATCTCTGCCTTGCCACACAGTGCACAAGAGAGTGTTTTACAGAGCTGAATATGGTAGGTCCCTATAGGCTCAAGGTTGAACATCGTATAAAATGTCGCCACACGGTAGATCTCCATCGACGGCGTATCGATGACTTCTGCGATGACCTCTATCGCCTCCAAGGAGATCATCCCCTCCTGATACTGTGCCATCCACAGACAGGGAAGTGAAAGTGCCTTTGGACTCGGATAGCGTTTTTTAAGTGCTTCGATCTTTTCAAGGTTTTCATCTGTAAATGTAAAACTCATCGATCCATCTCCCCGGCTATAATATTCAGACTTCCCAATGTCATAACCGCATCGGCCACCTGATAGTTCTCGATGATCTTCGG
>JBATWM010000193.1:0-6493 GCA_049672605.1 Sulfurimonadaceae bacterium
AACTCTATAGAGTCCATAAAAAGTTCAGCTCTTTACTTAGTAGGTTCAACAATAAAGTATGAAGAACGCCCATTTAATAACTAGTGTTGCGCTACTTTGTGAAGCGTGACACTGCCCTTATGTTCAACGTCTCTTTTAACTACACTTTTAGCACGTTGATCTAAATCCTTTAATAACTCTTGTACTTCACGCACAGTAATAGCACCACTTCGGTATGAACGGTCAATCTCTTCTTTTGTTAGGTAAACATGTTTCATAATTTATCCTTCTTTGTTATTTGTTAGAAGGAGTATAGAAATTAAAAGTGTGAAAATAGTGTGGGAAAAACAAATTTAATAGATGAATGTTAAATGGGCTATTTGGACACAAAGAATTGAAGCAGAGAGAGGCTTGTGTTAGCTATTCTCATCCAATAAATTTACTACACATTCCTCTATTATACTATACACCTTATCAAAGCCTTCGTAGCCAGGAAAGAAAAAAGGGTCAGTCACATCCTCGTTGTTATAACCGTAGAAACCGAGTTTAACAACGTTTTTAGCACCCATAGCTATTACATCAGACTGGTTCTTGTCATCTAATACAACTATAAGATCAAACTTTTCAATATCATCGCTGTTGATCTGACGCGCTCTTTGACTTGCAATATCCAAGCCATTCTCTTTTGCCACTCTGATAGCGTCATCGCAAGGTGCTTCTCCAACATGCCAAGTTCCTGTTCCACATGAATCAATCTCGATATCCAAACCGCGTCTGTTAGCGATCTGTTTTGCGATGCCTTCCGCCAGCGGAGAGCGGCAGATGTTGCCAAGACAGACAAAAAGAATCGATTTTGGTACTATTTTTTCGCCTCGACATAGAGATAGCGTTTGATCTTCTTGGTCGGCGTCTTGACAAACTCCTCTCGCTGCTCGATCACCTTACGTATGCGAGAGAAGGACGACACTTTTTCATTGACCTCAACACGGATATCTTCTAAAAACTTCTCGATCTTCTCATGTGTCTTTGTCACTGATGTTTTGCTAAGACCAAACATATCATCAAGTTTTTCATAATCGAGGTTGATACGTGCTGTTAGTGTGCCGTTATCATCATAAACTAAGGAGTCAGCCACCAATTCATTGGCATTTATAACCGCTTCGATCTGTTCAGGATAGATATTCTCGCCTCCCGGACCAACGATGATGTTTTTAGCACGACCACTCATAAAGAAATAGCCCTCATCATCAAAATGGCCGATGTCTTCCGTGTTGAACCAACCCTCATCATCCATTACTTCAGCCGTCTTCTCCGGATCTTTGTAATACCCCTGCATGATATTGGGACCGCGCGCCCACAGTACACCTGAGCCATCTTCATCTTGATCACGCAGTTCCAACTCAATACCCGGTACTGCAGGACCGATAGCATGTAACTTCGTTTTAGTCGCGTTAGTCCCTGCAAGAAGAGGGGAGGTCTCTGTTAGTCCATAGCCGATACAGTAAGGGAACTCTGCTTCACGCAAGAACTCTTCAACATTAGGCGAGACACCGGCACCGCCGATACCAAAAAATCGCAGATTACCGCCAAATGTCTCCATTAGCTTTTTACCGGCGATCTTGTTTAACTTTCGACGCACAAAAGGGATCGCATACAGCGTACGGATCAAAAAGTTTTTCTGAAAATTTGGCTGAACCTTGTTTTTATAGATCTTCTCTATAACAAGCGGAACACTCAACATGAAGTTTGGTTTCACCGTTGCCATCGCCTTGATCAAGATCGTAGGGGTTGGCGGTTTGAGAATATAGTTGACGGAAGCACCGTTAAGCATAGGAATAAGAAAACCGATCGTGCACTCATAAGTATGTGCCAATGGCAAAATAGAGAGAAAACGGTCTTCAGGGAAGATATCGACGATAGTTTGTGCCATGGAAGCGTTGGATGTTAGGTTTTTATGCGAGAGCATCACCCCTTTGGAGTTACCCGTTGTTCCCGAAGTATATATAATAGCGGCAAGGTCATCTTCCTCAATGCTATTCTCTTTGCCAAGCTTTTCTATCGCTCTGTTAAGCTGGTCTTCACCCTTTTGCATTGCCTTCTCCACATTGGAGCGTGTTGATAGTTTTTCAAGCACATTAAGGTCATTGAGAACAACCAGGAGATTCATCGTAGGCGGCTGTGTCTCATCTAACATTATATCAAACAGTTTTTGGGAGACAAAGGCAGCTTTACACTCTGCATGTGTCGCAATGTGCAGCGCTTCAGAGGTATGAAAATCTGGCAAGATCGGCACAATGACAGCACCCATTGTTGTGACAGCAAAGTAGACAGCACCCCAATTAGGCATATTTTCACTGTAGAGTGCGACTTTGTCCCCACGACGGATCCCATAAGCACGCAGCATCTCTTGGATCGCTGCTGCCTTCGCTCCCAACTCGGCATAACTCAGACCTTCACCGTCTACAAAACGTAAGGCAGGTCGATCACCATAACTCTCTATACTGTGCTCAAAAAGTGCTTTAAGTGTTAATGCCGGTAGCTCAATAAATAGCTTGCTCATGGGTTTTCCTTATAATTTTTGTACGATAACACGGATCAGTTCTGCATCACCTTGATGACCACTGCCCTCTGAGAGGTGGTCAATACACTCTTCGAGTTTGATGATCTTCACATCATTACGATCAAAGATCTTTTTGAGCGATTCAAGAGTGTAAAGCAGCTCCGACATCTTAGGACCGCCCGAATCACGAGAGAGCTGTTTTAGAGAGAAGAACTCACCCATAAAATAGCCGCCGCTCTCTAACGTATCTAGAGCATGTGAAAAGGCCTCTGTTCTCAGTGGCTCGGGCAAGTGTAAAAATGAGGTTAACATTCCATGATATTTCTGTTCACTCCGCCACTCGTTCAGGTCAGCGTGTATGGTCTCGATCTCAACACCCATTTCATCCGCCAAAGCTCTTGTTTTGTCAAGCCCGACATCAGATGCATCCAAAGCAGCAACCACATGGCCTTTAAGAGCCATGAAACATGCGGTTCTGCCTTCTCCTTCACCCAACATTAGCACCTTGCTTTTAGGGCTTAAGAGATGCTCATTTGCCGCCAAAAAGGCATTGGGCTCTTTACCGTACAAAAACCCCTCTCTAGAGAACTTCTCATTCCACATATTTTGCATACTCATACTACTTCCTTACTCTTCATTGTCTTCATGGTACTGCTCTAAAAACTCTTCGATCAAAAAGTTCATCACCGAATCATAGACATCGGCTTCAACGTTCTCGCTCTCTATCATGTCGTCAAAACTGTAGGTCAGTGCAAAGCTTTTCACTTTATGCGAACGGATAACCTGCGCCTCTTCACCAATACCCAAATGGATGTAAACAACAGATCTCTTGCCAATTTTCGTCGACGTGATCTTCACAAACATCGCGCCGACACCATCTTTTTTACTTTTGATCCCATTATTTTCGAGTTTGCTTTTTAATTCAGTAGCAAGTTTCTCTTCGAGTTGAGGGGATATCGTTCCGCTTTGATCAATAACTAAGACATTAAGTGCCTTGATTCCTTCGAGATTATATGGGGTTGTAGCGAACAGAGTAAGTTGTAAAAAGAGAAGAAAAAAGATGACAATAGAAAGCTTCTTCATAATAAGACCTCGTATGACGTTAATCTTATTATAATAGCTAATTGCAACTGAATGGATAAAGAAACGTTAAATAATATTAACTTATCGTTGAACACCGTCTAAAACCGGGACAAACTCGCAGACTTCCAACTCGTCTTCAATCAACTCGTCGCCAATCTTGACGAAACGGGTAATAACCTGTTGTCCGCCTTTTTCCATCGGGGCCACAATAACACCACGCGGAGCTAACTGGTCAATAAGGACTTGAGGGATATGCGTCGGTGCCGCAGAGAAGAGAATACGGTCATACGGCGCGTACTGGATCCACCCCTTCTGCCCATCGTCTGTACGGGTATGAACATTTTGTATACCCAGGTCACGAAAACGCTGTTTGGCCTCAACGATCAGAGACTCTATCCGTTCTATCGAAAATACCCCGCGAAAGAGATGCGAAAGGACTGCCGCCTGATAACCGCTTCCACAACCTATCTCTAACACTCTGTCAGCACCTTCTGGTTCAAGGTACTCGGTCATCTTAGCCACCGTTAACGGCGAAGAGATCCACTGCTTTGCCCCAATTGGCAGGGCATCTAACCTGTACGCATGCTGACGCATTGCAACAGGTACAAACATTTCACGATTTGTGTTGATGATGGCCTCTTTTACATTTGCAGAGAGTTCAAAGACACTGTCGATCTCATCGGCCATACGTTTTGTTTTAATTGCTGTTATTTTATCGATCACACTATACCTACATCCAAATATCGGCGCATTGTGCGCACCTCTTTTTCTTTATATTTCTCTGTCAAACAGAGTTGTTCACCGTTTCGACTCTCTTCACCAAAGGGGGTGATGATCCCGCTCATTCCGGTGGTGTCACTGTTGTTAGTATCAGAGGCCACCACATAACACTGGTTTATGATAGCCAGTGCATTCGTGAGTGAAACAAAATTTTGTGTGCGTAGTTTACCCCATTGTGCTGGGATTAACATTATGTCCGCCCCTTCGAGCACTTTCCAAAACTGTTTAAAACGAATTTCAAAACAGATCAGCAGACCAAATTTAAGCCCATCAACCTCAAAAAGTGCAATCTCACTCTCACTCCCGGCACTGAAGTAGTCATGTTCTCCACCAAATTTGAAAAGCTCGACCTTGGCCTGTTCATGGATGATAGCACCTCGGTGAAAGACCTTAGCAACATTATAGACCTTGCCGTCCTCTCTTCTCTCTATCATCGTCGCAGCGATGATCTTCTCATCTGCTGCCTCTAAAAGTTTTTTGGTAATAACCTCCGCATAGGCAGCCGCTGCTTCAAAATGGTCATAGTCAAAGTTGGTAATAGCAAGTTCAGGAACAACAACAATGGCATTGGAAGGTGTCTCTTGAATTAATGAGAGCAGTGAAGTGAGGTTTTCATCATAACTGTTAGTTTCACTAACAAGGCAAAGAGAGCAGAGCGGACGCTCTTTAAAAGTCGTCAAAGTCCAATGACCCTTTAGAGTAGTTAGCAACCGTTCCTTCAAAGAAGTTGGTCTTTTGGTCATTAAATGATGCAAAATCATTCACCCATTTAATAGGATTAGTTACGTTATAGATAGGCTCAAGCTTGACTGCCTTAAGACGCTCATCAGCAAGAAATTGAATATACTGTTCGATAATATCATCAGTAAGACCCAAGATCTGACCTTGTGTGATGTATCGTCCCCAAGAGACTTCAAGCGCAACGGCATCTCTAAACATCTGATAGACCTCTTCGATCAATTCAGGCGTAAAAAGGTCAGGGCGCTCACGACGAAGTGAGTTAATAAGGTTTTGGAACAAAATAAGGTGGGTCACTTCATCACGTTGGATAAAACGGATCATCTGCGCCGAACCGAGCATCTTACCTGCGCGTGCAAGGGTGTAGATATAAGCGAAACCGCTGTAAAAGTAGATCCCTTCCAGGATCTGGTTGGCAAAACAGGCTTTAAGGAAGTTGACATCTGTCGGGTTCTCAGAGAGCATCTCATACTTGATCGCAATCGCATCGTTTTTAGACTTTAACATTGCATCTGTACGCCAAAGATCATAGATCTCTGCAGAGTTCTGTGAGATCGAATCCACCATAACCGCGTATGACTGTGAATGCAGCGCCTCTTCAAACGACTGACGCACCAAAATAAGGTTGATCTCCGGAGAGGTGACGTACGGATTAACATTGTCTATGAGGTTGTTCGTCTGCAGTGAATCCATGAAAATAAGCTGTGAAAGCGCCTTGTCGTAAGCAGTCTTCTCACCTTCGGTCAGCTGCTTATAATCATTAGCATCACGGGTCATATCGACCTCTTTAGGGAACCACGTGTTGTTCAACATGACTTCCCAAAGGTTATAAGCCCACTGGTACTTGATGTTGTTTAGCTCAAAAATTCCCGTCGGATTACCGCCAAATATCTTACGATCATTAACGTTTTCAGTCGAGTCGGGATTGTAGATCTTTTTTCTGTTAATAGTTGTCATATTGTTGCCTGAATTGGTAAATTCATATTGTAGTTTGTACTACAAAAAAGTTAATGATTATCGCGAAAATATCATTCATTTATGTTGAAAAAGAGTAAAAATAGAAATTTACTTTTTATAGGGGTTACATCTACAATTATTCATATTTCTTATGTATAATAGGACAAATTTCAACACAGGAAAACAAAATGAATAACGCAGGTTTTTGGAATCGCGCTGTCGCCATCTTTATCGACGCTATCATTCTTACAATAATCATGTTTGTCATCATGTTCACTATTGGCTTTTTTATCGGAGGCATGCTCTCTGATCCGGAAACTGTCGCTAAGATCAGCAATGTTGGGATGCTGATTAACGTTGTCATTGTATGGCTCTATTTCGCCATCCAAGAGAGTG
>JBATWM010000194.1:0-27840 GCA_049672605.1 Sulfurimonadaceae bacterium
CAAGAGAATGGGGCTATTGCTGCATAAACCGAACAAAGATCTGGCGCTGATGACAGAGCTGATTGCATCCGGCAAAGTCTCAGCCGTTGTAGACAGACTCTACCCCTTAAGTGAAACTGCTGAAGCTATGAGGTATTTTGGAGAAGGGCACAAAAAGGGAAAAGTAGTCATAACGGTGGAGCAGGACAACACAATCTGACTAAGCGCTGCACTTAATAGCGGCAGGTGAGATGGTCGTTAGTTTTCTAACAATCCACCACGATTATAACGGCTAGACGGGTTCCACAATTGCCATCCACTACAGTTAGTGTCATCGCTTGCTCTAATTTGCTCTTTGATCTCAAAATCATTGTAGTGATGACGAGAGAAGGCGTAATCTTTAAAATACTGAAGTTTTGACTGTCGCCGATCAACCCTGGCCGCTGCCAATCTGCCTAAAAGGCTGCATCGAAGCCAACCAAAACATAGTTTTCCCCGGTCAGATGACCTGTGTAGAACACCCCGCTTTGTGCTTCTGTGCCAAGAAAGTCCACATTGAGTTCAATCACCCCTTTGACGTTGCGCATAAAATAGTAGGAGGTATTAAATGTCAGGCTGTTGATATCAATGCCTTCATACACCGTATCGCTTTTATCGAAGTCACCGCCATCGGCATAGTTATACAACAGTGAGTAACTCCAGTATCCTCCGGGCACATAATCGACTCCGACAAACCCTCCAAGCCACGTGTATTTGCTGTTTTCATCGATAAACCCATCCCACTCATTCCACAGGAACTGTCCAAACCAGGAGATATCGTTTCCAACCATTCCGGAGAAGTCAACGCCGGCAACCTGCTTATCGGTATCACGGGTGCCGCTGACCGTTCCGGCATCGCCCGTTGCATTCTTCTGCGTACCGTTATAATAGAACAGCCCAGTCGAAACAGGTCCAAGTTCTGCACCGATTCTGCCAAAGACGGCCTTGCCGCTGTCATTGTCAAACATATGGTCCGGACGGCGATAACCCGGGCTGTTGATCGTCACATTCTCCTTAATGCCGTTGCCGTTGACAAGCCCCAGCCCGATTTTGATCGGCCCCAGACCCCTTTGCAAGATGACACCCCGTTCATAGGTGATTCCCGCCATACGGTAAACCATATAATCCTGGAAGGTAAGGCGGGTCTCCCGCGGAAACATCAGGTCAGAGACCTGAAACTGTCCGAGTAACATACTGATTTCGCTGCCGAACAGATCATCATAAGAGAACCAGGCATCTTCTACTATCACCTCACCATTCCCCCCTTTTTCTGCAAAGATCGCATAAAAGTAGTAAGTGATGTGTTCCGAGAGGGGTGCACTAGAGAGCATTTTAATCAAATAGGGGGCCTGGAAATCGACATCGGTTTTGGCTGTTTCACCCGTGACGACATCAACCGCTTCGCCCTCTCGTGCCTGAACGAATCCCTGGATGCGAAAGGCAAGAGGCACAGAGGCTGGCAGAGCGAGCTGATCGTCGCCCGTATTAACGGTCGTGTCTCTCCAGTTGGGCATCCGGAAATTATTGGCCATAAACTCTTTTCCGAATTCATTAAGCTTTGGAAAAGCTGAATGGCAGGTGGTACAACTTACATTGTATTGACGTGCAAACATTGGTGCGGCACATAACTCAAGACTGAAAAATGGTATAAGACCAAGAAAAATAAAAAGCCTTATTCCTATTCGATTCTCTCCTCTTCTCATGACTTCCTCCCTTTAAACTGCACTGAGTGCAGCTAGACACTCTGATTCTGAAAAATACAGAAATCCAACTATCCATAAAGATTACTCCGGCAACTCTTTAAGGCTTCTTTACCAGTACAACTAGTTATAACTTATAGAAATACACCCCAGGGTTTGAATCTCCACTTTTATGTACATACGTATGAGGGGTGTAGGGGTAGTTAAAAGGTTGTGACTCTGCAAGGATAACAAGGCGTCGCACACCAATACTAGACCCAAGGGCAGGTCTAGTATTGGTGAACTAAAACGTTAATTTTCCAATAAACCGCCACGATTATAACGGCTAGAAGGGTTCCACAATAGCCATCCGCTACAGTTCGTGTCATCACTGGCGCGGATCTGCTCTTTGATCTCAAAATCATTGTAGTGCTCTCGTGAGAAAGCGTAGTCTTTAAAGTACTGAAGCCATGGGCGCAGGCGCACCGGTTCAACGGTCTCTTCCATCTTTAGCAGCGTCGCTTTAATGATTCGGTACGGTTCCGCAGCGGGATCGTCGATGCCTAAGATGCCTTCGTTGAAACCTGACGGGTAGAGCATCGGAGCTAGGTAGTCTGCATGTTTGGCAAGGACTGCGGTTTGGTGACCGATGTTGGTGTCTGTTTTTGTGTTCCATGCGACATAGCCGTAGGTGTCGATTGACAAAAAGACACCATAAGGACGAAGGCGGAGGGATGCTTTTTTGATAAAGTGGTTGATCGCTTTTAAGCGGTTCTCCTGATTGTTCTCTTGCGAAAAGAGCAGGTCAGCTTTGGCCGGGAAACGAACATAGTCGAAGTTGATCTCATCGAACCCTTTTTGCGCAGCATCTACGGCGATACTGATGATGTAGTCCTGCGCGTCAGGATTGAACGGGTCTACCCAGGCCATCTTGGCGGCATTACGCCAGACGGTACCGTCAGCACTTTTGACAGCACGATCAGGATGGTTAGTAGCACTCAGTTCATCTTTGAAACAGACGATACGCGCAATGGTGTAGACCTTTTTCTCTTTAAGATGTTTCATATAGCTGTCGATATCTTTGATGGTGCGGTTATAATGCGCATCCATCGCACTGGCCTCTTTCACATCCGTGTGGTAAGACATCTGACCCTGTTCGCTTTTTACATCGATGACCAATGCGTTAGCTTCCGTCGTCTCTATGAGCTCCATTGTATTGGCAAAGGTCTTGCTTTTGGGACTGGCACCCCAAAACGAGAGGTAGAGTCCCTTGACCTTTATGGGTTCGACTTCCAAACGTGTCGCACTTGCATTAACATCCCAACTGAAAGGGCGGTAACCGTAGGCTTTAACGTGGATAGATTTTGTTCTGTTCGCATCAAAGGTGACGGTCCCGTTTGCATCGCTGCGTATCATTGTATAGTTTTGAATAAATTGTGCGTTGACAAGGGGCTCATGAGTACTTTTGTCTACGAGAACAACCTCTTGAGCTGTCAATAAAAAAGGAAATAAAAGGGTAAAAAAACGCATATAATCTCGATTCATTAAGTGTTTCGAATTATAGCACTAGAGGGTTAAACCCTCGTTACAGAAAACTTATTCTCGTGTGTTTAAGAAGTAGTGCAGACTGGCTTTTGACCACGCCTTGCTCTGCACTAAGAAGGTTGCGATGTCATCGGCGACCTCTTTAAAGTCGCCATTAAGGGCACTCTGCTCACGCATAACGTTTACCAAGGCTTTTTTACCTGCATCGATGACGTCATCTGGATAAGTACGGATCTCAACACCTTTCTGTTTTAGAAGGTCAAGTGACTTCATGTTCTCATAGTGAAACTCACTCGCCATCTCAATGTTCATCTGCGCAGAAGCCATCTCAATGATCGCCTGGTGCTCTGAGGCGAGTTTGTTCCACTTGTGCTGGTTAAAGGTAAGCTCTAAGATCGAGCCCGGTTCATGCCAACCTGAGTAGTAGTAAGGGGCAACTTTATAAAAGCCCATCTTCATGTCAAGTGCAGGCCCGACCCATTCTGTCGCGTCGATGACACCACGTTCTAAAGAGGTGTAGATCTCGCCGGCAGGCAGGAGAATAGGGTTAACGCCCAACTTGGAAAAGACCTCGCCGCCAAGACCGGGAATACGCATCTTTAGACCCTGCATATCCGCTAGCGACTCTAAAGGCTTTCTAAACCATCCACCCATCTGAATGTTCGTGTTACCACCCATAAGAGGGTGAAGGTTGTGCTTGGCGTAGAGCTTGCGCCAGAGTGTCATGCCGTTGCCAAAGAGCATCCAAGAGTTAATCTCTTCGGCTGTCATCCCAAACGGGAAACCGCTAAACAGTGAGAAAGCGGAGTTTTTCCCTTTCCAGTAGTACGGTCCTGAGTGAAAAGCATCGATCTGACCGCTGCTGGCTGCATCAAAGACAGCTAGAGCAGGGATGAGCGTGTTTTTAGGGTAGACCTTAATATCTAGCGTTCCGCCACTGGCTTTTTTAACATTTTCTGCAAAACGGTCAACACCTGTCCCCATAATAGGGAAATGTGCCGGCCAAGAGGTGGCTAAGGTTATCTTGGTTTTTTTATTGCGATTAACATTGACACTCTTTTCACCGACATCTTTTTTTTCTGGATGTTTAGAGTAGTCAATGGCTTGACGGTTAGAGTCGTTACAACCGCTTAACAGACCTGCAGCGGTTGTCGCAGCTGCTGTTGTTAAAAAATCTCTTCGTTTCATATTATTTCCTCTATTTTTCTAAAGGTTACTTTTGCGTCATTCCTGAGAAGGCAGAAATCTACGAATTTGAACTTGTAAAAAGCTTTTGTTGTCTTATACAAGGTCTCCGTCGTTGATGCTTCGCACATCTTGCCTTTATGGTGCTTTGCACATCATAAAGGCGCGTCGGCTAAAAACAGAAAGCAGTTTCTGTTTTATTTACGCCTTTGGCGGTTTCGAAGCTAAAAAAGCCAAGCAGTTGGCTTTTTCTTACAAGGTCTCCGCCGTCGGTGCTTCGCACATCGACTCTGGTTTCGCCCCTAAAAAAGCCAAGAAATTGGCTTTTTCTTAACGGGTCTCACATAAAAGCCAAGACGATGGCATAACAGGTGAAAAAGATAAGGTGAGACGTTCCCTCAAAGTAATTAGTCTCACCATCATCAGTTGTCTTCCACGCCAATATTATCGTCAAAATCAACGCACCGATCTGCAGGGTGTTGAAGTCCAGTGTCAACGGGCTTCCTGCAGCATAAGAGAGGGCAAGCAAAACAGGTACTGTTAACATGATCGAAACAGTGGAAGCACCCATCGCAATGTTGACAACACGCTGGATCTGGTCATTTTTAGCAGCTTTGATGGCAGTAATGATCTCCGGTGCAACAGAGATGATCGCGATCAGAAGACCTGCAAGACCGACAGGGAAGCTGTATTCAGTAACAAGTTGCATACCCTCTCGTGCAAATATCTCTGCAATGTAGCCGATAATGGCAATCAGGACAAATATAGAGATGAAATTAAAGGTTGTGTTCATCTTCTCAAAAAGATCTTCCTCTTCTTCCTCTACATCATCCTCTTCTTGTCTAGTTTTAAAACGAAACATACGACTTCTGGCTGTAGCTTTAAAGAAATGCGTGTGCGTTTTGGTCTGGAAGATAAAGATAACAATATAAAAGATAAAGAGTACTGCAGCGATGAGCATGCTGGCACTTACAAGATCATCTTTGTCACCCGTTGTGAAGTGCAAGATACTTGGTACCAACAGAGCGGACGATGCTACCAGTAAGATCGTTGTATAGGTGCTGGATGTGTCTTCGTTGTGTTCCTGCTCTTTAAACGCAAGCCCACCGATAAATACGGCGAGACCCAGAAGTACGTTCATGTCAACGATAACAGCAGAGATAATACCACCTTTGACCGTCTCCATCGCAAGAGGGTTGTTTGTCGCTTCCAAAAGAATTAAAAAAAGCAGGATGATCTCGACAATAACCGCAGAAAATGTAAGGACAAAGCTCCCATAGGGCTCATCTAGACGTTCGGCCAGGACTTCGGCGACTTCAGATACTGTCAATGAGAGCAGGGTAATACTGATCGCGGCAAAGAGTGTTGCCATATACGGGTTGTGATAGTAGTGAAAAACAAAGGTAAGTAGACCAAGTGCTATACCGGCAACTGCAGTAACGTGATGTGTTAAGATGAGAGATAAGATGTTCCGCCTACGGGGAAGAGGTTTCAAATTCGTTTTCCTTAAAATAGTGTCAACTGTTCACTTGGTTTGCTCAGTTCGCTGCGCTCTAAAAGTGTTTTATCTTGCTCAGCGATCAAGGCAAAGTGAAATGGTGTTGATTTTAGAATCATTATTATATCTTGCTGTGACTCATAAGTAAATATACCCTCGATGTTTTCAAAAGGGAGTGCTTTTGCCTTGGGTAAGATGTAGATGATCTTAGCCCAGTTGGCTTGACGTTTTAAAAATGAGATCTGAGAATGGATCAACTCAAAATCAGGCTCAAAGATGAGAACACGATCACTCGCACCAAACTCTTTAATAGAGAGATCTTTGTTAGTAAATACTGCTTCAAAATTGTCGATCGGCGTAAAAGTACGCAGTCGGTAGTTGATCTCATGTATCTTATAAAAGTTTAACAGACGCTCTAAATAAGAGATGAAAAATGGCGAAAGAAGTTGACGTTCATAAAAGATATCACTGAAGATAAACGAGGTCTCAAAAAGGGTCTGTTCGACGATCGTGATCTCATCTTTGTACGCATTTGGCAGGGTTTTCGACACCACAAAGGTGTCTCTGTCGATAAGTTTTGGACAATAGAGTATTTTCGCCTTGTCTGCCACGTCCCAAAGTGTCATAAAGTCATCTTTGATGGATTGGCCCAAGACCAGGAAGTTGCTGTCCGTCATGATCTGCCGGGCTAGTTTTATGGTAATAAGGTCTGTCTCATAGACATCGAGCTCTTTTTCGATGAGATGAAAACGCAGCAGGCGCATCAACGCATCATCAACATTACCAACCTTGATCCAGGCGATCTCATTGTCCGCGATCTGTGTGGGTTTGTCAAAGATAATCCCGTAAGCACCATGCAAAATAGCTTCATCGATATCACTGTTGTTAAAAGCGATAAAGAGGTTGCCGCGTTTCACTTTTTTAGCATCAAAACTGATGCCGTCAAAGCGGGTGACAAAGGGTTGGTTTTGTAAGGTTCCCTGGGTGAGGGCGAGAAGATTTTCGAGGCGCATTACGTTCTACACACCTCTAAAGACAATTAACCAATAGAAGAACCTGCTTTACGTGGTTTCTCAGGACGAACAAGACAGAGTCCGTCATCATCTTTAGCAGCCAGAAGCATACCCGCTGACATGATTCCCATCAGTTTTGCCGGTTTGAGGTTGGCAACAACACAGACCTGTGTGTTGACAAGCTCTTCAGCAGAGTAATAGTCTTTGATTCCCGCAACGATCTGACGAAGTTCATCTTCACCAAGGTCGACTTGAAGTTTGAGAAGTTTTTTACTTTTAGGAACTTCTTCCGCTTCAACGACCGTACCGATCTTAAGTGTTGTGTTAAAAAACTCATCAAAAGTGATCAGCCCGGCGCCATCTTCTTTAGCCGCTTCAGGTTTTTTACTCTCTTTGGCTTTTTTTGTCTCTTTTGGCTGTTCCTGCTCCATCATCGCTTTTGGCGCTTCTTCCATCAGAGGCTCTTCAACACGAGGAAAGAGAGGACCAACTGGTTTGATCGTAAAGGTCTCAAGCAGTTTTTTCTCTTTCAAAAGGCCGTTATAGCTCTCTGTGTTGATCTCAAAACCAAGGGTATTAGCGATCGTGTTGGTCGTCTTAGGCATAAACGCGTGTAAAAGAAGAGAAGCTTTTGCTAAAATATTTGCTACTAGAGCAACCGTTGCCAAAGCTTCGTCTCTCTTGCCTTCTTTGATCTTCACCCATGGAGCGTGTGCTTCAATGGCTTTATTACCGATGGTAAAGACCTTCCAAAGCTCTTCTAAGAAGCGGTGTGTCTGGACTTCAGCAAGATGTCTCTCAACATTGTCTAAGATCGCATACATCTCTTCAAGCTCGGCACTGTGGTACTTTGCTACATCAACAGAGTCGATGACAAAGTCACTGTACTTGCCGCTCATACCGATGATACGATTGAGCAGGTTACCAAGGTCGTTACTCAAGTCAGAGTTGATACGGTCGATGAAAGCGCGTTGTGAGAAGTCACCGTCTTGGCCAAACGGCACTTCACGCATCATAAAGTAACGAAGGTTTTCGACGCCGTAGAGGTCAGAGACCTCTTTAGGAGAGACCACATTGCCTTTTGATTTTGACATCTTCTCACCATCACGTGTCCACCAACCGTGTGCAGCGATATGTTTAGGAAGAGGAAGATCAAGACTCATCAAAAATGCCGGCCAGTAGATCGCATGAAAACGCAAGATATCTTTACCGACAACATGCATATGTGCCGGCCATAGCTCCATCTTAGATTCATCACGTCCGTAACCAAGTGCCGTCACATAGTTTAGAAGTGCGTCCAACCAGACATACATAACGTGTTTGTCATCACCAAGCTCTTTAGGAATAGGGACACCCCAGCTAAACGATGTACGTGTTACAGAGAGGTCGTGCAACCCGCCTTTTACAAAGTTAATGACCTCATTACGGCGAGACTTTGGCAAGATAAAGTCTTGATGTGCTTCATAGTAGTCCAGCAGCTTCTGCTCATAGTTTGAAAGTCTAAAGAAATAGCTCTCTTCTTTAACGGTATTTGTCGTACGGCCACAGTCCGGGCAGAACTCACCGTCAATAAGCTGAGACTCCGGGAAGAAGGTCTCACAACTGACACAGTAGTTCCCCTCATACTCACCTTTGTAGATGTCACCTTTGTCAAACATCTTTTTAAAAGCGTGTTGTACACCGATTTTATGGTTATCGTCTGTTGTACGAATGAACTGATCGTAAGAGATCTCAAACTCATCCCAGAGGTTTTTAAAACTTGCAGAGATCTCATCAGCAAACTGCTGTGTCGGTTTACCCGCTTTAAGTGCGGACTCTTCGATCTTTTGACCATGCTCGTCGGTACCCGTTAAAAAGTAGGTTGTCTCGCCTTTAAGACGTGAGTAACGTGCCAACATATCGGTGATGAATGTTGTGTAGGCGTGACCGATGTGTGCTACACCGTTAACGTAGTAGATCGGGGTTGTGTAATAGTTGCTCATAAGTTCTCTCTGTATTAAAATTCAAATCCGCCTGTCTCGCCTTTAGACATGGAGTCATAAACGGCTTGGACATAGGCTCTACGGGTTTCACAGCCAATGTAAAACTCACACAGGCTACAGCTTTTTAGTTGTTTCTCTTCTTGACACTTTTTGAGGTTGAGGATCTCTTGATCAAGACGCTCTTCAAAGACATTAATGTCTTGCATAGACATCTTTGACTCTTGCTATCTCATATTTTGAACCAAAGAAACAGGGTGTCGTGTCATGAATGTGTGTCGCGTCCAGTGTCAGAAGGTCATTTTTACCGTCTGTCTGGTCACCACCGGCCGTTACAAAGATAAAGGCAAAAGGAAGTGCTTCGTACAACATACGGAGTTTACCTTCAGGCTTATCTGAGGTTGAAGGGTATGAAAAGAGTCCGCCGCCTTTAAGAAGGATCTGGTGAAGGTCAGGGACCATACCGCCGGAGTAGCGTAGACGGTAACCCTCTTGGAAAAGGCCATCAACCATCTCTTTATGGTGTGCTGGCCAGTTCTGTTGTGTACCGCCGGGCGCGTTCAGTTTGCCTTTCTCTTTCAGAGTGATGTTTTTAACAAACTCAAATACACCATTTTGAAGCAGGTAGAACTTCACTTCGCCTTCATAGGCAAAGACAAGTTCGGTACGCGGGCCATAGACAACATAACATGCTGCTACCAAGTCTTTAACACCAAATGAACCGTCATAGATACCGAAGATAGAACCGACACTCAAGTTCACGTCAATAAGAGATGAACCGTCAAGCGGATCGAACGCAACAAAGTATTGTGCATCTGCATTCATCACAACTTCGTGATCTTGCTCCTCACTTACAATTGTGTTAACCGTTGCAGCCTTAGAGAACTCCTCTTCACAAACAAGGTCACACTTGATGTCAAGTTGCAGTTGGGTGTCTCCCGTAGCATTTTGCTGTTGTGAATACCCAATGTCTTTAGTATCGATCTCTTGTTTAATACGTATCGCCGCACGTTCTATTGCACTTAATATCTCTTTCATCTACACAGCCTTTGCATTATTTAATATCCATGTTATCACGTCGTCTTCATTGTTTAGATCTAACACACTCACATCTTTAGGAAGAACGTACGAGTCCAGATCGATACTCTCATCGATTGCCAAAGCATTCATATAGGGAAAATACTCTTCATCGATCTTGTTACGAAAGATGCTGATACGCGGAAGAGGGAGGTTTTTCAATCCTTCTACCAGAACAATATCCACTTCACCAAACATATCAACGATCTCTTCAAACTCTTGATGTTTGTTTGAGAAGTAGGTCGTTTTGTTTGGCGATGTCACAACCACCTTGGCACCCGTGTCTGAGAACTTATAACTGTCTTTGCCCGGTGTGTCGAATCGTGCCTTGTCTTTTGGGTCATGTTTGATGATCGCAACTTCCATGTTGTGTTCATGAATGAGTTTTCTGGCCACTTTTAATATGAGTGTAGTCTTACCGCTGTTTGATGGACCGGTAAAAGCTACTGCTAGACGTTTTCGCAAATGTATATCCATCTTTAGGGCATATTACATCACCCCGTAATTTTAAAAGATTATAGGCAAATGTCAGTAAAAATCTGTTGAATAAGCTTTTAAACCCATTAGGTAGGGAGTTTCATGGTGAATAGGTTATACTTTTATTATCATAATATATAGGTTTTTATTTGAGACAGTTCATCATACTCTTTGCCATATCATTTACAATATTTAGCGGATGCAGCAGCCACTTTGAGCGTTATACGCTCTCAGCAGAAAGTGAAAAAGCAACTACCAGTTATAAAAATGTACGTCTGCTTGACAGTGACAACAAAAGCAAGACCATTATGTCGACCATCTACCTGAACGATATATATCCAAAGTACACAGATGGACTTGCCCACTTCTTGATCTCTTTTTACAGTCCGGAGCACGACAATGTTTTATATTTCAATAGAGGTAAGACAGCTAGTGAGCAAGACTATGTTCTGCTGTTAAACGGTGAGGATGCACTGGTATCTGAGGAGTTGGACAGTGATGACCTTTTGGTGGACCTGATGCCTATCAGCAGCAGCTGGAACCGCTACTATTACGTTCGTTACAAACTTCCTAGCGAGAAGCCTGTTTTGGTGCTCGAAAGCGATCACACTGAGCAGGCTGTGATAACTTATCAAAAAGCGCAAGAATAGAGACCTTCTCGCCTAAGATCTTTTTATAGATCACATAGTTACTCAACACCTTTTTACCGTATTCACGGCTCTCAGAGTTGTCCATCATCTCCATACTCATAAACGGCTCATACTTCGCGTCCGTAAAACAGTTCTCTTTAGTAATGTAACGCTTGGTAAAGCCCATACCGCCATTGTAAGCATAGGCCATCAGCACCGGGTGATACAGACTTTTCTTCATCCAGGCAATGTGCTTTTTGGCATACGCGATGTTCTTTTCAGGGTCAAACATCTCCTCAAACGAGTGTCGCTTCTCTTTAAACCCTTTATCTAAGGCTTTGACCAAAAACGGCATCATCTGCATCAGACCAAGCGCATATGAACGTGACAGTGCCGCAGGAATAAAACGGCTCTCTTGACGCATCAGAGCATAGTACAGCGCCTTGTCTTCATTGGAAAGGTCCTGCATGTAGGCATCATACGGCATGATGTAACCCATCTCCTTATAACCTGATGCCTTCTCATAGATGAACGAGTGCAGCGGCAGCATCTCTTCGTTGGCATACTTGTCCGCAAGTTTTTGCAGATCTTCTTTTGGCGTCTCTCTGATCTCTATAAGCAGGTCGTTCCAGACAAATGGATCTGTCAAGTCGGCCTTGGTTGTGTTGCTTTCGTAGGTCGGCAACTTTGTATAGAAGTTGGTGACCTCGATACGGAGCTTCTCTTTGGCATAGAGTGAGTACATATTGATATCGATACTCTCACCCAACTGCTCCAAGGTCTTTTTATCTTTAGTGATCAGATACTGCCAAAACAGGGCCTTGTCTTTATGCGAGCGGAAATAAGCCAGCTTATGTGCTTTTTTAAGGTGCGCTAGGGCATTTTCGTTCTGATCATGTTCGATCGCATTCATGGCCAAGTAAAAGTGTGTTTCAGAGCTCAACTTAGCCGTGGAATCGATCTTTAAAAGCTCTTTTTGAAGGTTTGAGTAGCGGCTGTCCGTGACCACCAAAAGAACAAAACGGTTAAAGCCCCAATGCTTTTGGATCTCTTTTGTGTATGAAGAGGGAAGTGCACGGTTCAGATGACCTTGTCTGAACTTCATGCCGGCACTCAAAAAGAGATACATAAATGTGGAAGGTTTGTACTGTTTGAGGTCCGTAACACGCTTGGTCTGAAGCAGATCGTTCATCATCTCTACCCAGGTGTAGGTCGTCTCTTTGTCAAGGAGTCTAGCCAAACGGTTACGGTCACTCTCATCGATCACAGACGCTTTCTGCGGTGAAAATGCCATCTTGACACATGAACTGTCGTTGCTCTTGATCAGCTCTTTGGTCGGCAAAGCCAGACACTCTGCTGTGTAGATCACCTCTTCACGATCAGACTTTTTAGCATAGGCTTTAAACAGACGTGTACTGACATCACGATATTGATAAAAGGCTTCATCCGCCTGTAGAGGGGTTATGTCTTGGTGCAAAAATTGCCAGATCATAAAGTTTTTGGCAAGGGAGGCGGGTTTTGTGCTGATCTCCTCAAGTGACACCTCTGCATACAGCGAAATGCTAAGCAGAAGCAGTAGGAGGGGGCGCATTATAATGAGCTCGCTACCGCATTAAGAAGGGTGATCAAAACGATGTCGATCACCTGCAGGGCGATGATGATGATCAGCGGGGCTAAGTCAATGCCGTTGAATGTCGTTGGCATCATACGTCTGACAAGCTGATAGGCCGGCGATGTGATACGCGTTAAAAACTGCACGATCGGGTTGTATGGATCAGGACGCACCCAAGAGAGAAGGGCGGCAATGATGATGACCCAGATGTAGATCGTCAACAGTGAGTGAAGAATGCCGCCAATGCCGACAAAGATATTGGCTAATGCACTCATTTGACGATCTCGCCAAGGAAGTCTTTAAGGTAGACATACAGATCAGCCACTTCAGGACCATTGCCCGCACCCGTAAGGAGTAGACGAAGCGGTTTGAAAAAGTTTTTGCCTTTAAGGCCGCTCTCTTTCATGATGTGGTTTTTAAAGTCATCGAACACTTCAAAGTGGGGTGCTTCCATGATCACTTTACGCATAATCTCTGCTTGTTCGGAAAACTCTTCAGGGATCTCTTTTGGTGCGAAGATCGCTTCGATCTTAGGACGAAGCTCTTTAAGCGTACGCGCCTCTTCCAGATAGATCTTAGCCACTTGGCCAATCGCTTCATCTGCAAAACCGACATAACGAGAGAGCTCTTTAGCTTCCATATTACGCAGGTGCTGACCATTAATAAATTTCAGTTTATCGATGTCAAATCGGGCAGGGGATTTTGAGATATTGGAAAGTGAAAACCATTCTAAAGACTCTTCAAGTGTAAAGATCTCTTCTGGTGTTTTGTTACCGATGTGGATCAGGTAGTTAGTAATCGCTGAAGGGAGGTACCCCTCTTCAAGAAGCCATTTTACCGATGAAGCATCATCACGTTTACTCATCTTTTTGCCCTCATCATTTAAGATGATCGGCAGGTGTGCATACTCCATCGTCTTTTCATAACCGAGTGCGTCACGTACCGCTGTCTGTTTTGGCGTGTTGCTCATATGGTCTTCACCACGAATGACTAAAGAGATGTCACTTAACATGTCATCGACGGCGCAGGCAAAGTTATAGGTCGGATACTTCTCTGCTCGCATGATGATAAAAGCGTCGATATCTTCAGGTGCAAAGCTGATCTCTTTTTTGATCAGGTCATTGACCACGACTGCCTCTTCAGGACGGCGAAGGCGAATCGTAAAAGGGTTTTCATTATCGATAACCATCTCGTGAGGCAGGTGCGTACAGACGTCGTCATAACGAAAAGGTTTATGGGTTTTTTTGGCCACTTCACGCTTATGCTCAAGTTCGGCAGGCGTGCAAAAACAGCTAAAGGCTTTTTTATCTTGCAGCAGTTGGATCGCCATCATACGATGATAACGCAGGTTCTCACTCTGATGGATAACATTAGAGTATTCGATGCCAAAGAGCCCTAAAATGTCGAGGATCTCTTTATCTTTCCCCTCAATATTGCGCTCTTTATCTGTATCTTCTATACGAACGATCAACTCTTCACCACGCTGCTTTGCAATGATGTAGTTAAACAGCGCAACGCGTAGGTTTCCAATGTGCATATCACCGGTTGGGCTTGGGGCAAAACGTAACATAAAATATCCTGATTTTTTATAGGGTAACTTCAAACCACCCTTTTATTTAGTCTTAGAATTTTAGCTAAATTTCCTTAACACGGAGACAATAGTATACGTAAATACAAGGTTATCAAAAGTTGCAACACTTCTCACTATTTCCACACTTTATTTTTCTAATATTTAATATCAAAAAAAGGAGCTTATTATGGTTGTAACACTATTAGCAAATGCAGGACATGTATTAAAAGATGAACTGACCTATGAGATGCTCTACATAATGTTTGACAAGATCAATGATGACCTTAAAGGGGTGCTCAAACATGAAAAAGATGAACTTGCAAAACTGTTCAAAGTCTGCGAAAAAAATGCTATCTCACCTGTAAAAGCGCTCTTAAAACATGCTGCACGCATCACTTCATATACCAATACAGCTATGTTTTGCGCTAGACAAGCGGTAATCTAATCTACCTATTTATTAAATGCAAGAGTATCCATAGTCTTTTGCGCTATGCTTAGTCACCTTGCAATATTTTTCGCTCAACGTCTCACAAAAAGCTACACTTCTTTTATGCAACAGAAAATAGAAAAACTCAGCTCTAAACTCTACATCCAATCAACACCGCATCGATTTAAAAAAGAACAAAACAGTTTTGATAAAGGCTATCTAAAAGTCAATTTTTGGATGGATGAACTCTGTTCTGAATATATAGGCAGAGATAGAGAGATCATAAGTGACTTTGAAGCGATGATCGACAAGTTAAAAGAGTGGGTGGAAACACGTGGCGATTCAGCTTATAAGGAGGGGATGAAAAAAGCCCTCAAAGACGCAGGCTATATGTAGAGATATCCTTATGAATGTCACGTTTAAGTAAGAGCAGCGAACAAAGGTGACTTAGTAGAGAGCAGGGTGGTCTTGGCTAATCCACGTGATGCCATAATAGATTTAATTGGGTTAGTACCATTATGAATACTATCTATGATGTCATAGTGACATGAGGGTGTAGTGTTCTGTTCTTAAACAGTATAGAGTAAAGAGTAAAATAGCGTCTAGTCTCTAAATTCATCTAAAGCCTTATCAACTAATGCACCTAGTGACTGCGTAGAGCCTGCGTCTTCATCATCTTTGTCATACCTAGCCCAGATACTTAAGACCAGCATCGACTCTGTCCTTCTCATCTAGTAGAGAGATTGCGGTATGTCTGTGCTCGGAGGTTGTCAATACCACGGCGTCTGACCTGCTTCCAGTCATGCCCTAGCTCTTTTAACTTAGAAGATAAAGTCTTGGCACTGATACCGAAGTCATAGCTATAGATGTCAGTGAGTACTGCTCCATAAGCATTCTAGATGCTTCTCTAGTCCGTCATCAGTAAGTACCCAGTCTTTACCTTTTGGCATAATTACCTTTCAAATCGCTAGCGATTATATACGCAAGCAAAGTTAATATTTTTATATATTACAAGTATTGTGTCGTTATTTTTGAGAAAAGTACACGCTGATAGGTTATACTGACAGGATAAAAGGATAGATATGAGATACATTATTGCATTACTTATGCTTACTACTTTAGTTAGTTCTGAATATATAGATGTAAATTCATTGCCTTCATTTAACAGCCCTTACCATATGACAAAGGGAACACGCAAAGATGGCGAGAATAGGGCATACAGAGGTTTCTGTGTAAAAAGTACATACCTGATCAATGATATGCTATCTAAGAAAGAAGGCCAAGCGATGCGAGATACTACGGCTTTTACAGAGGGTGTATATAGCGTTGACTCATATGCGCTCAATGGGTGGGATGCGTATCACGATGCGTGTAGAGAGGCACTTAATCTCAAAGAAGTGCCAAAGGACTTTAGAAAGACCTTATTTAAAACTATCCGGAAAAATGCAAAATAGGATAACAGCCGTTAGCTTGGCATGAGCGACTGTTAGCGTAACTGGTGCAGAGCAGGGCTATATCTAGCTGTATATATGGCTATGATAAGTAATAGTAAGTTCGTATGATTGATTGTATTAAAGAGGGTCAAAAGCGTAAATTGGTCACCTATTGTGTCACCCAGATAGTAATTAAGTCTTGTATTTGAAGGTATAGTGTAAATGAAGTTGGTGACCCCAAGGAGATTTGAACTCCTATGGCATGGATGAAAACCATGAATCCTAACCATTAGATGATGGGGCCGTTTAGTAAGAATTGCTTCTTGGCGGAATTATACATACCGAATACTTAAATTTTTATAAAATTAAACAAATCTACTGCTCTCAGCACTCTGCTTATCTCTATTGTGATATTGATGGCTTTGTGCTACAATGCATGTATTATCAGTTTTTACTATAAAACAACACTAATATAAAGCATCTCAAAACCCAAAGCATGAGTTCATGAAGCAGTTAATCTATGACTATACAGACTTAGCACAGTTAAAAGCATTCTATATACGCCATATCTCTGCAGACGAAAAAGTCATTATTCAGCTTCACACCAGTGAAGTTGGGCTTATAGATGAGATATATGCTCTACTGATGCAAGAGAACAGAGATGTTCAGATCATTCCCGTAATCGAACTCAATATCACAACAAAACTCTACTTCAGTATCTATCAACAAACCGCCGTTATCACGGTGAAAGAGAACTTTTTTGAGCACGACCTCTATAAGGCGATCATTGATTCAACGAAAGAGGGGTTTTGGCTTCTGGACGAAGAGTTAAACATCATCAGCATTAACCACTCTTTTGCAAATATGTTAGGTTATAAAGAGAGTGAACTTTTAGGTAAAAAACCTTACGAACTTCTTGCCTTAGTCAATGAGCAGCAAATGTTATGTGAAGCACAGGCTGAAGGAATGCACGTAAGCGTCCAGCGCACCTATGAGCTCACCTTTGTCACAAAAGATAAAAAAGAGTTTCACACTATTGTTAATGCGACCACAATTTATTTACCTGAACATCGTATACGTACCTTTGCCTTTATTACCGATATCTCTGAGCAAAAAGAGCTTGAACAGACTTTAATAGAGCAACAGCGACATATTAATGAGCTCAACACAGATCTAACACGACGCGTTGAAGTAGAAGTACAGGCAAACCGTAAAAAAGATCGTATTATGTACCAACAAGCGCGCCTGGCAACAATGGGAGAGATGATAGGCAACATCGCACATCAATGGCGTCAACCACTTAACATCATTGCCTTGATCATGCAGGAATTTTATATTTCTGGTCAATTGGGCACACTGGACCGAGAGAAGCTTGAAAAAGAGTATACGCGTGCAAATTCAGTACTGCAGTATATGTCAAACACTATTGATGATTTTAGGACCTTTTTCCAACACAACAATGGAAATGAGCTTTTCTCTATCAATGAATCGATCAACTCTCTAATGACCTTGGTCTCCAAAGGCTTAGAGCATAACAATATCGCTATTGATGTCACAATAGAAGATGATATGACCGTCTTTGGGCACAGTAACGAGTTTGTACAGGTTCTCATCAACATCATCAACAATGCCCGTGAAGCGATCATAGCTCAAAACAGGAGAGGTATGATCAAGATCGATGCCTACGCAGATGAATCAAACATCCATATAAAAGTGCAAGATAATGGCGGCGGCATAGACAAAAAAGATATCGAACAGATATTTGAGCCCTACTTTACAACCAAACATCAGACACAGGGGACAGGCTTAGGTCTATACATGTCTCATCAGATCATTGTAAATAATATGAATGGATCGATATATGCGAAAAACAGAGAAGAGGGAACGTGTTTTTATATCTCTCTACCTAAGGATGTCCAAAAGGCAGAGAAAGTAGAGGAGAGCGTCTAATTAGTCGTTGTAAAAGTCACGAAGTGCGCGAATAATCACAGCATTTTTAGAGATGCTTTCTGATTTTGCATTCTCATCAACAAGCTCATAAAGGTCTAGTGGAAGAGAGATTGAGAATGTTTTAGTCTCGATCTTTTTCTTTTTAGAGATCAATGCCGTTACGTTTGTAAGAAGCTCGATGATCTTTTTAGTGTCAATTGGCTTTTGGATAAAGCTGTTAACACCGATCTCGATCGACTCAGAGATCTTCTGAATGTCGTTTGATGCAGAGATCACAATGATGATCTGATTTGGGTTGATCTCACGGATACGACGTGCAAGTTCAATACCATCCATCTCAGGCATGATAATGTCAACAAACACGATATCTGGAGCAGCTTTTGAGAACATCTCTAATGCCTCTTTACCATTAAAAGCAGAAGTCACATCTGAAAAGAAGTTTTTAAACGTTGAACTTAGCAGTTCATTTGCTACTTTTTCATCTTCAACAACCATTGCTGTCAATTTTTTTGTCTGTTCAGTTAACTGAACTAAATCTACATTTGCCATGTTATCTCGCTTTCATTTGTTGATAATTCAACATTGTTGATTAATGTTGTAATTATAAAATGTTAATGTTATAACTAACTTAAAAATTCATATTTTATTCTGTTGTTTTATTAATTATCCAATAAGTAGAGATAGTTAATGAAGGTAAGCCCTGTTATAGGGAAAGAGAGTAAAAAAAATAGAGGCAGATAAGTGCTAAAAAGTATGATTTCAGAGACTCTAAATTAGAAAAAATGTGCACACTATAAGTAAAGTAAACGAAACTGTTTACTAATCATACTTTTTAAACTGTTCCAACCACTCAATACTGTCTTCATTGACCGTCTCTTTTTGACGCAGCAGAGAACCTATAATACTTTTGAGTGTCTCTTCATCCATAAATTCCAAGAGAGCAGGGTTGATCTCTGTTGGCGGAGTATCATCGCCATAGCTGTTAAGCAGTGTCTCAATATCATGTATCAGTTCGTTTTTTGTACTAGCCATCTATATCTTTCCCTCTACTGGACCAATGTAACGTTGACGAGGCCGAGCGATCTTCATCTCTTTGTCGTGTTTCAACTCAGTCCATTGTGTGATCCATCCTACCGTACGACCGATTACAAAGATGTTAGTGAACATATTTTTCGGTATCTTAAGTGCCGTTAGGATCAAACCCGAGTAGAAATCGATATTCGGATAAAGCTTTCTCTCAATAAAGTAGGTGTCGTTCAAAGCGACCTCTTCGATCTTTCTGGCGATAGCGAGCAACTCACTGTTGACACCCAACTCAACTTCCAATTCATCAAGCAGGGCTTTTAAGATACGGGCTCTTGGGTCGAAGTTTTTATAAACACGGTGACCAAAGCCCATCAGTTTAAACTCATCCTCAGGGTTTTTAGCACGCTCTATAAAGTCATCTACTTTATCTAGTGAGCCGATAAACTCTAACTGCGCGATGACAGACTCATTGGCCCCGCCGTGAGCACGCCCCCAAAGAGCATTAATACCTGCAGAGATGGCTGCATAAGGGTGTGCTCCGGTCGAAGCGACACCGCGTACCGTAGATGTGGAAGCATTTTGTTCATGGTCGGCATGGAGGGTAAAGATGGTGTCCAAGGCACGTACTTCAACCTCAGGGATCTCAAGGTCTTCTCCAGGATAAGCACGCATCATATAGAGAAAATTCTCTGTAAATGAACGTTCAATGTCAGGGTAGATAAAAGGTATACCCAAGGAACGGCGATACGCAAAGGCGGCAAGGGTAGGGATCTTGGCAATCAGTCTGCGTGACATTACCTGATAGTCACAATTTTCTTTCATATTAAGATGTTCAAAATGAAAGGCAGAAAGGGCAGCAACAGCCGAGGCCATCATCGCCATAGGATGCGCCTGGTCAGGGAAAGCATAAAAGAGGTTTTTGATACCTTCATGAATAAATGAGCGTTTACGGATCTCCATATCAAAGGCGATCAGCTCATCTTGATGCGGCATTCTGCTCTCTAGTAATAGAAAACAGACATCAAGATAGCTCTTTTTGTTTGCAAGGTCTTCTATAGTAAAGCCGCGATAACGAAGTTCCCCTTTTCCGCCATCTATAAAGGTAATATCAGAACTGCAACTGGCAGTTGACGTAAACCCTGGGTCATACGTAAACATCCCCGTCTCAGCAAACAGTTTACGTATGTCGATCACATCCGGCCCCTTTGTCGGGCTTAGTATCGGAAACGCATAGCTTTTTCCATCGCGATTATCTGTCAAAGTTACTGTTGCAGTTGCCATCTTCACTCCTTTATACACTTTTGTTCTCTTAAACTATCATAGTTAGATTAACAGCGGCATAAAACATAAGTAGTTTACTCAGGAATATAGCTAAAGTTTATATCTCATTAATTTAAATATTATGTCATTGATCGTACTTTTTTTATGTTAGTATATATATAGCTATATAACTAGGTTCAAAATGTATTTTTTTCGTAGACTTTTTTTAGTTAGCTTATTACTGCTTTCACCACTTTTTTTAAAAGCATCCACTCTTTTACTATTAACACCCGAGGAAAAAAACTGGATTGTTCAGCATCCACAGATCACTGTCGGTGGCGGGATAGAGTGGGCACCGTTTAATTTTGTCAATGATGAAGGAAAGTACGATGGCATCGCCAATGACTATCTAAAACTTATTGGTAAAAAAGCAGGTCTTCATTTTGTTGTTGAGACACGCCCTACATGGAAAGAGAACTTAGATCGTTTTAAAAATGGCGAACTTGACCTGTTGCCAGCCGTCTACTACTCAAAAGAGCGTGAAGAACATGGTCACTTCAGCAGTGCCTACTTTAAGATGCGGGAATTCATCTTTTTTTTAGAAGATAGAAAAGATATTCAGAGTATTGATGACCTTGAGGGGAAGGTAATCGCAATACCTAAAGGCTACGCTACTATTGGACGGCTCAAGACTCTCCATAAAGATATCACTATCATTGAGACGAATACGATATTGGAGGCGATTCAAGCCGTTATGAGCTCCAAAGCAGATGCCCTGATAGAAGGTCAGGCTGTCATTTCATACGTTCTGCAGCAAAACATGATCACTGGTTTAAAAGGTATTCCTCAAACTGCTTTTGATCCATCATATATCTATTTTCTCACGGCTAAAGAGAGCCCTGTTCTCTCAAAGATCATTCAAAAAACACTCGACAGGCTCTCTGTCGAAGAGAAAAATAAGATCGAAAAGCATTGGTTGCAGTCGGGCTTGGTTAAAAAGAACATACAGATCAATTTCAACGAACAAGAGCGCCAATGGATACTACAGCATCAGCGTATCAATTTCACAGGCGACCCTAACTGGTTGCCATTTGAAGCATTTACTGAAGAGGGTGAATATATTGGTATTGTTGCTGATACACTCAAACTCATTGAAGAGCGTACAAGCCTGAAGTTCAATAAGATACCCACAAAAACTTGGGGGGAGTCTGTCTCACTGCTAAAAAGTGGTAAGGTTGATATGTTAACGGAGACAACAGACTCTTCATTAGGTGCTGAGTTTCTTTTTACACGCTCGTTTCTACCAAATCCCATTGTCGTCATTATGCAAGATGGCAGCTCATACGTCGATACACTCAGCCAACTTAAGCAAAAACAGATCGCTCTGATAAAAGGATATGGCTATGTGGACAAGATCAAAGAAAAATATCCTGAACATATATTTTATGAAGTAGAAAACATACAGGAGGGACTCGCAGCTGTATCAGAGGGTAAATACGATGCCATACTAGCAACTATGGCATTAGGATCGTATACCATACGAGAGATGCAGTTGAGCACGATACGTGTCGTTGGTAAAACAGAGTTTTCAACGCAATTAGGATTTGCTGTAAACCGTGAATACGCTCCATTGGTAGGTATTTTAAACAAAGTTTTTCAAAGTATTGATGAACAGACAAAACAGAGTATTCTAAGCAAATGGGTCACACAGGACTATGTGGAAAGAATCGATTATGCTCTGATCTGGCAAATTGCCGGTATCGCCCTCCTTATTATCTCAGGAACACTTTTTTGGAGTTGGCGTCTTAAAAAAGAGATCGCTCGCCGGATCATTCTAGAAAATGAGCTCGAGGAGGTCAACAGACAGATCACCGACTCTATTGAATTTGCCTCGATCATTCAGCAAGCTTTCATCCCCGAACAAGATGAACTCGACGCATTTTTTGAAGAGGAGTTCGCTATTTGGCAGCCGCGCGATATAGTCGGCGGCGACATCTACTTTTTTGATCAACTTAACAACGAACATAAAGCCATCTTAATGGTCATTGACTGTACCGGCCATGGTGTGCCAGGTGCTTTTGTCACAATGTTAGTAAAGGCACTTTCGCGTAATCTCATCTCGCACATCAACCAAAACGGGGAAGAGGTCAGTCCAGCAAAACTCTTAGCTATTTTTAACCGATCTTTGAAACATCTGCTGAAACAGCATGACAAAAGCTCGCTTTCCAATGCCGGTTTTGATGCAGCTTTTATCTATATAGACAAAGATGAGGCTATATTGCGTTACTCCGGTGCAAACATACCACTTTTTTATACTAAAGATAAAAAGATCAAAACCATCAAAGCAGACCGCCACTCTATAGGTTATAAAACGTCTGATCCCAATTATACGTTCACAGACCATCAGCTTGATTTTGATGAGACCATTCAGTTTTATATAACCAGTGATGGATATATCGACCAAAACGGTGGAGAAAAAGGTTTTCCAATGGGTAAAAAACGCTTTATTAAACTGCTTGAAGAACATACAGATCAGCCAATGAAAGAGCAACAGATAATTTTGGAAAAGGCGTTTAAGGTGTGGAGAAAAAATGAAGAGCGTAATGACGATGTCACCGTTGTTGGATTTAGATGCAAGGGAGCAGAGACGTGTTAGACAATGACAGTAGACTTTTAAAACTATTGGATGAAGCCATAGAGTCAAATAGCATGGACAGAGAATCCATCATAGAGATATTAAAGCAGGGTAAACGCCGCGTTAAACGTTTTGACAAAATTGTCAAGCAGGCAGATAAACAGTTGTTGGAGCAGGTATATCAACAAGAGAAAGAGTTCGATCTGCGTATGCAAAATGAGCGTATGCTGGCTCAACAGGCGAAACACGCTGCCTTGGGTGAGATGATGGACGCTGTAGCCCACCAATGGAAACAGCCACTAAATGCCATTACCATGTTAACAGACCTTCTTATATTAGAACACCGTCAAGGCAGTGTGGATGAGGCTTATCTTAAAGAGTATAAAGAAGATATGTGGGCACAAGTCGACCATCTCTTAACAACACTCAGTGAATTTCGCTCTTTTTTCCGCCCGGACAAAGAGCCTGAAGCATTTAATCTGTTAGAGAACATTAATGCCGTACTGCTCTTAGTCAAAGATGAGTTGATGAAATACACTATCAATGTTTCACTGACCTGCAGTGATGACATTACGATCAACGTTATTAAAAATGAGTTCAAACACATTTTACTAAACATCCTCAACAATGCCAAAGATGCTTTCATTGAAAATGAAGTTGCTTCTCGAGAGATCAAGATCAATGTTACTAAAGACGACAGTGCGGTCACTATTGAGGTAAGTGACAATGCCGGAGGTATTCCCGAAAATGTTTTACCGGATATCTTTAAAGCAAATGTCACATCAAAAGCAGAGGGTAAAGGGACAGGGATAGGGCTCTACATGAGTAAGCAGATCGCGGACAAGATGTCTGTTGGCCTTAGTGCTCAAAACAGAGGTGAAGGGGCTCTCTTCACACTCCGTATTTCTCATGTCGCATATCTGCAAGAAAAGGAGCTCTCATGAAGATGTTTCAATTTAAAGAGATGTTAGAGAAAGAGGGCATCATCTTAAGTTTCAGTGGTACGATCTCTCAGCCTATTTTGTCCAGTATTGGCGAAACGATAGAAAGTGAATTTGACAGCATAAATATCGATGCTAATACTGTTCTGAAAGTATTTGCTGTCTTTACAGAACAGATGCAGAACATAATGAGCTACTCTAAAGAGAGAAGAGAACATCGAGACAACCGTCATGCCAGTCCGGGTATCTGCGTCGTAGGTCTGGATAAGAGAGGTAAATACTATGTCAATTCCGCCAACATTATGGACGTAAAAGATGAACAAAAGGTCTGCGAAAAGATCGATTATATCAACTCTCTAGATGAAAGTGGACTAAAAACATACTACAAGGAACTTAGACGAAGTGGGAAAGGTGTCCACAATAGAGGGGCTGGGCTGGGATTTTTGGAGATGGCAAAAAAATCTTCAGAATCCTTAGAGTACCATATAACCAAGATAGACAGCGAGCGATCATTTTTTGAGATAAAAGTATATATATAGGAGAGATGATGAAAACATTAATTATAGAAGAGAGTAAATACACACCGGCAATCGAACTCAATGCAGAGAAAAACAGACTTACTATTAAAGGAAAATCATACCCTGAAAACACTTTTGACTTTTATGCCCCTGTCATCTCATGGTTGCAAGATTATTTTTCCTTAGAAGATCTTCCCAAGACAACAGTCAACATGGACATCATCTACTTTAATTCAAGCAGTTCAAAGCTCTTTTTTGACCTTTTCGACCTACTCGAAGAGGCTCAGGATGATGGGAAAGAGATCACAGTCAACTGGTACTACGATGAAGAGAATGAAAGCGCTGAAGAGGCCGGTGAGGACTTTAAAGAGGACTTTGAAGATATGGATTTTAACATCATCAAAAAGTAGAGGAGGGACATATGGGTAACGATGACAAATTGATCGCATCTTTAGAGGCTTTTTTAAACAGTGACGTCGAAACGATTAAGGACGATGTCGAAAAACTTCTAAAAGATTACTCTCGCAAGAGCAAAAGGCTCGACAAGATCATCCATCAAAGCGACAAACAGCAACGTGAGCTGCTTGAGCTTAATGAAGAGCTAGAGCGCACCTATGCTGAACTTAACGAGTATAAAAAACACCTTGAAGATAAGATAAAAGAGGGTATATCCGAGATCAAAGGGCTTAATGTAGAGATCGAGGAGACCCAAAAAGAGGTTGTTTTTACAATGGGTGCCATTGGCGAGAGTCGCTCAAGAGAGACGGGTAATCATGTAAAAAGGGTGGCTGAGTACTCCAAAATACTGGCATTGGCCTATGGTATGGACGAAAATGAGGCTGAAATGCTTAAACAGGCCTCTCCCATGCATGACATAGGTAAAGTTGCCATCCCAGATGTTATACTAAACAAACCTGAACGTTTTAATGAGGAGGAGTTTCAATATATGCAGCGTCATGCAGAACTAGGATATGAGATGCTACAGCACTCGTCAAGAGCCTTGTTACAAGCAGCAGCCACTGTAGCATATGAGCACCATGAGAAGTGGGCAGGGGGAGGTTATCCTCGAAACATCCAAGGCGAAGAGATTCATATTTATGGTCGTATTACCGCTGTGGCAGATGTTTTTGACGCATTAAGTAGTAATCGTTGTTATAAAACAGCATGGGATGATAAAAAGATCTTTGAACTGTTTAAAGAGGAGAGAGGCAGACAGTTTGACCCCAAACTCATTGATCTCTTCTTTGAAAACTTAGATGCAATTTTAGATATTCGCGACAAATATAGAGATGAATTTACTAATTCAAAAACTCAATAAAGGAAAATACAATGGCTAAAACACACGAATATATGGTTTTAAACCTTAAAAATACAGACGAAAGAGGGTGGATCATTGATTATCTAAATGAGACCTATCCTAGAGATACTTACCTGACGGCTATGTTGGATTATTTGGGTCTTGATGGCTGGAAACTCGTTAGCAGTACACACTCAAATGGTAATAATCTGCAGAATGAAGAGGAGAGACTCTATTTCAGACGCGATTATGAGCGAGTCGCACAAGTACCAAAACTGCAAGCGCTGATCAATGAGATCGACAAGAGGTCAAACACGCATTTTGTTGAGACATCGTTAACAGATGGACAAAACAGTGAAGAAGACACCAATATCCTTAAGCAGAAGATCTTAGAACATCTTTATGCTTGGCTCACTAAGCATCATTTCGAATGGGGTGAACCAGGTACAGGTGTTCTGGAGAGTCACTATCTAAATAAGATGGAAGATGTTACTGATGATCCGCTATTTCCTGACTATCATGGTATAAATAAAGTCTCAACACGTATTGACATATTTAAAGAGTCTGATAAACTGCGCATCGCACTAAAACGTCGTATTACCGGACAATGGATCGATTACAGCCAGCACACATTTAAATACACCCAAGAGGGGTTAACCACGATTCAAGCCAAACTGAGCATGCAGCATTTCGGTCTGATCAGCAATTAATTTACGTATTAGTGAGAATATTCCCATTTTGTGGGAATATAGGGAATAAGTCTGCATATTGGTTAACATAATGTATATTCTCTTGAAAAATGAATCTTGCTATTCTGCCCTACATCCATTCATTACTGTATGTAGCATTTATGAAAGACCTTGGCCTTTTGATCGAACCGGCATCGAATAGTATATCGGCCGTGTCCCTTTTTTTCATATAACTTCGCCTGCTTACGAGTGATATGCAGTTTATGCCCATTGGCCATTAGGAAACAGGTCTGATCGATACCATTGCGTTTAAAGGTCTTGTCATAGCATGTCGGTGTGACATAGTTCTTTTTAAAAACACCGAATATTGTCGATTTGGACATCAGTGTCAACTGCTCAGCATGAGAGAAGCTTAATGTTAATAGTAAGACTAGTAAATATTTCATACTCATATCTTACACTAGAATGCATCAGATGAAGCCTAGCCTTCTCTAATTGGCAAAATATGTCAATATGTCATGTTGTAGTTGATTTATATTGTTTTACATTATTATATATTTACTACCATTTAGGAGGCAGTTATGTTCCAGACAATGACACAGATAGGAAAAGACTACAACATTGATGCCAAAACCGTTGGAAAGTTTCTTTACAAACTTAAAATTCGCGATGCCAACCACCCTGAGCAGAAAGGGTTTCCTTTCGAACAGGCCATTACACATGGTATAGCAAAGGCATATGAAGGGCGAAGTGGTGAAATGTACTACCGATACAACATCGAAGCCATTAAAGAGGAGTTTGAGAAGTTGGTAACCGCCCTGCCCGAACAGACTGCCTCTGAAAAGAGCATGGAATCTAAACAGAGTGCAGATGATACCATCGAAAAAAAACTTCAACAGATGCTGACGGCACTCAACAGTGTTTTAAAAACAGGTGAGGTTGAACAACTTTACCGTCTTAAAGCCGATATAGCTGACATCTATTCACTATTGCCGAAAAAGGCTTCATTGGGATGAGTAAAACTTGCTATTACAAGAACTTACAACGATTTACACCGCCCTGTAATGGGCATCAGACAAAGGAATAACGGCAGCGTTAACATGTTAATCGTCATGACAGGATCGATTCTACATAAATTCTTTTTAAAGGAGTAGATTCTAAATCAAGTTCAGAATGACAATTCGTTAACGTAAGGATCTACTACCCTACCCATTGCTTCAATCACAACAAGTCCTATTATTTACTGACATTTTCAAAGCTGTAAAAAGAACTTTTTGTGAGTATAATAGAGTTACTAAAAAATGTACCTCTAAAAGCAAAGAAGTATTATGAAAACAGTTATAAAATACGTATCTCTTTCTCTTCTTTTTACTGTTGTACTC
>JBATWM010000195.1:0-2812 GCA_049672605.1 Sulfurimonadaceae bacterium
ACGATAATGACTTCCAGGTCGTGATAATCCTGTTCCAGTACACTTTTTAGCGCACGCTCGATCAGATCGCCCCTGTTGTACGTGGGAATGATGACACTGATCTTGTTGCTTTTCATCTGTTGTATCACTTTAAAGGGTTAAGACTTTGTACAGTAATAGATATCTTGGGCTGCTTCAGTAATTCCCATTCTTGTGATCTGTTCACTGTCAAGAAATTCTGATGCTTCTGTGATCTGAACATTGAAGCCGGCTTCTTTCAATCTGTTCAAGTAGACGAGATCAGTACCATATTTTCGTACATGGTCCTCTTGCCCAAATGCTTTTAAACGCTCTTGAGGATCGGTGATAGAGGGGTCTTCATATGTTGGACCTTCTAATATCGGAACTAATAAAATAGCCCATCCGTCTGGTTTGAGAGTTCGGTAGAACTCCTTCATTGCTTTTTTATCATCGTCAACATGCTCAAGTACGTGGCTGCAGTAGATGACATCAAAGGTGTTGTCAGGGTATTGGATGTCGGTAATATCCATTTTGACCATAGCAGCAGGGTTGTACAGGTCTGCTGTCAAGTAGCCCTCGCCAAGTTGTTTGGATAAGAGTTTTTGAAACACTGGTTCAGGAGCGACATGTAGCATCTCTTTTTGAAGGCCGTTAAATAAGTTTGTCCGGGTTTTAAAAAAGATCCATAGCATACGATGTCGTTCAAGTGAATTACAATGCAGACATCGGGCATCTTCTCTTAACGGATTACCAAAGGCCACAAACTTTCTGGATGTTTTCTCGCAGATGGGGCAATATCTTTTATTGCCGCGATAGAGAAAAGTGAGAAAAGTGTGTTTAATCGGTCTAAAAAGTTGTTTAAGTCTATTAGTTAGGGACTTCACTGCTGGTCGCCTTTTTTTGATTGATTATATCGTTCAAGAAGTTGTAAAGATGTTAATCTATCCATGGTGGTTATCAATGATAGTCATAAACATCGATTCAAATCTTTTGATCTGTAATTCAAGATTGAAATCTGTTTCTACCATTGCTCTTGCATTTTCACCCATGGATTTACTTTTAACAGGGTCATTTACAATTTTTATCATCGCATTCTTGATCTCTTCAATATTTAGCGGGTCGACGAGATAGCCATTGATATTGTCATGCACGATTTCTTGAATACCACCCGAGCGGCTTCCTATCATAGGCAGACCCATGCCTCCACCCTCTAATAAGGAGAGACCCAGCCCCTCTTCTTGGTTGATTTTACCTTTAATAGTGTACTGCTTACTAATCAAAACAATACAATCTGATTTAGCAATTTCAAGCAAGACTTTTTCATTACTCATTCCACCTAAGAGTTTGATATGTTGATCCATATGTAGCGCTTGTATATTCTGCTGTATTTTCTTTTCCAATTCTCCTGCACCGATAAGGAGAAGCTCTACTTTTTTATCAGTGGCTTTTACAAAGTCTGCAAAAGCGTTAACTAGATTAAGATGGTTTTTAACTGGTACGATCCTTGCGATACAGATAAACCTTATACTCTCTTTTTCTTGTTTGATATGTTGAGAGATCGTGTCTTTTGATAAGAGTGGAACGCCGAGGAACATCACGGTAGACTTTTCTTTTGGACAACCCAGACCTAACGCCGTTTCCATCAAAAAGTGTGAAATGAAAATGATCTGGTCCATTTTTTCCCACAGGATTTTTAATCTTTTACGATACGCTTTGTGCTCAACAGCCAGATTGACATCGGAACCATGATGTATAACGCAGCACTTTTTCTCTATTTTGTTAATCTCTTTTCCAAATAGAGTAGGAAGAGAAGCAAATTGAAAACAGACCAGATCTGCATCGCTGTTATTGATCTGCGTAATAATGTCATCTGTCTCAGCCGTATAGCTTCCCTTCGACCTCAATATTTTACGCAGTAAGGGGAGCGCTTTTTTTGGAGAAGTGATATTGGCTTTTCTCCATGTTTTTATTTTTGCAGGATCGAAAGGGAAGTCTTCTTTATTAATGTGTTTTTCTGTCAATACTTCGACATCGATGTCATTCATATTGGTAAGCATCCTATACAAAAAGACTTCGGAAAGACGACCAAATACTTCTTGTATAAATATAATTTTTGGCTTTTTATGCATTGGCTTATTAAAACTTTTGGTCAATATTGGATTTTTTTAAAAAAGCTTCAAGTTCTTTCTGATCCCCATGTTGAAAATAAAAATGTGATTTTGAAAAATCAATTGGGCGTTGCCTTCCATAGCCAATGGGGATGTCGTCAAAGCCTTGAAAAGTGAAATATAGTGACCTGAATAGCCTATCAAGTAATTCGCTGAACGAGCTTTTTCTTTCCATGTATTTGTACACAAACTCTGGAACTAACCTCAGAGGAAGAGAGGTGGCTATCGCAAATTTTCTTTCAACACTAATTTCACTATCTTTGGCTTTGATTGCATTGAAGTTTTTGATAAAGGTAGGTATACCATCTTTTCTAATTATCATCAGAGAGTGTTGAACAGGTTGGGGTGTCCCTCTACCCGAGCCAAACATATAAGGTTTTTTCATATTGTCGATGCATTTCTCTATAATATTCTCACCATATATAAGTGCATCCTGCTCGATGTAGACCCAATAATCAACTTCATTTGCCATAGCTATGCTCATACCTAGTAAGTGTGCTCTTGAAACACCGGAAAGCTTACCTATATGTAGCGTTGGGTGCCCAGCATTTTCATGCAGAGATATCAACTCTTCTTTTTGTGGGTCTATTGTAGGCTTGACAGGAGAGTCAGAATCTATAATATAAATTTTTTTAGGATTTGTA
>JBATWM010000196.1:0-12228 GCA_049672605.1 Sulfurimonadaceae bacterium
AAATGAAAGGAACATGAAAAAAAGCTTTACTTCTTATAAGAAAAACCTATAGTGTTTACTTTCTGTTTAAGTTTCAGCTAATTTTTACTGGCTTATAATGAGCGCAGTCAAAATTCGAGAGTTCGGATTTGAAATCTTTCAATTCTATTAGGAGAATTAACATATGAAAAAAACAATCAAATTAGCTCTAGTAGCTTCATTAGCACTTGGTGCAACGTCTGCATTCGCAACAAACGGTACAAGCCTTATTGGTTATGGTGCTAAGTCACGTGGTATGGGTGGTACGGGTGTTGCTCAATTCCAAGGTGCTGAATCTGGTTTTAACAACCCGGCACTACTTGGTCAGGCTGAAGGTACTGAAGTCTCTATCGGTGGTACATACTTTGCTCCAGATGTTTCTTATTCAGATAATAATACTGCATCTGGTGCTGTGGAGACTGTAGATAGTAAAGCAAGTGCTAGCATGATTCCCGCTGTATCAAGTGCTGAAAAAGTTAATGACAGTTTCGCATGGGGTCTAGCACTCTACGGTGTTGGCGGTATGGGTGTTGATTTTAGAGACGCTACTACAACATCACAAGCTGGTATGCTGGCAAATGACAATTTATTGCTAATGCGTTTTTCAGTACCAATGGCATATACAGTTGCCGGTATCTCTCTTGGTTTAGCTCCGGTTATTGAGTATGGTGCACTATCTATGAATGTTCCAGCTTTTGGCCAATCAGGTGTCACTACAGATATCGCGTACGGTTTCGAACTTGGTGCAGCTTACAGTATTGCAGGTGTAACACTAGGTTTAGACTATAAATCTAAAGTTACTCATGATTTTGAAGATTCATTCAACAGTGATATGACAGGTGGCACTCAGTCTAAGCTAGATACGCCAGCTGTTATCGCTGCAGGTGTTTCATATAACTTCATGAAAAACCATACAGTTGCGCTTGACTACAAAAATATTGCTTATGGTTCTGCGAAAGGTTTTGAAGACTTTGGCTGGAATGATATGAACGTTTTCGCACTTGGTTATGAATTCGCTGCTGACACATGGGCAGTCCGTGTAGGTTATAACCATGGTGATCAACCTATTGAGACTAGTCCGGATACAACAAGTATGGTAGCTGTTATGGGATCTTACGGCAGTATGTTAATGTTCCCAGGTGTAACTGAAGATCATTACTCTGTTGGTGGGTCTTATGCCTTTTCTGCAAAGACATCTTTAGACGCAGCATTTGTATATGGTACGGGTGAAGCAACTGTTACTGATGCAATGGGACCAGGCTCTGAGTTTTCTGCAACAAACGACCAAGTTTCTGCTACTGTAGCTCTTAACTACAACTTTTAATCAATTCGATTATTATGCGACTGCCTTTATAGGCGGTTGCATCTACTTAACTTTAAAACAACCTCACTTTTTAAATTAAATGTTGTCAATCGAAACACTCACCATGTATATATTCACAGTTAACCCATAATTATCCCATTTACTTTTCATTTAAGTTCTTGCTTATTTTGCAGGATTATAATGACCGCAGTCATAATTCTAAAGTTCGGAATTTCCAAACTTTACAATTCTTAGGAGAATTAAATATGAAAAAAATAATTAAATTAGCTCTAGCAGCTACAATGGTCCTTGGTGCGACATCTGCGTTTGCTACAAACGGTTCAAACTTAATCGGTGTCGGTGCTAAAGCGCGCGGTATGGGTGGTGTTGGTATCGGTATGTCACATGGTGCAGAATCTGCTTTAGTAAACCCTGCTCTTATTTCGTCTGTGGAAGGTACTGAAGTACAATTTGGTGGAACGATTTTTATGCCAGATGTTGAAAGTACTAATAATTTTGGCGGCGGAGATTCATCTGCAACTAGTGCAGCTGACATGAGCGTTATTCCTGCAGTTTCTATTGCTAGTAAAGTAAATGAAAACTTTTATTGGGGTATTGGTATGTGGGGGACTGCTGGTATGGGTGTAGACTATCGTGATGCAGATGGTGCAGCTGATACGCAAATGCAGATGGTTACAAACCTGCAACTTATGCAATTCGGTGTACCTCTAGTGTACGCTATCAATGGTTTCAGTGTAGGTATTACACCTTTACTTCAATATGGTGCATTAGATATCAATTACAACATGTTTGGCACTAATGTAGGTACGGGTGTTGGACAAGACTTGGCATTTGGTGTAAATGCAGGTGTTGCTTATGAGATTGCTGGTGTAACAATGGGTGCTGCATACAAGTCTCAAATTGATATGAAATATAATGGTGTTTTATCAACTGCAGCCGGTGCAATGACTGGTGGTGCATATACAAATGACAAACTATCTACTCCAGCTGAAATCGGTCTTGGTTTAAGTTATAAAATCGCAGAAAATACAATTGCGTTAGATTTTAAACAGATCAAGTGGTCAGATGCAGAAGGTTATAAAGATTTTAACTGGGAAGATCAAAATGTTATTGCAGTTGGTTATGAATATGCTACTGAATCATGGGCTGCACGTGTTGGTTATAACTATGCAGCTAGTCCAATCAGTGAGCAAAACTATGCACCAGGTGCAAATGGTTTAACTGGCGGAGCAGTTAATACGTTTAATTTAATTGGGTTTCCAGCAATTACAGAATCACATATTACAGTTGGCGGTACTTATGGCTTCAGTAAACAAACATCAGTTGATCTAGCTCTTGCTTATGCACCAGAAGCTACAGAGACTTTTAAAAACTTTATGGCACAGGACGTTACAGTAAAACACTCTCAAACAAGTGTTTCTGTTGGCTTAAACTACAACTTCTAATCATTCGATTACCATGTAACTACCCTTGGGTAGTTACTCTCCTCTATTTACTTTTCCCATACACTTTATATTTAATCTTTGTGACAATGATTTAAGCATACGATTTGATCTGATCAAGAAATTGTTATCATAGTACTCCACATTTTCTCCACAATTATTAATTACATTCATAATAGTCATAGAGTCAATTTATGTATGAAATGGCAGAGGTTGTCATAATGCTACAATTTGTAAGACCTATAAGGATATAGTATTTTATAAATGTTTGCTTTGATGCTTTTGTGATAAAATAGGATAGCAAAATTCTTGAGTAAAACAAGGTAAGAAGCTTAATCAAGGGAGATATATGTTTTCAAAATTAATAACAGGTGCAGTAGCGCTAAGCCTTGCGGCGACAATGGCAATGGCGGCAGAAGGCGTTCGTTTTAATGTTATCAAAGACACAATGCTTAAAGATGCACCAAAAGGTGAAAAAGCAGTCTCTGTAGTAGAGAAAAATTATATGGATATGATCAACAACGATATCGAAGGTATCGGTTTTGTTCTTTCTGATCCACATGAGCGTATCAGTGACGCTTATGCGACTAGATACGCCGGAACTAATCTTGACAACCTAGGTTTCTTCCCTGTCACAACAGATGAAGCGCTTCGTCCACTACTACTAAAAGCACCTGAACTTGGTGGTTTCAGCCCGTTTAACCTTCATATCTACAAAGTAAAAGGTGATAATAATACTCGCGTAGGTCACGTTACTCCAAATACTATGTTAGACATCGTAGGTGTTCAAGACAAAGCAACGCGTGCAGAGTTTACAAAGATCTTCACACCACTAGACAAACTAGTTGATGAAAAACTTGGCGGAAAAGTTGAGATGGTCCAGTATGACAAGCTTACTGCTAACCCAATGATGAACTTTGAAGTGACATTCGAGCGTCCTGAAGATCTAGCTGAATTCGTTGACGGTTTCCAAGAAGAGTTCGAAGCAGCATTCGAAGATAAAAAATATATCATCGCCGGTTACAAAAACTTCCGTGAAGCGTATAACGATCTAGAACTAGAGTTCGACAGATACGATGCGTACTTTGTCTATTCACTGTGTCACTTTACATTCTCTAACGGCGTATTTAACCTTGTTGATGGTCAAGAAGGTGATGCACGTCCAGACGCTGGTGTATTTGCTCCATGTGCAATGTACATGTACATCGAAAAAGGAAGCAACAAGATGGTTATCGGTATGCCGAAACTAGAAAACTGGATCACTGTTATGAACATAAAAGACAAGAAAACTGTAGACGCTATCCATACTCTTGATCTTGAAATCATTGGCATTATGGAAGGTCTTGGAGCTAAAACTAAATGAAAAAATTATTAGCATTAGTCGTAGCGGCACTTGTTCTTTCGTTTAGCGGTTGTTCGTCAAAAGAGGCTACGGCTTCTGAGGGTGTAGCGACTAAACCTGCTGAAGAAAAAGTAAGCACGTACCTTGTAGGTGCTTATGTTGATGCAGACGCAGCACAAGCTAAGCTTACTGAAGCTGGTTTTGAAGTAGTAGCAGCATACAAAGTTGACAAAAAAGGTGAATATACATCGATCGTATTTACTAATGCGGCAATGAAATCTGCTGCAAACAAAGCAGATCGTGGTTTTGCTGCAGTACTTCGTCTACTAGTCAATAACGAAAAACAAGAGATCAGTATTACAAACCCTGTTTACTTCGGTAAAGCATTTATGCAAGATGATTTTGATTACCAAGCTGCTCTAGCAGTTGAAAAAAGTCTTTCAGGTGTGTTTGGTGAACTAAAAGGTTCAGCTGACAAATGGGCATTTGACGGTCTTGCAGGTTACCACTTTATGATGGGTATGCCTTACTACGAAGAGTCAGCTGTTCTTGCTGAAGGTGACAATGCAGAACTTCTCGAAAAAGCTAAAGCCTATAAAAAAGGTAAAAACCTTATTTTCGAACTTCAACTTGGTGAAGGACGTACACTTCTTGGTTATGAATTAGGTGCAAGGACTTCTAAATTTGTTAAGAAGATCGGTTATCAAAACGCGCAGATCCTTCCTTATACTGTCTTGATCGAAGATGGTAAAGCGAAGATGCTTGCGGCTAAATACTACATTGCTATTAGTTACCCACAGCTTACTATGGGTGAGTTTATGACAATTGCGAGTGTCCCCGGAGCAATCGAAAAAGACCTTGCAAAGCCGTTCAAATAAGCTAACGCTTCTTTGAACTTTTCAGCTTCGGCGCACCTTGCACTGAAGTTCACCACTCGACGCAGTAGATAACCTGATGGTTTCTATTGATGTTACTTTACTCCTTAAAACTAAGCTCCCAGCTTAGTTTATTAACAGGAGATATCGCCTTCGGGTTCACTTCAGCACAATCTACACCAAATCTGAAACTTTGCTATATAGCTCACTTTAAGATGAGCTTCGCCATCTTTCTTAACACTTAACACTTAACACTTAACACTTTCAACGATATAAAGCATCTTCGCTATAATTCCATCAACATTTACACAAGGAACTTTTGTGGCAAAAATCGGATTTGGAACTTACCGGGTAAGTGACCGTAACCCTGAACATATTCAAGCGATCAAAACAGCGGTAGAAGAGGGTGTTGACCTGATCGATACCTCGACTAACTATATGGATGGTGGGGCTGAGAGAGCGATTGCTTTGGCTTTTCAGCCTATGCCGACTAAAGAGATCGAGCATGTCGAGATCGTGAGTAAGTTTGGGTATATTCAGGGCTCAACACTTCAACGTATTCAAGAGGGTGAGAGTTTTCCTGAGATGGTGAAGTTTGCAGAGCATATCTATCACTGTATATCGCCGGAGTTTATGCAAGATCAGTTGAGCAAGTCTCTTGATCGTCTGAATATGGACAGTCTTGGGTGCTATCTTATCCATAATCCAGAATACTTTATTTTGGATGCTATGAACAATGATCTTGACCGCAATGAGACATTGGACAGAATGTTTGAACGTATTGAAAAAGCTTTTGTTGCCTTAGAAAAAGAGGTGCAAAATGGTCGCATTAAAAGTTACGGGATTAGCTCTAACTCATTTTCTAAAGCCAGCAGTGATCCGGAGTTTTTGCCTTATGAAGATCTTGTTGTTATTGCCAAACGTGCTGCCAAAGAGGCGGGTAGTGATAAAGACCATTTCTCTACGGTTCAACTGCCTATTAACCTTCTAGAAACAGAAGGATTAAAGTGTGCAAAGTGGGCCAAAGAGAATGGTCTTCGTGTACTGGTAAACCGTCCGCTTAACGCACAAGCAAATGCGTTGATGTTTCGTCTGGCCACCTATGAAGAGCCACATGACTATTACCATCACCTCAATGAAGTGTTAGAGATGACAGATGACGAGTCACTGAAAAGCATTCACAATATGATCGCACAACTTGATGACGTTAAACATCGGTTTGGTTTTGTGGGCGAATATGATCAGTTTTTGCATGTGCAGGTCATTCCGCATCTTCAAAAAGCGTTACAAGAGATAGATCCTGCAGTTGTTGACCTTTTGGCTGAGTCTTTAGACCTCTTTTTACAAGAGTATGCAAGAATGGTCGCTTTTGAGTGTACTAAGATGACGAAGGTGCAGTTGAAAGAGAAGATCGAAGGGTGTGATAAACCGCTTCAAGAGTGCGCGCTTGCATTTTTGCAGGCACAAGAGAGTATAGATTATATTCTAGTAGGTATGCGAAAGCCTAGCTATGTAATGCAAATAATGGGTTTGAAGTTCTAGCTTCAGCGCATCTTGATCTATTAATATTACTTTACTCTTCAATAAACATACATTTAGCATGTTTATTTCGCCATCTTTTTACTCTTTTCCTTTCTTTCAATAAACTTTGCAAGAAAAACACACTAAATGCTTTATGGCTTGTTAAGCGCTTTTAGAATATTTTATGATTAGAAAATAGGGTTGCTATAGATGCAACCAATAATAAGGTTTTATATGATTCCATTTACAGATGAAGAGTTAGTTACACCTGTTCAAACTGCCATTGAAAAAGTTCGTCCTTCATTGGCACTTGACGGTGGCGACATTCAGTTTTTAGCCGTTAAAAATGGTACAGTCTATGTACAACTGCAAGGCGCTTGTGTTGGTTGCGGTAGTGCCGGCAATACATTGAAATATGGGGTTGAAAGACAACTACGTATGGACATTCACCCTGAACTCACTGTTATCAATGTACCGCATGGTATGGAAAATCAGCTCGATTCAATGTAAAAAATTTGCTATAAAGGAAGAGTTATGAAAACAGTAAACAAATATAAAGCTCTTGCTCTAGCGAACGAGAGCTTTACAAAATCAGAATTTGAACAGGCATTGCGCTCATATGCAATGGTATTAAAAGATTATCCAAGTTCCAAAGAGGCTTATAATGGAGCGATCTTGGCTGAGATGGCAATGAGTGGAGAAGGCGGTGCTGAGGCACTGTTTGATTACTATGCTGTGTTGCGTGAAGATGATGCGGAACAGGCGGATCTTATCCTCTCAGAGATTCTGGAGACAATGGACGGCACGCTTGATCAACTGGGCGAGATCATCACGAAGCCGCTTTTAAAGCGTCTGGAATTTGAAGATGGCATTATGTACTCTGAGTTTAAGGAGATTGTTGACAATGAGGGTGATTTTAGACGTATTTTTGAAAACATTATGTTCTCTACCCGTGTCATCATCACTGAGAAAGAGGATTTTGTAGATTTCTTAGATAAGCTTATGGAAAATAACTACCATGAGATGGCGATGAGTTATCTGGAGGGTGCTTTAGCCGTCCACCCTAACGATAAGCAACTTCGCAAATTGCTTCGCCGTCTTGCCAAAGGCAAAACTGTTGAAAATTGAGCTCCCTTCTCAGCCCTTTCGTTACGTCACTGAAAACTCTCAAGAGTGTGACTCGCAAACCGCTTTTATAAAAACAAAACAGAATGAGAATTATCTAGAGGATGCACAAAAAAATGGTGCGCACTCTATTATTGCTGCTGCTGACATTGCACCGATCTTTGGACTCGATCGTATTAAGATCATTGGTATTACTGGTACTAATGGTAAAACGACGACAGCAAGTGCGATCTATTCCATGTTATTGGACCTGGGATATAAGGCAGCGATGCAGGGAACTCGTGGGTTCTTTTTAAATGACACTGTTGCCGAGGGTAAAAGCTTAACAACACCAAGTGTTTTAAATACCTACCGTCATATCTATCAAGCGGTTGCTGCAGGGTGTGAATACTTTGTGATGGAAGTAAGTTCACATGCCATTGTCCAAAAGCGCATTGAAGGCATTAGTTTTGATCTGAAAATTTTGACAAATATAACTCAGGATCATTTGGACTATCATAAAAACCTCGAAGACTACATCTATGTCAAAAACAGCTTTTTTGCGGATGAGACTAAAAAGCTGATTAACAAAGATGAGCCGCGCGCTGAGTTTAATTATAAAAATGCCTACAGCTATGGGGCAGAAAACCCTTCTACCTATAAAGTGATGGCTTATTCGCTGAACCAGGGTATCAGCGGTGTGATTAAACACTTTGAACAGGTGGAGAGCTTTAACAGTCCAATGCACGGTTTTTTTAATCTTTATAACTTGACAGCAGCGATCGCCGCTGTACATCTTGTCACCGATAAAAAACTTAGCGAGGTCTGTGAAGTAGTAGACAACTTCGGTGGTGTCAGCGGACGTATGGAGAAGGTGAGTGATGAACCTCTTGTCATCGTTGATTTTGCGCATACGCCAGACGGGATGGAACAGGTCCTTAATGCCTTGAAAGAGAAAGAGATCTTAGTAGTCTTTGGTGCAGGTGGTGACAGAGATGTCTCCAAGCGTCCAATGATGGGCAAAGTCGCAGCAAAGTTTGCTAAAAAGATCTATGTGACCAGTGATAACCCTCGGACAGAAGACCCCGATAAGATCATTGAAGATATCTTAAAAGGCATCGATAAAAGCAGTGAGGTCTTTGTCGATGTTAATCGCCGCAAAGCCATTGCTAAAGCGATCGAAGAGCAGAGCGGCGATGAGATCGTTTTGATCTTGGGCAAAGGGGATGAGGCTTTTCAACTTATCTACGATCAAAAACTTCCTTTTGATGATAGAGAGGTTGTTCGAGAGATTTTAGCAGCGCGATAAAAGATGAAAGCCCTTACGCTTCTTCTCCTTCTCTCTACCTGGCTTCTAGCCTTTAAAGCTCTTCCTGAACATCTTCCCCATTATAAACTCACAACCGAACAAGAGCTGACGCAGATCTATGAGAGCATGATCAACAGACACTTTGATCAGGGAATAGATGGCTATTTTTCAGGTGAACATAATATATCAATTCATTACATGCTCTTCCCCATCAAAGATGAAAAGGGTGCTATAGTCGTCTCAAACGGACGAACAGAATCGATCATCAAGTACAAAGAGTTTATCTATGACCTAAACCAAAATGGCTACAGTGTTTACCTGATCGACCACAGAGGACAGGGCTTTTCCGGGCGAATGGCAAAAGATAGACAGATGGGGCATGTTGATGAATTTAACAATTATGTATTAGATCTTTATCGCTTTGTTAAGACAAAGGTCAAGCCAAGAAAACCCAAATATCTTTATCTGCTTGGCCACTCCATGGGAGGTGCCATAGCGGCACGTTATCTTGAGGTGTTTGATGGTGGTTTCAATGCTGCAATTTTAAATTCACCGATGTTCCAACCCAACCTGTACACTCCGAATACTTCAGGACTGCTATGTAAGCTGATAGCATTTGACAGTGATATAACAGCCTATGCTCCAGGGGAAAAAGCGTATGATGCAAAGAAGATAGTTTTTGATGACAATTTATTGACACACTCTAAAAGCCGATTTGAGATTGTGAACCAAGAGATGCAAAAATATCCAAAAGCCAAGATCGGTGGTCCATCAGTAGGCTGGATTCAGAATGCCTGTAAGGGAAGTGCAGCAGCGGTAAAAAACGCGTCAAAGATCACGATGCCACTTCTGATATTGCGAGGAAGTGAAGACAAGATCGTTAACCCTAAAGCCGTAAATGACTTCTGCTCCATGATGGGTGATGATTGCCATGGCTATGAGATCGAAGGGGCCTGGCATGAGCTTCTGATAGAGAAGGATCTTTATCGCAGTGAAGCGATAAGCGCTATTTTGACCTTTTTGGATCTGGTACGAGAAGAGAAGTAGGGTCTATATCACTCTATCAGAGAGCAATATCCTGCTTTTTAAACGGGGCGGGTGTAAGTACTTTTTTAGAGACTGACGTTTAGTTCTAATGTAGCATTGACTTCATTGTAAATTGAGACATTGATGTCTGCTGTGCCGTTTTGATCTATCAATGAATATATTGTCATCAGGCCTGCTGAATCGATAGTAGCCACTGTGGTATTTGAACTTGTCCATGCTATATTGCTGCTGATCGCTAAAACTGTCTCATTGTCTTCAAATGTACCATTGGCTTGCAATGTGTAGCTTCCAGTTACATTGATATCAACGGCTGCTTGAGAAGCGTTTGTGTCATTGTAGGTGATATTTAAATCGGCAGAAGTCGTTGTGATATTCAGTTCTGTCAATGGTGTGATCTCAATCGTCTTACTCTCTGTTGTATAGAGTTTATCCCGGTATGACGCTGAGATAGTGGCAGTACCATGATTGGCAGCAGCAACTACAAGCCCATTGTTCACAACAACTGACGTGTCATTAGACTCCCAGTCAAGTTGATAGGTCGCATTGCTGCTTGTACCATCGCTGTAGAGTACAGTGGCACCGAGTTGAACTTCTTGAACAAGGGAACGGATCGGTGTAGTAACATTAGCGTCATCAATAGAGATGGAGATGATCTCAGGAACCAGTGGTGCTTCATCTGATTCTGTTCCACATCCGAGCATAAATGCTGCGAGGCTGAATGAGAGTAGTGATAGTTGTAGGTATTTCATCTTGTTTCCTCGCTTAAAAGTGGTAGTTGATACCGATGTATGGATTAACCAAGTGTGATGTGACCTTGACCTGTTCCGATACCAATGAGATCGTCTGCCATGTACGCAGTTTGTAGTTTAATCCAAGATCGAAATCGTAGGTGTTGCTGATGACATAACGGATACCGCCGCCAAAGTTAAAACTGCTGAAAGTGAGTGACTCTTCGAGTTGACGCTCGACTTTCATGTCGCCCATACCGATCCCGACATCAAGGTAGGGATAGAGGTTATAGCCGACGTCCCACCCTCTATAGAGTGTGATATCCAACATTAATGCAGCCCCGTCGTTAGTAGAGAAGACATCGGTCGCGTAATCCATGTAGCTAAAAGCGGCTTCGACAGCATAGCCGCCGATGTCACCGTAACCGGCTTTGATCTTGTACTGGGGTGTGGATGCACTGACAGTTCTGTCATCAAGAACAAAAAATTCGGTTGAATCTTCTATAGAGAGACCGATGTATCCTGCAGTTTCTGCAAATAATGAGATATAGAGAAGAGGTAGAACAAATAAAATTCTCATAATAGCAGGTACTCCAAATATAAATTGTGTGCCATTTTAGGCAATTTCATCTTAGAATGAGCAAAATTCAAACCTTAAACATATCTATATATATATTCGACTAAACAATTGTCTTAAGAGTTTAGATATAATACGCGCAAATTTTACTTAGATAGGTCAAAACAGACCTAAATTATGGAGAACAAAATGGGCATACCACAGCCAGCTTTTTATATTTTCAAGTGTGAACAATCTGCACCTCCGGGGATGCCAAAACCGTCTTGTGTAAGACCAGACACTCAGGACCTTTTTCAGCATTTAGCACAGTCTTTAATGCAAAAGGGTATCATTGGAACAGTGCAACCTATTCGTTCAGCATGTTTGAACCGTTGTAATGCCGGTCCGGTTATGTTAGTTGAACCGGGACACACGATGTATGCGGGTCTGACTAAAGAGTCAATTGACCGAATTATTGATGAACACATCATCGGTGGCAATGTAGTAGAGGAGTTTGTGATCCCAGATGAACTATGGGATGCTCCAATTACACCTGCTGACATGATGAAGCAGATGGGTAGATAAGGAAAGTTTCGATGACCATTGAAATGCTATACAGTAAGATCCATCGTGCAACAGTAACCGATGCTAACCTTAATTATGTTGGTTCGATCACTATTGATGAAGAACTTTTAGAAGCTTCTAAAATGCGTGTGGGCCAAAAAGTTGAGATCCTTAACATCAATAACGGTGAGCGTTTCTCGACCTATATCATCTTAGGTGAGCGCGGTAAACGTGACATCTGTCTTAATGGGGCAGCAGCACGTAAGGTGCACAAGGGTGATAAAGTCATCGTTGTTGCTTATGCGACGTATGATGAAAAAGATCTTGAAACCTATAAACCATGTGTTGTTCTTCTGAATGACGACAATGATATTGATCATATTCTCGACGAAATCTAA
>JBATWM010000197.1:0-12788 GCA_049672605.1 Sulfurimonadaceae bacterium
CAAATGGTGGTTGGAAAACAATGGAGGATTTTAACGACTCTATCAATCCGATCAACCTTTTAGAGTGGCAAGACGGAAGAAGCATTTTATTGGGTGACTTCCAAATGCCTGCAGGCAAATATACGCAGATGCGCTTTATGTTGGATGCTGCAGAAGAGACGCAACGACCTAAGAGTAATACAGGGTGTTATATTGAATTTGATGGTGATAGAAATGAAACCCTTTATGTTCCTAGTGGATCACAGACAGGATATAAAGCAATTGGTAATTATGAGGTGCCAATCAATGGTACGGTGACAATGACCGCTGACTTTGATATAAGAAAATCGATTGTGGTGACGGGTAAAGATCCAGATGTCTATTATAAACTGAAACCGACCATCAGACTTGTCGTGACAGATGAAGCCGGCACGATCAAGGGAAGTGTAAATGACCTGAATGCGAGTAACACCTATGTACTCTATGCCTACGAATCATCAAATGATCTGAATCCTGATACAGAAGCTGATAACGATTTTGAAAATGCGGTTACAAGTGTAGTAGTCAAAGAGGGTGGTTCATACAGACTCTCACTCCTTGCAGAGGGCAGTTATGACCTTATCATTGCCGAGTACGATGAAAATGGCGTTAACATAGGTAATCAAATGCAGATAGGCGTAGAGGTACAAAGCGGTGAGACAACTGCGTTTACTTTTGACTGGACACCGTAACAAGTAAAAAGAGAGAAGGGGTGAGCAAACTCACCTGATTGTTAGTCGAAGTTGAGTAGATCTTTTGCCTGGATCATATCTTTGTCACCGCGTCCTGAAACGTTAACGATAATAAGTTTACCTTCGATATCTTTGATCTTTTTCAAGTAAGCGATGGCATGTGAGCTTTCGAAAGCAGGGATGATACCCTCTTTACGCGAAAGCCATACAAAGGCATCCAGTGCCTCTTCATCAGTAATATGATCGTAAGTAATGTTGTCATTATCTTTGTGAAAAGCGTGTTCCGGCCCAATACCCGGGTAATCAAGTCCAGCAGAGATGGAGTGCGCTTCGAGAATCTGTCCGTCATCGTCTTGTAAAAGGTACGACATCTGTCCATGTAAAACACCAGGACGTCCCATCATAAGAGAACAGCCGTGTTTATCAGTGCAGACGCCGTGACCGCCGGCTTCAATACCGATACACTCCACTTTTTTATCTTCTAAAAAGTGTTGGAACATGCCGATAGCGTTTGACCCGCCGCCGATACATGCGATGACATGATCCGGCAGACGGCTCTCTTTCTCCAAGATCTGTGCGCGCGCCTCTTTGCCGATGATCGCTTGAAAGTCACGTACCATCATCGGGTAAGGGTGAGGGCCTGCAACGGTACCAATGATGTAGAAAGTATCGCGTGCATTGGTGACCCAGTGACGAATGGCATCATTCATGGCATCTTTAAGTGTTTTAGAACCACTCTCAACGGAGTGAACTTTTGCACCAAGCAGTTTCATTCTAAAGACATTAAGCTCTTGACGAGCAACGTCTTTGGCACCCATAAAGATCTGACACTCTAAACCAAGTAGGGCGCAGATAGTTGCTGTTGCAACACCATGCTGACCGGCACCTGTCTCGGCGATAACTTTTTTCTTTCCTAGACGTAGTGCCATTAAGCCTTGAGCAATAACGTTGTTGACCTTATGGGCACCGGTATGGTTAAGATCTTCACGCTTGAGGTAGACCGTAGCGCCTAGCTCTTCAGAGATGTTTGCAGCGTAGTATAGCGGTGAAGGACGGCCCACATAATCTTTAAGATAGTAGTCTACCTCTGCCCAGAACTCTTTGTCAAAACGGATCTTTTTATACTCTTCATTAAGCTCTAAAAGTGCCGGCATAAGAGTTTCTGGGACATAACGTCCGCCAAAGATGCCAAAATGGCCGTTTTCATCCGGATCAAATTTTGATGGTGAAGGGATATACATTAATTAACCTCGATAACGCTGTAAACAGCAGTTTTTTCTTCTAACTTTTGGATGCCGTCCAAGAAGGTAAGCCCCATGATGAAACATGACTCAACACACTCCGCACCGACTTTTTCAATCAACGAAGCAGCGGCATTCGCCGTGCCGCCTGTTGCAATAAGATCATCTATAAGCAGTACACGTGCATTATCTATGGCTTCGAAGGCATCGATATGGATCTCGACTTCATCTACGCCGTACTCAAGCACATACTTTTCAGAGACAGTCGTGTAGGGGAGTTTACCTTTTTTACGGATAGGGACAAAACCAATACCAAGGTCACGTGCAAGCGCTGCACCAAAGATAAATCCGCGGGCATCAATACCGGCGACATAGTCTAGGTTGTATGACTGATAACGGTCACGCAGATGCTCTTGAAGGGTTTTAAATGCCTCGGCATTATTTAAAATAGTGGTGATATCTTTAAAGATAACGCCCGGTTTTGGAAAGTCCGGGATGTCGCGGATAGCACCTTCGATTATAGCACGCTGTTCTTGGCTTAATGTCATGACTTAACCTTGGATCGCTTCGATCTTCTCAACACGTCCACAGTGGCGGCCGCCTTCAAATGAACCTGCGATCCATGCGTCAATAATTGACTCTGCAACACCTACGCCTACAACACGCTCACCGAAGCAGAGAACATTAGCATCATTATGTGCGCGCGCCATTGTCGCTGTGTACGCATCGTGACATAGTGCTGCGCGAATACCGTGAAAACGGTTAGCAGACATGCTCATACCGATACCTGAACCACAGATCAAGATACCATGAGCTGCAGGGTCATTTAAAACACTTTCACAGACTTTGACGGCATAATCAGGGTAATCAACACGGTCTTTAGAAAATGGTCCAAGATCTTCAACCTCGTGGCCTTTAGCGCGTAGCATCTCAACAGTAATATCTTTTAGATCGATTCCGGCGTGGTCTGTAGCAACATAAAACTTCATCATAATTTCCTTTAAGCGAGTAAAAATTGGAGTACAAATTGTACAGGTGCCAGCAGTACATACTGGTGTATCGGTGTTATCAAGATGAGAACAACGATGATCATACCGTATCTCTCCATCTTGTAAAACCATTGCGCAACAGCGTTATAGTTGTACTTTAAAGCCGCATACATCAAAAAGTGCGCACCGTCGAATTGTGGAATAGGGAGCAGGTTAAAGACACCCAGAACCACATTAATAATGACAAGTTGCATCACCAAGAAATAGGCGAAGAGATAAAACATCGAATCACTGACAAGCGGCTGAGACATAGCAAGTAAAAATGCAGCAGCCAATGCAGCAACGATAAAGTTGTAGGTGATACCCGCAAGACTTACCTGCATAGCAGCGTTAAAGCCTCCGTTGTCAACAACAGTACGTGTGTTGATAGGCACCGGTTTAGCCCAACCAAAGAGAAACCCGCCATCTGAACCAAATAACATCGGTATAAAATACATCATAGCCGGTACAAGCAGTGAACCGATAGGGTCGATGTGCGGGATAGGGTTAATAGTAAGACGACCGGCATTTTTAGCGGTCATATCGCCATATTTATACGCGACCCAACCGTGCATGATCTCATGACCAATAATAGCTACAAGCAGTGCCAGGACCGCTGTTGCGATCCTTATTAGATCAATAGAGTCCATGGTCGTTTTTATCTTGTTCTATACGTTCTGCAACCGCTTTGTCGAGGAGTACGCTCTCTTCAAGGTCAGATGGTGTTTTACCTAAACGGTCCCAACGGATGATGTAGTTGTCATCCATACTAAAGTAGACAAACCATGGCGTGCCTTCAACCAGTCCGTATGGTACAGCACCCCAGAAACGGCTGTCATTAGAGTGGTCACGGTTGTCACCCATCATAAAGTAATGGGCTTCATCTACAAGAACAGGACCGAAATTAAAGATAGGTTGTGGGTACTTGCCATTATTAACGATCTTTTCATCGTGATGGATACCAGGATGTGCTTTTTGGTAAGGATTTTTTACCCAAAGCTCACCGCCAAAGACCATGATCTCATAATCCTTATACTGCTCTTTAACATACTGGTCACCCTCTTTTGGATGAAGGAAAAGGTCTTTGTCACGTACAGCGATCTTGTCACCCGGCAGACCAACACAGCGCTTGACATAGTGAAGGTTCTGATTATGCGGATAGCGAAAGATAACGATGTCACCACGCTCAGGTGTGTCACCGTCATAGATATGACCATCTGTACCAGGAATCACAGGAATCTCTAAAAAAGGGATGTGGGGGGTGGGTATGCCATAAGCGAACTTCTTGGCAAAAAGGTGATCACCGATAAGCAGTGAGTCTTTCATCGAACCACTTGGTATACGGAAGGCCTGCGCCACGAAAAAGATGATAAAAAGGACGATAATGATCGTTCCCGTCCAAGAGTTTGAAAAGCGGTAAGCTTTTCCGGCAGCGTTATAGACTTTTTGTTTCATTAACTCTCTTTAGCGTGTGCCTGTGCAGCACGAAGGGTATTTTGTAGAAGCATAGCAATGGTCATCGGTCCAACACCACCCGGAACAGGTGTGATGTAAGAGCTTTTTGGTGCAACATTTTCATAGTCAACGTCACCCACAAGTTTACCGTTAGGCGCACGGTTAATACCGATATCGATGATAATCGCACCCTCTTTGACCATGTCCTCTTTGATAAGGTTGATAACACCTGCACCGACAAGAATAATGTCAGCGTTCAAAGTACATGCTTTAAGATCTTTAGTAAAGATGTGTGTCACTTGTACCGTTGCATCAGCGTTTAAAAGCAGGGCTGCCATCGGCTTGCCAACGATGTTAGAAGCACCGACAACGACAGCATTCATCCCTTTAGGGTCGATGTTATACTCTTTTAAAAGCTCCATCACACCTAGTGGCGTACAAGGAACAAAACCGTCAAGTCCAGTGGTTAGACGCCCAACATTATAGGGGTGGAAGCCATCAACATCTTTGTTCGGCGCAACAAGTTCAAGCAGTTTAGTCGTATCCACCTGCGGCGGAAGCGGAAGTTGGATCAAAATACCATCAATGCTTGGGTTCTGATTCATCATCTTGATCGTGTTCTCAATAGCTTCTTGAGAGATGTCAGCCGGCATTTCATGGGTGACAGAGTAGAAACCTGCGCGGTCACACGCCTTTTTCTTCATACCGACATAGGCTTGACTGGCAGGATCACTGCCTACTAAGACAACAGCAAGACCCGGTGTACGGCCTGTCTCTTCTTTGAGTGTTTTAACATCTTTAGCGACTTGGTCTTCGATCTTTTTTGAGAGTGCTTTACCATCAAGAATCTGCATTTAGAGGAGTCCTACATTAAAATTTCGATATTATATCGCCAAATGTCTAACAAGGTGCTTTTAATGAACCGCTCATCGGCTTTTGCTCTGTTTTTTTTGTCATTTGGATCCCTCCACGCAGATGTCTCGTTTATAACAGAATCTGAGTACGCCTCACAGCTTTACCATAGTCCAAGAGGCATAGGCTGTTTTAAGTGCCATGGAGAGAAAGGTGAGGGTAAGCTCATCGCAACCTACAAAGACAAGGGTGAAAAAAAGTCTTTTAGTCCGCCTGCTATCAATCAACTTGATTTTAAAAACTTCGACAGCGCCATGAAAAAACGCCAAAAAGGGATGCCAAGATACTTCTTGACCCAACAAGAGATCAAAACGCTCTATATCTATCTACATCCAGAGGAAAATCAGAATGCTGATTAAAGACGCTAACATCATCCAAGAGGCGATCGACAGTCAAAACCTGGATGTACTCGATGAGTTTATCTTCCCAAAAAAACGTATCATCAATAAAAGTACTGATTTCAAATCACCTCTAATGCTCTCAGCACATAATCTCAAACATCTTAACAAGATCCCGGACCTCAATTCAGATGCCATCATCTTAAACCTTGAAGACGGGGTGTCTGCAGAGATGAAACCGTATGCACTGCGTCTGGTGATGTTGACGCTAAGCGCCTTGGCTGAGAGCGATAAAAAGATCATCGTCCGTGTCAATGCATTAGATGAAGGCGGCGAAGATGAGATCGAACTGCTTAACAGCTTCAGACCCGATGCTATACGTGTGCCAAAGATCAAAACACCGGCTGATGTCCGCAGGGCACTAGAGCTGTGCGACAGCAAGATAGAACTCCATCTCTCCATTGAGACCAAAGAAGCGTGGTTAAACCTTTCTGAACTAAAGATAAATGACCGAGTCACAACCTTTTATTTGGGAATTTTGGACCTTTTTGCAGACATGAGCCTTTCTCAGGAGCTGATTCAAGTTGACAATCCGTTAATGCATCATATCTTGTCACAATTCCTGCTCACGACTAAAGCCGTTGGCGTCAAACCTGTCTCCTTTGTCTATCAGGACTATAAAAATGAAGCAGGCTTTCAGTCATGGCTCGATCTTGAGAAGAAGATGGGTTTTGACGCTAAAGGGTGCATTTCGCCTAAGCAGGCAGAACAGGCAGAAGCGACTTTTGGTCTTGATGAACATGAGCGGATTAAAGCAGAGTATATTATTCGACGTTTTGAAGAAGAACGTGCGAACGGTATAACCGGGTTTAGTGATGACACCTATGGCTTTATCGATGAACCTATCTATAAAGGTGCACTAGCACTGTTGCAGTAGCTGGCTGACCTCCTAATCGCATTTATAGTTCATTTGATGTAATATTGATCGATACAGACTCGAGGAGATATTATGAAATTAAAGTATGTTGGCGACTTGCCAAAGGTAACGAGTAAAGGTGTAGGCTTTGACCAGACAAAGCCTGATAAATATACATTTTTAAATGCTGCAGTTGAGCTTCTAGAAGCTTTGAGTTATGGCGCCACAGAGACAACGACTCATCTCTACAATCTTAGCGGACAGTCTTACAGTGATGAAGATCTACTTGAACTGCTTAAGAAACATTGCAGTGATCTTGATAGTGTCTTAGAATCTCGCGATGCAAAGAGTGATGACCTAAAAAGAGATCTGCTTAAACGTGTTGATGAAAATAGCGTTATCAGTGAAGATGAGCGAACGGTTTGGCGCAACAATATCGCTTACATGGAAGATTACTATCGACAGTATGTCACCAATGAAAGTGCCTATAAGTGTGCACTTGACGCATTAGCTCAGGCCATCAAGGTGGCAAAAATAAAAGAGATCATCTTTCCAATGTTTAAAAACTATGGTTCTGTTTTGCATGATCTGATCAGTGTTCTGGCAAAACTCAAATCACCGATTGATGCAGAGTTGAGTATTGAAGCTAAAGATGATAAATTTGAAGGAAAATTTACGATAAAACATCGATGAGAAACGTTAAGATGAAGCCAACTGCCCTAAAGAAACATCGCTATGCGAGCGGTTCCCTTGTTTTGGCTTTGTTAGTTTCGAAACCGCCAAAGGCGTAAAGAAAACAGAAACTGCTTTCTGTTTTTAGCTGACGCGACTTTATGATGTGTGAAACACCATAAGGACAAGATATTCGTAGAATCAACGGCGGAGACTTTGCAAAGTCAGCTAAAAAATAGCCACTTTATAAAATTTCGATTCCTAACGTCCTATAGCGCGGTCAAGTGTTGCTAAAGAGATGTAGTATTCATAGTAGTTTGAGACTAAGTCTGAATTAGCGTTGATGTAGCCTTGACGAGCCTCTTGCAGTTCGATGTAATCTGAAAGTCCATGTTCATAACGCTGTTGCGCTTGGCCGAACTTCTCTTTAGCCGCTACTGCCAGCTCTTCAGACAACTTGACGTTAGAGGCGCTTTTGCGTAGATAGATGAAGGCATTACTGGTCTCTTGGTGAATACGCAGTTTCGCATCGTCAAAACTTGAATGTTCTTGTAACAGTGTCAGTTTTGCCTGCTCTGTTTTTGCCTGTGTTCGTAGACCCCCAAAGAGGTTCCATCTTAGATTGATATTGGTATTCCACTGCTGCTCGGGTACATAGAGTTGCAGGTCTTGTGTAACATCATTATATTGGTAGTCTCCGGCAATGTAAAGTCCTGGATAGTAGTCACCGCTCTCTTGACGCACTTTGCTTTGGGCACTTTTGATCTTATGCTCAAAACGTTTAAGCTCATAGCGATGGGTAAAAGCAAATTGTACTAATTCATCTGTTGTGAGACTCTCTTGGGGAAGCGTGTCATACAGTCCGCGAGAGAGGTTAAGGTCAGGCATATAGACATGACCTTCGACAGTCTCATTAAGGTTACCGATGTTTTTATCCAACGTTACATAGGCAAGGCTAAGATCGTATTTTCCATTTTCCAGTTCGATCTGGGCTTCAATAAGACGGACACGAGCATCGACGACATCGATCTTGGTCTTGATACCGGCTGTAAAATAACGCTCAGCCCGTGTAAGCTGCTGCTCGGTCAGCAGGACGTTCTCTTCATAGACCTTAATGAGATTCTCTTTGCGTAACAGGTCATAATAGTCACGTTTGACATCATTGACCTTGTTTGAGATGTCCTGGTTGTAGGTCGCAAATGAGGCGTTGGACTCTTCGGAGTAGAAGTCCATCTGCCCGCCGGTCTTACCGAAGTCATAGATGAGCTGTGAAGCAGTGAGCTTGCCGGTGATAAGCGTACCGTCATTCTGACCGCCTACACCGGTCACACTGACATATCCGGCGCCGCCGTAAAGATCGACTTGCGGAAGATAATCTGCGTCAGCTTGTGACGAGCGCTGTTTTGAGATCTCGAAACTGTCGCGTGAGACATTAAGGTCCGGACTTGAGAGAAGTGCCTTCTCGATCAATGTATCAATGTTATATTGAACCTCTTCAGCATGCAGTGTTAACAGTACCAAAGGCAATAATAAAAGTTTTTTAAGACTCGGCATTTAGTGCCTCCCTGTACTGAATTTTAATTCTTGTCATCAGATAGACTCCCGTTTAGCGATCTCTTCTTCAACGCTTACAAATTTTTCACGTATGGTCTCAAGTAGAACATAAAGTACCGGAACGAGCAGGGTACTTACGATGGTCGCAGCAAGCATCCCGCCAAGCAGTCCGACACCGATAGACTTTTGTGTCACTGCACCGGCACCCGTTGCAAAAGCAAGTGGTGTAGTACCAAAGACAAATGAAAGAATGGTCATCATAATGGCACGGAAGCGTAGTCTACCGGCCTGAATACCAGACTCGATGATGCTTTTACCTGACTCTCGCAACTCTTTTGCAAACTCGACGATCAAGATCGCATTTTTGGAGGCGAGAGCGATCAGGAGCACTAGTCCGACTTGCGCATAAACGTTTAGCGGCAAGCCAGCCATTTTCAACGCACCAATGGCGCCGATCATTACGACTGGAACCGAGAGTAGGATCATCAACGGTAAGATCCATGACTCATATTGTGCAGAGAGGACCAAGAAGACAACTAAGGCTACAAAAAAGAAGATTAAGACTTGACCATTTCCGGCAACCTTTTCTTGATAAGACATTCCTGACCACTCAAATCCATAACTTGTTGGCAAAGTCTCTGCTGCGATCTCTTCCATAGCTGCCACAGCTTCACCCGAACTGTGACCTACTGCTGCTGAACCGTTGATCTGAATAGAACGATACAGATTATAATGAGTAACATTTTGCGGTCCTAACTCTTCTTCGATCTCAACGAGAGCAGACATAGGAACCATCTTGCCCTGTTTGTTTTTGACAAAGAGTTTATTAATGTCACCTTTTTCACTTCTGTACTCTTTTTCAGCTTGAACAAAAACCTTGAAGACCTTACCGTACTTAACAAAATCATTAACATAATAAGAGCCAAGGTAGGTTTGCATAACACCAAAAAGTGTTGCAACATCTACACCTAAGGCATTGGCCTTTTTACGGTCAATGTTGATGGAGTACATTGGATACGACGGGTTATAAGTCGTAAAAGCTCTTCCAATACGTGGGTCGGCATTGGCTTTTTTAATCATCTCTTGTGCATAAGCCATAAAGGTCTCTAAATCACTGGAGAGGTAATCTTGAAGTCTAAAGTCAAAACCACCAACACTACCAAGACCTGTAATGCCTGGAGTGTTAAATGCGGCTACCGTAGCATCTGAAATATGAGCAGTCTTGGCAAAGACTGTACGAATAATGCTTTCAACATCCATACCTTCAGCAGTCCTGTCATTCCAGTGATCAAGGGTGACGAACATCGTTCCGGCACTGCCATCTAAGGTAGAGGTGATAATGTTATAACCATCAACGGCAATGACGTCTGCAACACCAGGGATTTCAGCGACAATGTGTTCAACTTCTTTACGTACATCGACTGTGCGTTCAATAGAACTACCTGGTTTTAGGTTGATGGCGACCAAGAACAGACCCTTGTCTTCTGAAGGGACAAAACCGGTAGGTGTTGTCATAAACATAAAATAGATGACGCCTAACAGTCCAAAAAATGCTACCAATACAGCATACCGAGCTTTGACTAGTAGTGTAATAAGTAATGTATATTTCTCTGTTAGCCAGGTAAACCCTTTTTCAAACAGTTGAAACCCTACAAATACCTTTTCATCTTTACCACGACGCTTGATAATGATCGCTGCAAGTGCGGGCGAAAGGGTTAAGGCATTCAGTGATGAGACCAAAACTGCAAACGATATGGTCAATGCGAACTGTTGATACAGAGAGCCTGTAATACCTGGTACCATTGAAACCGGAATGAACACGGCAACGAGTACAAGTGTTGTTGAGATGATGGGGCCGATGAGTTCGATCATTGATTTTTTAACAACCTGAGGCATGGTGAGCTCAGGTTCTTTGTACATAATGACCTCAACATTTTCAACAACCAAGATAACGTCATCCACGACAATACCGATGGCCAGTATGAGTCCAAAGAGTGTTAAGAAGTTTATAGAAAAACCTGGAGCAATATACATTGCGGCAAATGCTCCGATCAGAGAAACCGGAATGGCAACGGCGGCAATGACCGTAGGGCGCCAGGACTGTAAGAATATGTAGATAATGGTAATAACCAGCATAATAGCTATAAAAAGGTTGGTGACAACATTGTCGATTGCGACTTTAACATATTTAGTCGTATCATAAGGAATAGCGTACGATATACCCTCTGGGAAACGTTTCTCAACGCGCTCCATTACTTTCCCGACAGCTTCCCTGATCTCTAATGCATTGCTTCCTGCGAGTTGATAGATACCGACAAGACCGGTAGGGTTTTGATTTAAGATCGCATTCCAGTCATACTTTTCTGCACCGAGTTCAATTCGCGCAACATCACGCAGGTATACAAGAGAACCATCTTGTTTATACTTGATGACAATCTCTTCAAACTCACTAACCTGATTTAGACGACCCTCGGCCGTTAGAACATACTCTGTTTGCTGGTCTTTATAGGTTGGAGAAGAACCTATTTTTCCTACAGCAGCTTGTTTGTTTTGAGACTTGATAGCGTCGATGATGTCACCCGGTGTTAAATCCAGGATCATGATCTTATCTGGGTTAAGCCAAATACGCATAGAGTACTTTTTCTCACCCATATTTTCAGCTTTACCGACACCTGGAATACGTTTTAGTTCATCAAGGATATTGATATTAATATAGTTACTTAAAAAGGCATCATCATAACGGTCATCACCGTTAAGGGTAACAAAACAGACGGCACTAGGACTCTGCTTATCAACGATAACACCTTGCTGTTTTACTTCCGCCGGCAGAGAGGCTGTTGCCATTGAGACTTTGTTTTGTACGTCAACGGCAGCGATGTCAAGGTCGTATCCTGGTTCAAAATAGACAGTGACTTTGGACTCTCCGGTAGAAGTACTGGCTGATTCCAGGTAAATGGAACCCTGAACACCGTTGATCTTATCTTCTAAAGGACGGGTAACAGAGTCTTCAACCGCATACGCGTTGGCTCCGGTATACGTAGCCGTAACAACAACGGTTGGCGGTACAACATCCGGAAACTCCTGAACCGGCAGAACAACCATAGAAACAAGACCGCCGACAATGATCAGCAGGGAGATGACCATTGCAAGAATAGGGCGCTTTATAAAGGTAATGGAGAACATCTACTTTTGCGCCTGTTCAGGGATTAAGTTATGTGCTTTCATTACAGCAGAGATGCCTTTAGTGTCTGTCATCTCTTTTGGCGCCACTTCACGACCGTCTTTAATTTTCATCAAACCGGAGATGACAACGACATCACCGTCTTGTAAACCTTCAGCAATACTGGTGTAATGCCGGGTTGACATATTTGTCGTGATACTGGTGCGATGCGCCGTGTTGTTTGCATCAACAGTATAGACAAACTTGCCCAGTTGATCTTCAAAGATCGATTGTGGTGGCACCATAATAAAGTTGAACTTATCGGTTACAAAGATGTTGATGTAGACAAAAGTACCGGGATAGACCGATTGGCTTGAGTTATCTATCGTCGCACGCATTGATATCGTCGACGTTAATGGGTCAACCGTGTTGTTAGAGAAGTCAACATACCCGTTAAGACGTTTACGCTTTAATACGTCTTCGCCTTGACCACGGACCTCGATGAAAGCAGGCAGATCTTTTTGAGAACGAAATTTGTAGATCCTCTGGACTTCACTCTCTGTCGGACTGAAGTAGGTATAGATGTTATCAGTCTGTACTATCGTTGTCAGTACTGTTGACTCACCATAGCCTACAAGGTTTCCGACATCAACACGACGTGCACTGACTTGTCCAGAGACAGGTGCAGTAACAACGGTATAGCTCAGTTCGAGTTCTGCATTTTGAATAGCTGCGTCATCAGCAGCAATAGCAGCTACTAGTTCTCCGTATCGTGCTTCATGCTGTTCTAGCGTGGCACGAG
>JBATWM010000198.1:0-4881 GCA_049672605.1 Sulfurimonadaceae bacterium
ACACTTGTTGTCAACAAAATGCGCGGTATCTTGAACATCACAGCTGTTAAAGCTCCCGGCTTTGGCGACCGTCGTAAGGCAATGCTTCAAGACATCGCTATTCTTACAGGCGGGCAGATCATCTCTGAAGAGATCGGCCGTACACTTGAGTCAACAACTATAGATGACTTAGGACAAGCCTCTCGCGTTGTCATCGACAAAGACAACACTGTTATCGTAAACGGGGCAGGTTCAAAAGAGGCTGTTGCTTCTCGTATCGCTGAGATCAAAGTACAGATGGAGACAACGACATCCGAGTACGACAAAGAGAAACTCCAAGAGCGTCTCGCCAAACTCTCCGGCGGCGTTGCTGTTATTAAAGTCGGTGCAGCGACCGAGACAGAGATGAAAGAGAAAAAGGACCGTGTTGACGATGCTCTTTCGGCTACAAAAGCAGCTGTCGAAGAAGGTATCATCATCGGTGGTGGTGCAGCGCTTGTTCGCGCAGCAGCTAAAGTCTCTCTTCCAGAGCTAGAAGGCGACCAGAAGATCGGTTGTGAGATCATCTTACGTGCTATCAAAGCACCTATCAAGCAGATCGCTATGAATGCCGGCTTTGATGCCGGTGTTGTTGTTAATGCTATCGAAATCGCAGAAAGCGACACAATAGGTTTCAATGCAGCGACAGGTGAGTATGTTGATATGTTCGAAGAAGGTATCATCGATCCACTGAAAGTAGCCCGTGTCGCACTGACTAACGCAACCTCTGTTGCCAGCATGCTTCTTACAACAGAAGCTACGATCCACAACATCCCGGAACCGGCAGCTCCAGAGATGGGTGGCGGTGGTGGAATGCCAGGCATGCCAGGTATGATGTAACCACTTTCTTCTCTTTAAACCCCTACATTAGGGGTTTTTAATCCCTCCTGATTTTTCAACCTATTTCCAACCTATTTCCAACCAACGCTATCATAATTTCTTGTTCCATGTCAGCTATAATACTCCATGGAAAAATTATCAAATATAAAAGTACTCTATGTTGAAGATGATGATATTGCTCGTGAAAATGGTGTTGAGTACCTAGAAAATTATTTTGAAAATATCTATGAAGCGGCAGACGCTATCCGTGCTTTAAAACTCTATGAAGAACATACACCTGACATTATAATAACGGACATTCAAATGCCTAAAATGAATGGATTGGACTTTGTAAAGCAAATAAGAAAGAGTGACACAAAGACTCAGATCATTATCATAACGGCATTTAATGATACTGAGTATTTACTAAAAGCGGTTGAGCTTAAGCTAGTAAAATACTTGATAAAACCGGTAAAAGAAAAAGAGTTTGATGAAGCGTTGAACTTATGTATACAGAGTATTAATGAAGAGAGTTCAAACATTATAGAACTAGCAGATAATGCGTACTTCGACATGTTTAACTTAGCGTTAGTCATAAATGGTGAAGTGGTAAAACTTCGAACAAAAGAGATCGAGCTGCTAAGACTTTTAATAAAACACAAAACTAGATATGTTACCTATAGCGAGATAGAGAATTTTGTTTGGCAAGACAGTGTCATGACAAAAGATGCGCTAAAAACAGTTATTAAAAATCTTAAAGCAAAACTTCCAAAAAATCTTATCACGAACCTTACTGGAAGCGGGTATAAAATTGAGCTTTGATACCAATATAATTTTAGCTTACGGGATAACTTTTGGTATCTTGATCATGACTATTGTCTATACTTTCATACGCTATCTTTACTCCAAAGAACTCATCTATATAAGCTACAGTATTATGCAGTTTTTTTCGCTTCTATATATAGCAACTTATAGTGATCTATACACTGTACCTGACCATATACACGACCTATTTTTAGTACTGGCAATACTAAGTGCTTTTATATTCGCTATCACTTTTTACGAAGGTAAATTTTCCCCAGAAATTAAAAACAGTAAAGAGTTGATTATCAATACTTTTTTATTATATATAGTCATTCTTAGTGTCTTTTATCATTATGTTCTTTTTGAATATCTGCCCTATACCGTCATATATGCCATTCTTTTTCTATCTACCATCTCTAACCTCAAACAAGGACTTAATCCTACTAGTGTCTATGTTATAGGCTGGTCGCTTTTATGTTTTTTACTCTTCGTATTCGATTTAAAAGAGTACTACCTTGAACAAGGCTATATTGATATTGTTCTAGTAGCATTTGCTATAGAGGCCATGCTTTTTACAACCTCTATCTCTTATCGATACAACCTATTGAAAAATCAATCTATAAACAATGAAAACATGCTTTTACAGCAATCAAAATTAGCAAAAAGTGGTGAGATGATAGGAAACATCACGCACCAATTCAGACAGCCTTTAAATAACCTGTCCTATATTTTGATCAATATGAACAAGAGGCTTCAAGGCAATAAAGAAGATAGTAAATACTTCACTAAAAAGTTCAATCAAGCTGAAGAGCAACTACAGTTTTTGTCTAAGACTATTGATGATTTTAAAGAGTTTTATGCGCCATCAAAACTAAAAGAAGATTTTTGTGTAAAAGAGGCAATTGAAAATAGTATTACAATTTTAAGCGCTGATCTGAAAAACAGAGATATTAAACTTGACTTCGAATTTAACACATATGAAGGTATCAAAGTTCACGGAATTAAAAATGAACTTTCTCAAGTCGTTCTAGCTCTTATTTCAAATGCCGCTGATGCTTTAGCAGGCATTGAAAATCCAATCATAAAATTGAGTGTTGATGCTTCTAGTTCAGAGGTTATTATTAGTGTTGAAGATAATGCCAAGGGGATAAAAAGCAAAGACCTTGAAAAAATATTTGAACCTTATTTTTCTACAAAAGAGAGTGGCACCGGGATAGGTCTGTATCTAGTAAAGATCATTATTGAAAAAAGTTTTGATGGAAAAATTGAAGTAAAAAACCAAACAAAGGGCGTAAAGTTTACCCTCTATCTGGAAAAAGTTATTTAATTAAATCATTTCGGGGATATATAAAGGCTAACTCAGTTGTAAGGTTGACTTTGGGGTCTTCTTTGGCAAAAACAGTAATCTTTAATTTCAAAATACTATCTTTTCTATCAGATAGAAAAAGTCTTTTTTTAGTTTCTATAATTAAAACCTTTTTTGCTCTTTTCATTGCACCTAAAGTAAATGGTTTAAATCTTCTAATACTAAAGTTTTCACTATCTTCAAGCTTTATATCATAGGTATATGCTTTATCTTGAGTATTATGTATTGCGATTACATAACCATTATTTACCAAACCATTTTTATCAATTCTATAGAGTTGACCTGTTTTATTAATATTGATTAAAAGGTACTCTTTTCCTGAAGCAAATACAATCGCTAATATTAGTGATGCAACAATAAAAACAAGATAGACACTGCTTCTTTTTGAAAAAAGTGATTTTTTGATTTTATTGAATACAAAATTAGTGCTCCCCCAGCTTATTAATGACTCTTTGCCAAGTTTTCCCATTACAGTTGTACAAGCATCCGAACACTCTAAACAGTTAATACACTCAAGCTGCAAGCCCTTTCTGATATCAATATGCGTCGGACAGACTGTAACACAAGCTTCACATGTAGTACACTCTTCGTTGAGAGACCACTGTTTTACATCAAAAATAGACTTTTCAGCATTTTCGTAAATTGCTCCACCTCGGTTTGTATCATAGATCACATGCTTCGTATCATCATCATATAGTACTGTTTGGACTCTTGAATAGGGGCAAACGTATACACAAAATTTTTCTTTTAAAAAGACAATATCATAGACTAGAAACAGAGCTAGACTAAGAACAAACATGATCATAAAAAGATGTTCGCTTGGATTTTGTAAATAAGCAAAAAAATCTTCAGGAGGGACAAAATACCAGATAAAGTTTGCCGAAATAATCAAAGAGATAACCATCCACAGGAGCAGAGATATAAATGTTTTAAACAGATTTTTCTTTTTAGAATAATCTATCTCTTTTTGCTTGTTTTTAATTCTTCTTAAATCTAGTAATGTGCCCTCTATTAAGTCTCTATAGATGACTCTAAAAATAGTTTGAGGGCATGTCCAACCGCACCAGAATCTTCCAAGTATGGTGGTAATAGCATAAATACCAATAAATAAAGCCATTAATAAAAATGGCATAACATAAAACTCACTCACACTAAAAGCAAAGCCTATGAAGTGAAATTGAAATTTATCAAAAGATAAAAGTAAAAGGTGATTACCATTTATTGTAATAAATGGAACAACCAACGTAAAGATCGTAATAAAAGCATAAGTAAGATACCTTTTTTTAGCGTATGACATAACAACTCCTAATTGTTTTTCGTACTATATATGCTTATAGTGTTCATTTGGTGGTATCGTAAAAAATGTACAAAAATTCGAAATAATGTTTGTTGTGAAAGGTATTATGATATCAGCTAACGCTGACTAAAAACACTAGATAGGGCAATCAAAGCTAAACTCCATCACCCGCTTCTCCATCTTGGAGAGATCAAACACAACGATCTCATGAGCATTGGTGTTGGCAATAAAAAGTTCACACCCTTTTTTAGCTATACCACTTGGCTCATTCAACCCTTCTAACAGTGTCCTCATAGAGTTGTCATCAGGGTAATAGGCTTTTACCTTGTTGTTAAAGGTGTCGGCGATAAAGAGGCGTCCTCCGCCGCAGCCATCACCAATGATACCGGGACAGACTCCCTGTGGATGCTGCAGTAGTATCTCGCCGCTGTCACTGTCTCCATAGCTAAAAAGGCCTTCACCGATCAAAGTACTGACTTCACCGTTTTCAATCTTTCTCAATGAAGAACTCTCAGCATCGACAAAATAGAGTACATCATCCATCAATGCCATGCCTGACGGTTGTGCCAACTGACAC
>JBATWM010000199.1:0-68568 GCA_049672605.1 Sulfurimonadaceae bacterium
GACAAACAACAGAGTTGGTTCCTTGCGTTTGATCGCTGTCACGATATGCAAGAAAAAGCTGAAGGTAATAATGGCGACACCGACACCGATACTAAAGGCTATCGTTGCCTCGATATTTTCTATAGGCGTAAAAAGCAGATGCGGCAGCAGATCGTGCACACCAAAGACCGAACCGTACAGAAGGCCAAAAATTACAGATGAGAGACCGCTGAGATAATAGACCTGTCCAAAATCAGCATACTCCGAATAGACTCTTTTCACTATCCACCCTATCAGAGCAAGGATCAGACCATGACCGACATCGCCAAACATGATCCCAAAAAGAAGCAGAAAAGAGAGAGCAAACGGTATCACCGGGTTGATCTCACCATACCTCGGATACGCAAAACTGCTGATGAGTTTTTCAAAAGGTTTAAAAGCCAGCGGTGTTTCCAGCATAACCGGCGCTTCGCCTTCGAACGGCTCAAATGTCACGGTCGAATGTTCCATATCTTGCAGAAACTCTTTTCTGTTTTTCTGCGGGATCCACCCCTCCAGTATCAGTTTGTCATCGACCTCTCTAAGCGCCGACTTGGCCTTTTCAAGCTCCGTCATAGCGTATAGGCGGTTTTCAATCTCCTGCAGCGGTTCTCTGAGTTCGTCAGCCAACACTGTTTTGTCCCGCTGCAGCTGCTTTTCTGAGAGTTGATACGACCTGAATGTCTCGTCCGAAAGGTATTCCGAATCGATCTCGACAGCCTTAAAGGTGCTAAATGCCCTACTTAATGCTGTCTCGTCCTCCTCTTCATAGAAAACCGCTATGACATTGGTCTGTTCAAACAGCGGTTGGTTGACCAACAGCAGCCCTTTTTGCTTCATAGAGATACGAAGCAGTTCTGTCGCTTCCATGGTAACCATCGCAACACGCATCTTGATGTAGTTTAGGTTCGTTGAGACCTTTTGGGCATCGATCACAGGCGCTAGCGCTGCTTTAGCAGCATGTGCTTTGTCAAAGCGTTCTGACTCCTGCTTGGCTTCTCTTAACCGAAGGTCTATCTCATCAACCTTCATTCCCATAGTCAGCAGACTGTTTTCTGTCTGATCGAGAAGGCTTTCCAGGTCTGAAATAGATGTTATTGCCTGCTTCTTCGGCGCAATGCCAAGCAGTGTCATATATTTTTGTACCAATGTGAGCAGGGTAGTAACCCGGTTGGCTTCCGCTTCACTTTTGAGACGGTGCTCTTTTTTATCAATATGGAGCAAGCCTTTTTTACCGATAGTCTCAAGTACAGCATCGCTGTATTGCGGCTCTATTACTATCTTTACGCGCAGCATCTTCTCCGGAAAAAACATACTCAGCTCCCTACCGTCATCGCAATGATCTCACGGCTATCAAGTCCAAATGCCACACCTTCGGTAATCGATCTTAAGTCCGCTATTTCGATCTCAATCAACCTCAACAGTGAAAATGGAAGTGCGATCGAAAAGGGGTAGCCGCTCCACACCGACAGGAGTTGTTGTCGATGATAACGGTAAAGCACCTTGCGAAAGCTCTCATAGTCACTGAACCCCTCACCCAACAGCGGTTCAACCTTGCGTGAAAGCTGTTCAATCGTTCCGACATCGCAAAGTTTGGCAAGCTCCTCGAGTTTAAATCTTTCGGCATAGGGAAGCATATACGCCAGTGTCTCTTCCACAGACTGTCTGTAAATCAGGCGAAATTTCACCAGGTTATAGAGGTTAAGAAGGTCGAAGTAACTTCCGAGGATCTTTTTGAGTTGACGCTGTTCGCAGCGGGGAAGCCCGAGCACACTTTTTTTAAGCTGCTTTATGTAGTCTGTATCGATACGACGAAACGCCTCTTCGGGGTTGGTTGCATGGACCTGCTCCGTTTTTTCATCTACCAGCGTATATTTTGTGACAAAGAAAAGCTCAAATAAAGCCTGCTCTCTCTTGCCTATTTGACGTATCAGCTTGCTGCGCTGATGGACAAAGGCTTCTGTAAGCCCTCGATGTATTCCTTCCGAGGAGACAGTTGTGATGAAAGGGGCATAAAGAGTTGAAGAGAGGGCACTGGAGAGCTCTCCAATACTCCTTGATACAGTAAGATTCCGCATGGTCTCACTGTCTATCAGCTGTGAACGGATAGTACGGCAGCGGGCACTGAGATAGCCATATTTGGCAGCTTTGCCTAATGGCATACCCGATCCTTAGCTGCAGAAAGCAGGTGTTCGATCAACGCCTCAACATCGAGCGATCTGTCATAGGCTTCCATCTTCTGCTCTAATGCGGCTATGGCTTGGCGCCGCTGCACCTCTAGTTTTTCATCCGCTGCTGCCGCATCACGCTCTTTTTGCTTCTCAAAAAGCTGCTGCTCTTCTTCGATCAGACGGCTGGCATGAAGGTCTGCCTCTTTCATGACGTTCAGTGCTCTGGCGTCAGCCTTTTTCAACGCTCTCTCAGATTCTGAATCAAGGGTAAGTATCTTTTGCGTAAGTTCAATCATAGTTGGCAGCACTTAAGTGGTATAAACTCATTATATGTTTTTTAACCTTAGGAGACCACTTCTGTCATAATTTCCTATTTTTGTCAGGGCTAAAAATTTTATTAAAAACCTTTCTTAGACAATTCGTAAAACACTCTACATAGAGATGCGTGTTATCATATAAAAGACTCCCTGTATAAAAGGATCTGAAATGCATACTAAAGAAGAGAGAATCAGAAATGCCTTATGGGGTCTCTTTATCGGTGACGCTTTGGCGATGCCGGCGCACTGGTATTACAATCTTGAGAACATCAAAAGAGATTTTAACGGCGGTGTTGTGGATTATGAAGATGCACTGCACCCTCATCCCGAAAGCTTTATGGTGGGTGTGGACTATTTTCCAAACATCCACAACCAACGCCCCTTCAATATCACCGGTCGCTACAGCCGTTTTTATAACACAAACTATTCAGAGATGAAGATCGCACTTGAGAGTCAAGAGCATGAACATGGCAATGCTACTCCCAAGCTCGAGGAGCGTTATCACTACCATCATGGTCTTAAAGCGGGTGAAAACACCTTAGGCGCGCAGTTAGTCAGGGTCTTGATGCGCAGTGTTTCTGAGAACGGCAGCTACAGTGATGCCCATTTTATTAACGACTTCATAGCCTATTTGACCTCTGACAGCTCCAACGATCCTTATACCGAGATCTATATCAGACGCTTTTTTGAACACTATACTAACGGTGCCAGTCCCATGAACGCTGCTGAACTGCAGTCAAATACATGGTCTATCGGCTCGCACGGTGGGCTCATCCGTCCTTTGGTCCTGTCACTTCTTTATGATGATCCTGTAGAGGCCTTAGGCATTGCTATAGAGCATCAAAATCTGACCCACCGCTCACAAAATGTCGCTTCGTCTTTGAGTGTTCTACTCCCTCTGCTTCATCGACTAACAGACACTCAAAAGCCTTTAGATGCCTTTGTTAATGCCGGCTCAAAACTGCATCTTCCAACCATTCAGGGCGAGGCGTTGTTTGAACTCTATCGCAAATACAACGGACCGGGCAATATCCCAAAAGAGATGATGTTCAGACTCCACACCACCTTTCAAAAAGAGCCTTTTGACTTAAAGGCTTTTATGCAAGAGCATCAAGAGAGTGAAGTAGTACGCACCCTATTGGCGAATGCCTGTTATACCGAACACGGTGTCCCTCTTCTGCTCTACCTCTGTGTTCAACATAACTTCGATCTCAAAGATGCCCTGCTCGCCAATGTCAATGCCGGAGGTGACAATGTCCACAGAGGGATGATTATGGGACTTCTGCTGGGTGCATGTAGTGAGAGAGTTGATGATAACCTCAAAAAAGGGTTAGTTGATTATGAAGAGTTAAATCAAGAGATAGAAGCCTTTGTTCAGATTCAATCCCTCGTATAATATGATAAACTTGTTTACGATTAGTGCGTCCATTCACTTTTACTAAATGAGGTTCCGATGGAAAACTCTACAACAGAGACCGATAAAAAAGAGATGTTGATACAAGAGCGTTTTGCCCTCAACGAGGCCTATTGCGATGCGATCCGCAGCAAAACGGCACGCTTTGGCTTTGGAGGCTTCGGGGAGGCGACCTACTACCGGACCTACAGCCGCATCAAGCGTGATGGGTCGCAGGAGCACTGGCCCGATACCGTGATACGGGTCATTGACGGGGTGATGTCCGTACGCAAAAACCACTATGTCATGAACCGCCTCGCATGGGACGAAGAGAGATGGCAGGAGTATGCGCATCGGCTCGCCAACGCCATGTTTGAGATGAAGTGGCTGCCGCCGGGACGCGGGTTGTGGGTTATGGGGACCGACTACGTCTACGAACGCGGCGGCGCGGCGCTGAACAACTGCGGCGCGGTTGATACAAGCGAACTGTCACTGGCAGCGGACTGGACGATGGATATGCTGATGTGCGGGGTCGGGGTCGGTTTCAATACGGCGTGGAAGGGTGAAAACACCACCATGCCGGACAAATCGAGTCCCCTCCTCTTTATTATCCCCGACAGCCGCGAAGGATGGGTCGCGTCGGTACGCCTGCTCATCGAGAGTTACACTAAAGGCGGCGCATGGTTCAGTTTCGACTATGATACGATCCGTCCTGAAGGTTCGCCGATCAGAGGTTTCGGCGGTACGGCTTCCGGCCCTGAACCTCTGCAACAGTTGCATAAACGTATCGAAAGCTACCTCGACGCCTACTGCCATGGCAAGATTGATCAGACACGTACCGTAGCGGACATTATGAATGCCATCGGTGTCTGCGTAGTCGCAGGCAACGTCCGCCGCAGTGCGGAGATCTCACTGGGCTCCATTGACGACCGGACCTTCCTTGAACTCAAAGACTATACAAAGAACCCCGACCGCGCCGAGATAGGGTGGGTCTCTAATAATACGGTAGTACTGCACAAGAGCGAAGAGTTCCAAAAACTGCCGATGATCGCCAGCCATATCCGCGACAACGGCGAGCCGGGCATTATGAACCTTATCAACGTCCAGAAATATGCCCGCTACGGCGACGAGACCGAGGACAAGGCGTGGCTGGCAAACCCCTGCTCAGAGATCCCCCTGGAGAGTTTCGAGCTGTGTAACCTCGCCGAGGTCTTCTCCGCACGTTGCGAGAACGAAGCAGCATTTTACGAAGCACTGGAGTTCGCTACCTTCTATGCTTCTACTGTAGCACTACTGCCGACCCACAGAGCGGAGACCAACGCCATTGTCGTACGCAACCGCCGTATCGGAGTAAGCCTCTCAGGCGTGGCGGACATGCTCGACGAGTTTGGGGCAACGGAGCTGACGCGGCGTCTGCGAAAAGGGTATAAACTGGTGCGTTCCGTTAATCGAAAGCTTGCCGCTGAGGCGGGGGTGCCGTTTTCGGTACGTGTGACGACTGTGAAGCCTTCGGGCACCATCAGCCAGCTCGTCGGGGTGAGTTCGGGAATGCACTTCCCGACCTTTCAGTATGCCATCCGCCGTATACGTGTAGGCAACAGGTCTCGTATCTGTGACCTGCTAAAAGCCGCCGGCATTCCCAACGAGCCGGACCGCTACAGCGCCAATACGACAGTCTTTGAGTTCCCTATCGACCAGGGGAAAACGAGGAAAGCGACGTCGGTCTCTGCCTGGGAGCAGTTCGCATTTCTGGCAATGCTGCAGCGTGAATGGAGCGACAATATGGTGAGCTGTACCGTCTACTTTGATCCCAAAACGGAAGGTGACCAGATCGAACATATGCTTGCGCAGTTTGCGCCGATCATCAAGTCCGTCTCCATGCTGCCCCACTCCGACAGTGGGGCTTACGAGCAGATGCCTTACGAGGGAATCACCAAAGAGGCCTACGAAGAACGCCTCTCCAAGATTCCAAAGATCGACTGGAGCAACTTTGGCGGCAGCGACGGCATCGAGAACCGTTTCTGCAGTAACGACAGTTGTCATATCGATAGCTAGCACATAGGCTGACCATCTCTCATCCCCGACACGATCAGGTGATAAAAAGGGGAAGCTCCCCTCTTCTCAATTTGTCAGCGGTAGACATGCCGTTCTATCGGCGGTTTGTAATGAGGGTCTTCACCTTTGATCGTCCATAGCTCTCTGCTCAAGATGCTGATCGCCTCAAAAAAACTATCATCAATAAGATCTAAAAAGTCAAGACCTTCAAAATATTTTTCTAACAATGCTTTTTCGTAGGCAAACCCTTTTTGAGCAGAGGGCAGACTCTCATTTGGCAGCAGTTTTAACATTTGACTTGTCTGTAGGTTTGCCAAAAACCAGAGGGCAAGGAACTCTTCTGAAAACACATTAAGAACCTCAGCTGAGTACTCCTCAAACTCACTAAGTCCACTCTCTTCGTACAGAGCGATTATCAAAGAGATAAGACTATGCAGGTGTTCAAGAGGCACCATAGAGAAGAGTGTACGTCCCACTGAAAGACCTTCAGTATGTTCTGCACCGATAAAGACCCTTGCCCCGCCGTCTGTCGCCCCAAAATTATTGGTTTTAAGACCAATAAGACCGATGTCCGTGTGGCGATGTCGACCACACCCTTTAGCACAGCCCGAAAAGCCGATCTGGATACGGTGTTCATCTATCTTCTCTAAAGGAAGATAGGAGGTCTCATCTTTGATGTTCCAAAAAGAGAAAGGGCAGTAATCACTGCCTGCACAGGCAAGAATAGTGTTGCTCAGTTTTGGTGATTCCAATTCTGTACACTGCTCTTTAAGACCCATCAGATAGATATTTTGGTCAATCCCCAGTCTGATCTCTGCATTTTGTTCTGCAGCGTATGCGGCAATTTTTTCTAACTCTTTGGCATTCACACGCCCAAAGTCTGTCTCATAACAGAAAGAGAGAGTTCCATCTTTGAGTCTTTCGTAGGACGAAAAACGTGCTTTTTCCAACTGCAGTCTTCCACCACTGTTAAAGGTTTTTCCATACTCGGAGGCAATATGTTTTTTAAAGCCATCCATCCCAATCTCTTCCAACAGATAAAACAGTCGGGTCTTTGCACGTGAAAAGCGTGAGCCGTGTTTGTAAAAGGCTTCCACAAAAGCACCGAAAAAGTCTATGACCTCACTCTCCAGTAAAAAGATGTCCGCATCTGCGGCCACTTCCGTGTTTTTACCACCCATATAGACATTAAAACCGAACACGCCCTCTTTTTGCGCCAAGGCGAAATAGAGGTCGTTGGAAAACATCGAGGTGACGTTGACACTGTTACCCGAGATACCGACTGAGATTCGCCGAGGCAGCATCCCGACATAACGCGGATTTTTCAAGATATGTTCTTGCATCTGCATGATGATAGGGTACGCTTCGATCTCGCTGTATTTTCCCACACCATCATAGACATCAGAGACGATATTTCGAATGTTGTCACCAAAACTTTGCCATGTCGAAATACCCATGGCATTGACCTGTTTCCACACGCTCAAGATGTTGTCTGCTTCTAGACCAAAGATCTGCAGTCCCGCTCTTGCTGTCATAATAATATGCAGGTCATATGTGGTGATGATCTGCGCTAGCTCTTGAAATTTTTCTGCACTTAACCTGCCGGCTGGCAGACGCAGACGAAGTGTAAACTCCTCTTCTGCAAACTCAGCATTAAAGATGCCAAAGTCCTGAAGGTAGTAGCGATCACCCTCACCCAAGTTTTCAAAATCAAGCGTTTCTAGTTCAGGAAAATAGTCGAATGGCCGCATCTGCTCTTTATAGCGTTCACGTTTATTGAGCTTGGTCTCGGTGTTTGGCATGACATACTCCAATATAACCTACAAAGCATCTGCAGATGGTACCAATGCAAAACAACATCAGCTAGCTTTAGAAATGCTATTTTACTTGAATATAAAATTGTAGATTATGATATGAATCAATGGGAGAAGAAAAAAGAGCACCAACTCAAATACAAGGTGCACATATAGATACGAATATTAAATTGTTTGGTGACAGTAGATAAAAACGAAAAAGTGAAAACAAGCTAAAAAGCCCTAAAGTAAGTGGTGGGTCCTGGGAGACTCGAACTCCCGACCACCCCGTTATGAGCGGGGGGCTCTAACCAACTGAGCTAAAGACCCACTAGTGTTGAAAGGCCGAAAGTATAGACAAACTTTCTTTAGACGAAACTTTTTTTGCCGCGTCCTGTGTACATTTCTTTAAATCTAAAGGCAAGCAGGTTTTGCAAGATGGCAAAAAGGATCATAAAGTTGACAAAACTGCTGCCCCCGTAGCTAAACATGGGCAGAGGCACCCCCACAACCGGGGCAAGTCCCATCGTCATGGCGATGTTGACCGACATATAGATAAAGATCATCAACGAAATTCCGCTGGCCACGACCTTTATGTACATGTCGTCATTGATCAGACTAAGACTCAAAAGATGCAAGATAATGGCGGCATAAAGGGTTATCAGTAAAAAAGCCCCTATGAAACCAAAACGCTCAACAACATAGGCAAAGATAAAGTCACTCGAGGCGATCGGCAGAAATTTCATCTGCGTCTGTGTCGCTTCCTCTTTGACCTTTCCGATGACCCCGCCCGAACCAATAGCAATAATGGATTGTTGAACATGGTACGAAGGTTTTTCAGCCAGAAAGTCAGAGATACGCTGTTTCTGATACCCGTGCAGCTGGGTATAAAGCAGCGGTGCCGAGATCAGAACACCCACGATCAATGTTGCCCAGATCTTCCAGTTAACACCGACAAGGAAGAGTGTTCCTGCTCCAATAAGAAGCAGGACTGTCGCTGTTCCAAGGTCAGGCTCTTTGGCGATAAGAAGAAATGGCAGCAAAATATAAAAACTGATCTTCAAAAAATCCATAAGCTCATAACCGTCTTTAGGGGGCGGATTACGGCTAATAATATAGGCTAACATCAGAACAAAGGCAGGTTTCATCAACTCAGACGGCTGGAGGGTAAAGTTGACAAAAGGGATCTCAAGCCACCGTTTTGCACCCAGTCGTGAATGCCCAAAAAACTCTACAGAGATCAACAGCGCAATGTTAAACCAGTAAAAAAATGGAATAAGCCAATTAAAGCGTCTCAAGGGCAAAAAGAAGAAGACAATAAAGACCAAAACACCAATACTGACATAAACAGTATGTTTATGCGCAAGAACCGGATGGACCTCGTTAATCAGCCAATGTGAGATAAAGATCAGAGGGAGCAACAATATAATGGAGGGATAATCAAAATGTGCTAAAATACGGCGATCAATTTTAAACACAGTCGGCACCTTTTTAAATTAAATACTTTTTATTACGCGGATTGTAACATAACGGACAATAATGACACCCAAAGCAACTACATTTCTCGTCACAGATGCAACACGTCTTGACACATTTTTAAGCGAACAACTTGATGTTACCCGTAACCAGGTTGTACAGCTTATAAAACAAGACGCTGTTACCGTAGATGGCAGAAGCACCTCTAAACCCGGCCAAAAGCTTAGGGTTAACCAAGAGGTGATCATCACCTTCCCTGAGGCTAAGGTCACACCAGCCCAAGAGATCGACTTTGATGTTGAGATCCTTTATGAAGATGATGACCTGCTTGTCATTAACAAACCATCAGGACTTACCGTCCACCCTGCCCCTAGTGTCAAAGAGGCGACCTTGGTCGATTGGCTTAAGCACAAAGGTATTCGCCTCTCGACTATTAGCGGTGAAGAGCGTCATGGTATCGTTCACCGTCTGGACAAAGGGACATCCGGTGTTATGGTCGTAGCTAAAAGCAATGAAGCCCACGAAGCACTCTCTGCGCAACTGCAAGACAAATCAATGGGACGTTTTTATCTTGCCGTGATCAATCCACCTCTGAAAGATGAGATGGTCATGGTTGACAAACCAATAGGCCGCAGCAGCCAAAACCGTCTAAAGATGGCCGAAGTCGAGGGTGGCAAAGAGGCAAAAACACTTTTTAAGCACCTGGCCCTCTCGAAAGATGAAAAAAACGAGCTTATCGCCTGTAAACTTTTTACAGGACGTACGCACCAGATCCGCGTCCACCTCGAGACATTTTCACGTCATATCTTAGGCGACCACCTTTACGGGATAAGAAATGACAAACTTGAGCAGATACTGCTGCATGCTTACGTCCTCTACTTTATCCATCCGACGACCAAAGAGCATTGCCAATTCTCAGCACCACTAAGCCCGGCAATGCAAGAGTACTTAGAAAAATATTTTGACCAGGAGATCATCAATGAACAGTTACCTCATAAAAATTTTGAGCGCCACTTCGATATTAGTGCTTCTTAGCGCTTGTACAGGGGTCCCTCCAAAACCGGCGCAAGTTGACAAGTCACTGCCAAAAGTATCAATAAACGGGTACTTAAGCGATATGACGGCCGCTGCATTTGAGTGGAAACCGATCACCGATGCCCGTGTTAAAGGGGTCATTGTCTACCGTAATGATCCATCATCTAAAACACCGAACAAACTGCTCCAGATCGACACGGTCAAAAATGCCAAAGTCACCCACTACCTTGATGATGAACTAAAACCTGAGACACTTTACCAATACCGTTTTGCCACCTATAATGCAAAAGGCAATACCTCTCTTGCGACCAAAAAGCTGAATATAAAGACAAAGCCCCTTTTGGCTTCTGTCAGCTTTTTTAGCACGTCTGGATCTCTAGTACGTGCTGCTAAACTTGTTTGGCGTCCGCACACTGACAACAGTATTGTTGCCTACCGTTTGGAGCGTCGTCAAAATGGCGCTGATAAATGGCGTAATGTCGCGACGATTAAAGGCCGTCTCAACGCAGAGTACATCGACACAGACCTAAAAGACAATACCCGTTATGAGTATCGCCTTAGATCAGTGACATACAACGACATCATCTCAAAACCGAGCCAAAGTGTTGCTGTTGTCACCAAAGCCCCACCATCTCCTGTTAATGCTATCAACGCATCTCAAGGCAAAGCGGGTGTGATCAAGGTTAGTTGGAAAGATGATAACAGTGCCAATATAGTCTATTACCAAGTCTACCGTGCCACAAGTGAGACTGGGCGATACAAACTTGTCGCAGACAGACTTAAGACAATGCGATATAACGATAAGGTCTCTAAGCCTTCTCAACAGTACTTTTATAAAGTCATAGGTGTTAACAAAGACAACCTAGGCGGTGAACTAAGGGCTGTTAAAGCAGTGGCAGGTACAACAATCGATGCACCAAGAGGGCCAAGTAACCTTGTTGCGATGGTTGAAAACGCCACTGTGCAGCTGACATGGAAGTCAACAGACAGTCGAGCCGTTTCATACATTGTGACTAAAGAGATCTCAAAAGGGTTTATGTCCAGTGAGACTAAAGTGTTTAAAAACATCAAAAAGACCTTGATGATAGACAGTTCACTAAAACATGGTGAAGAGTACACCTTCAGTGTTGTCAGTGTCGATAAAAATGGTATAAAGTCAGCACCATCTAACAGTGTTAATGTCAAACTAGAGGACAAAAAGTAACCCATGCCGCATATCCATATCAAATCTTTTAATCCCGTTGCTCTGCCTGCAAAAAAAGATAACGTTGACTTTCATTTTATGGCAAGTAATGTTGCCCACACAGATGAGCACCTTATCGCCACAAGTATTGATGACAAACAGTTTTTTCTCCTTGTCAAAGATACCCCAGAGAACGTACTGCTAAAAAGTGAGAAGATCTCTCGTCCCTCACCGACCTACATTGTCAAACAGGCACTTAACCAATATGCCGCGCTCAGTGAAAGCGAGATACTGGCGTCTAATGTCAATGACACCTCTAAACATGTCCACTTGGAGAAAGACGAATCACTGTGGAGTATCCATGATTTTGGGAAGGGATTTCCTGAAGCGAAAGATGTTCGTATTGAGGTTGGTTTTGGTTCCGGCCGTCACCTTATCCATCAGGCTAAAGAGAACCCCGACATTCTTTTTATCGGTATTGAGATTCATAAACCTTCTGTTGAACAGGCCCTTAAACAGATCAACATCTTAGGTCTTAAAAACCTTATCTTGCTTGATTACGATGCGAGACTGTTTTTAGAACTTGTACCATCAAACATTGTTAGCCGTGTCTATGTCCATTTTCCTGTGCCTTGGGACAAAAAACCGCATCGACGTGTGATCTCGCCTGCCTTTATTACTGAATCAACACGTGTTCTGGCACCTCAGGGGCGTCTTGAGCTGCGAACAGACAGCGAAAACTATTTTGCCTATTCATGGGAGACCTTTATCTCGCTGAACAAGGCCAAACTAGAGGTCAACAAAAATCAAGAGATCGCTATCAGTTCCAAATATGAAGATCGCTGGAAAAAGATGGAGAAAAACATCTATGATATTACACTTATCAATGAAGAGATCTCTGCTGAACTAAACCTCGAAGGCAGTTTTCTCTTTAAAAATGGTTTGGATGAAGAGCGTCTACTCAAGCTCAATACAACAACCCAAAAAGTAGAGGGCGGCTTTATACATTTTGAGCGTCTTTATAAAACCGATGATGAAAGAATGATGTTCAGAGTTTCCATGGGAAGTTTTGAGAGACCGGAACATCTCTACATCATTATCGGCAAAGAGAAAAGTTACTACTTTCCAACCCAACCGGTTCCTTCACAGATAAATTTTGCCGTGCATAAACATTTAGACGAGTTGCTTCATGGATAAGGTTATTTTTGCACAAGACCTCTCTCTCGCCTACAATACAGAAGAGGCGATTATCTCAAAAGCAAACTTCTCTGTCAACTCTGGTGACTTTGTCTTTATCACCGGTGCCAGCGGTAGCGGCAAGTCTACCCTGCTTCGATCGTTTTACGGTGCACTTAAACCGGAGAATGGTTCTCTTATTGTTGGTGGTGTCGAAATCAATAGGATATCAAGCGCTAAACTAAACTTCTTACGCCGCCATATCGGGATCGTCTTTCAAGACTACAAACTGGTTACAGAGTGGACGATAGAGAAAAATGTTGCCCTTCCTCTTATCATCAACGGCTATTCCAAAGATGTCAGTGATATCCAAGTCGATAAGCTGCTCAATCATGTCAAACTCTCACATAAGGTGAGTAAATACCCACCCGAACTCAGTGGTGGAGAGCAGCAACGTGTTGCCATGGCAAGAGCGTTGGCACACAACCCGATCCTGATATTAGCCGATGAACCTACGGGTAATCTTGATGACTATTCATCACGACTGATATGGAATCTTCTTGAAGGTGCAAATACTCAACTCAAGGCGACGGTCTTAGTTGTTACCCACCATATTCCGGAAGATCTAAATGTCGAGTACAAACATTTTAATATAGAGGGAGGAACGGTCTATGAGATCAGTTAAAAACCACCTCTCTCTTATCATCGCTCTATTTACCATCGTCTTTACGATGCAGATCTATATCGTAGTCGATCGTACCGTTGCAGCCTATGAGAGTGAGCTGAATGAGAACTACAGTATTGTGGTTGTCACTAAAAAGAAGGTGGAGACAGACTCTCTTGTCGCAATGAGCCCTAAGATCAAAAGTGCCGATGAGATCTCGACCAAAGAGGTTATTGACCATCTTCAGTCACAGATGAAGCAGCGCCATATCGACCTGCTGAAGCTCTCACTTCCGCACTTCTACTCTATTCATCTTACCCATTACCCAGCACCTTCAGAGATTACAGAGTTACGTAAGAAGTTGGAAAAAAACAGTGAGATCACGCGTATCGAAGATTTTGCCCAAAGTCATGACACTCTTTATAAACTAATGCTGCTTTTTAAATCGGTCGTTGTCCTCTTTGCTATCGCAATATTTTCGGTCACTTCGCTACTGGTGCTTAAAGAGATGCGTATCTGGCAGTTCCAACATAATGAACGTATGAGTATTATGGCGATGTTTGGTGCACCGGTATGGATGCGTTCAGCCATATTATTCAGACTCTCTATTGTAGATGCCATCATCGCTTCTGTTTTGGCGATAGGCACCTTTATCTATGCCGACTTTCTCAAAGTCGGCAATGAACAGTTGCAGTCCATCGGTATCGATGTACTGCTGTTCGACCCACTCAATGACAGTCTTTTGATCGTCGGCGTCGCTTTGAGCCTCTCTATCATCCTTGCTACTCTAATTGTCATCGGTCATAAAGAAGAGGTCTGATGCGCGCACTTTTACTCTCTCTTCTTCTCATTGTCTCTACAGCAGCGGCGAACCAAGATGTTACCAAGCAGATCAAAAAGACCAACAAAGAGATAAAAAGCTTTGATAAAAAATACTCTACTCTTCATAACAAGATGTCGGAAACAGCCAAGGCGATCAAGAAGTCTGAGAACGACCTGACAAGACAAGAGAGAGACATTACTCAGCTTAGTGAAAAGTTAGAACTTTCTCAAGAGAAGTATGAAGCCAACCATAAAGAGCTGCTTGAACTTAAAGACAAACAGCTGCTGCTTCAAGGCAAACAGGGCCTAATCGAAAAAGACCTTATCAAATCAATTGCCCGTAATATCTCGATAAACACTCTGGAAAAAGACAAACATGCTGTCACCACTGAATCCGTTATCACCGAAGAGATATTAAACGAACTGAACCTCCAGACACAGCGTAAAATTGAGAGATTAGATCAAGAGCACAATGCTAATGCCAAGATCATAAAAAGTTATCAGACACGTACAGACAGACTCCAAGCAGACATCAACAGTATCGACAAACAGAAAGTCGAACTGCTGAAAGTGACCAAAAATAACAAAAGTTCAATTACTAAAATGCAAAAAGACAGAAAGAAGTATAAAAAATCTATTGATAAATTGTTAGCGCAAAAAAGAGCCCTCAGCAGTACCCTTGCACGACTCAACATCATTAAGTCTGAAGAGACAAAAAAAGAAAAACAAATTAAAATCAGCAGAACGAAAAAAAGTGCCACTGCCAAAGTGACCAAAAAAGGATCAAGCTACCAGAGCGTCAAGTCAAAAAAATATCGCGGCAAAAAGACGATAGCGCCACTTTCGGGATATAAACTCGTTAAGAAGTTCGGTCCCTATACCGATCCTATCTACAAGATCAAGATCTACAACGAATCGGTATCACTTCAGCCAACACAAAGTGATGCAAAAGTCAATACCGTCTTGAACGGTAAGATCATTCTTGCCAAAAAAACACAACTTCTTGACAACGTTGTCATCATCAAACACGCTAAGGGCCTGCATACTATTTACGCACACCTTGACCAGATCGCCCCAACCATTAAAAAAGGTAAAAAGGTTAAAAAAGGTTCTGTCATTGGACGTGTCAATCATGAACTGATCTTTGAAGTGACCCAAGACAGCTATCATATTGATCCGATGACTCTTATCAAATAAACATTTTAGTCGGTGGGGTAAGATAGTAAATAGATAAGTTCTACCTCGTACAGGTGACTCTGTCGCTAACGAGACAATACTAAACAGGTGGCTATTTTTTTGCAATAGCCTCTATTCTAAAAAACAGATAGCTCAGCTTCAAATCTCTGTTACTGAAGATCCAAGATCTAATATCTTCTGTAAAACACTGCTAAAATATCAAAATAAAATCACATAAAAGATAAAACTCCATATTTTCATAGTATTTTTGTCAACTTAAGCCATTACACAAGGTTATTATTTATATAATCACATCCACAACATCTCTCACTACAAGAGAACATCTATCTAAAGGACAGATTATGAAAAAAATTATAATGCTTCTGTTAATGCTGGTGGCAACTGCGTCTGCAGTTTCTGATGCAAAAAAAGTACGGTATCTTGATACTGTTAAAGATCTCATTGTTGCAACCCAAAAGACACGGGGTGGAACGTATAACTTTTTAAATGGAAGTGAATTTGCACAGTTTGGTGTATTTGAGCAACGTTCAAAGATCAAAAGTTCATTTAAGTCACTTAACCGACAGTTTAACGTGGTTGGTCCAAAGATAGATGGCGAGTTTGATAAGCTGTATAAGCAGATGAAAAGCCTTAATAAACTGGCATTTCAGCTTGATCCCTTAACATCCTTCAAGGCGTACAGTTCACTTATCAATAAGATGATCTTGTTAGGTGGAAAAGTTCAAGTAGAACTTTACGGAGATGGTAGTAAGTTTGAAAAAAGTGCAAGTGACGTAATGATGAACCAGATCATGAGGTTGACTGAAGGACTTGGTAAACTGCGCGGTCTGGGTTCTGGTATTGCAGCACGCGGTGAATGTGAAGATGAAGAAGTCGAGTATATGGAGGGGTATGTCGAAGAGGTGAAGAAGAACATGAATAATGTCATTAACTCTATGGTCGCTCTAAACAAATCATATGGTGACAAATATCCTGCAGGTTTGACTAAGAAACTCACACAATATAAAAAAGATGTTCTTGCCTATATTAAGCTGGCAGAAACAAAGTTAATTGAAAAAGACAATATACAAGTAGATTCAAATCAGTACTTTAAACAAGGTACAGATCTAATTGGTGGTGCCATCAAGTTTTACAAGATGAACTCAAAAGCACTTAAAGACTAATCAGCAAAACAGCAGTGAATAGAAGGATAGACTATGCGATTTTTTTTAATTATAACAATGCTGATGAGCGTTACCCTTTTTGCAGAAATTCAGAAAAAGAGTTATTCAAGCGGAGAGTTAAAGTCAGAGACCAACTATACTGCAGGTAAGCGAGAAGGTCTCTCGAAAGGTTATCACAAAAACGGGAAGACAAAGTACGAGGCGTATTACAAAAATGATAAACGTGAAGGTCTATCAAAGGCCTATTATAAAACCGGGACATTAAAAGCCGAAGAAAATTACAAAAACGGTTCTTTAAACGGGATGTCAAAAAAATACTATCAAAGCGGTAAACTCAAATCAGACTTTACCTTCAAGGACGATCTGCCGGTCAGCGGTGCCAAATACACTGAAGATGGCAAAAAAGTAGAAGGTTAACACCCTTTTACTCTACTAAGTTTTTCAATATCACCTCTGAAGTACATATAGAATTTTTAGAGGTGGCCTAAAGTTTAAGAGTATTACGTTCTTTACATCATTGTATTTTTTTATCTGTTTGCAAGTATACTATTTATGTCTTAGGTTCATTAGGCATTATTATTATCTTGCAGAAGAAGAGATCGATACCTCAAAAGAGTGTTAAAAGGTGAAAAATGAAAAAAATCATATTACTTCTAATAACAATAGTTTTATCACTGTCTGCTGCATCTTTAGATGAGAAAGTGGCCTACTTGAACAATGTCAAAGAGTTAGTCGTTCTGACACAAAAAATGAGGGGTGATACAAATGTCTATGTTAAAGGCGGTGATATTCTTCTGTCTGAAATTGATGATGATCGTGACAATGTAGCTACCTCATTGAGAGACCTGCATCACAAGTTTCAAACCGTAGATATGGGTACCAACGATGAGTTCATCAAACTACACCGTTATATGCAAAGTTTAAATGAAGTAGCGTCAGAGCTTGATACGATGACAACATTCAGAGCGTATAGTCTCTTAATTAATGAGATGCTAAAGCTTGGAGTAACCGTTCAAAATAATTTTTTTGTTGATGGCAGTGAACGTCAAAAAAGAGTGAGTGCTGTGATGATGAAAAACATCTTGCCCATGACTGAGCATATTGGAAAATTACGCGGACTAGGCGCAGGGATGGCGGCATGTGGTCAGTGTGATGATGATGAGCTGACCTACACAAAAGAGTACTTCACCGATGTTTCTGATGATCTCAACAAATTGGTAGTAGTTATGAGAGCATTAAATGCCTCTTATCCAAACAGTTACCCTAAAAATTTAGACCAGCAATTAGAAAGATATCAGTTAGATGTCAAGAGCTATATAGAGCTTATTGAAACCAATATTTCTGAAGCTGAGCTTGGTAAAATGGAGAGTATTACACTTGATGCTTATGACTTTTTTAGCCATGGGACCAGTGTCATCGATCACACGTTGAGCTTTTACGAGATGAATGTAATGATTCTAAAACATCAGTAACACTGCGTTCAGTGAAATAGGGACAGCTCCCTTTTCAGAAGATAAAAATGGCTACTAGACGATTTCCCTAATTTCCAAACATACTTTTCATCTTCCACTCTTTAATAATAGTCATTATTAAGTACCGATAACATCAATAGAATCTTCAACTACTCTATATAAATTCATCTGCTATACCGTCAACTGCTGCCATTTTCGCTGTTTGAAAATGAACCAGAAGATGCCCCCTTTGATAAAGGTCTCAACCGTCATTGCAATAAAGATCCAGATCAATTCAAAGCCCAAATAGTATAAGACCAATGAAGGAATGACTCGAAGCAGCCAAAGCGAAGAGACGTTGACCTTCAGCGCCGTCTTGGTCGCGCCTGCTCCACGCAGTGCGCCATTAATAACAAAGGTCATGGCCAGTGGTATTTGTGAGATGCCAACAAGCTGCAGGTAGATCGATGCTGCTTCGATTGTCACTACATCTTGTGTGAAGAAGCTTATAAAAAATGCTGGAAAGAGTGCCAAGACAACACCTAGTAGGCCCATAAAGGCAGCGGCTATTTTAATAGCATACAGTCCTGTTTGGTAAGAGGCCTCATACTTTTTTGCCCCTAAGTTTTGCCCCACCAATGCCGTTGCAGCGATAGCAAAACCAAACCCCGGCATAAAGGCAAGACCTTCGATACGAAGTCCCACCTGATACCCTGCAATAGCGGCTGTTCCATAAGCTGCTATGACCCAGACAAATAAAATAAAAGAGGTAACACTCATCAACCTATCCAGTGATGCGTGTTTACCTACATGAAGAGCCCGAATCAAGTCAGCTTTACTGAAATGGTATAGAAGATGCAACTTGGCATCTTTTCGAGCCAGAAGAAGGAAATAGATAATAATATTAAACCCATAAGCGATAATCGTAGCATAGGCAGCACCCGCAATACCCATCGCTTCAAAACCTCCGTGACCGAATATTAATAGATAGTTAAACAGCAGGTTGATCAGAGCAGAAAATATTTTGATATAAAGTGATGACTTGGTATCGCCCGCAGCAGAAAGCGCGTTATACATCAATGCATCAATGAAAATAAGAGGAAGACCCAGCATAAGGACTTCAAAATAGTCTCGACCATATGTCGCCAAGTCAACCTCAGCACCCATCCAGAGATAAAAGTTCTCCGCATTGAAATAGCCAAAAACAGTAATAGGGAGGGAGATCAGTAGTGCAAAGAGACCCAATGAGTAGAGAAGAGCCGAAGCGCGGTGTCGTCGTCGTTCTCCAATAAGTCGTGCGATGATGGCATTACCGCCAACAATGTAAAGTGTCATCACCACATTGATGACCATCATAAACTGCATACTCATCCCTACAGCCGCTAAAGCCGCAACGTTGAGCATACCCACCATGATCATATCGATCAACAGTTGTAAAATATCTAATAGGTGTTTGAATGCAGCAGGTAGTGCGAGTCGCAGAACATCACGTAAGTGCGTGGATCTACTCAAAGTACTTAGCGACCTCTTTCATCCCCTCGATAAGTAGTGCCTCACTCTCATAAACAAGTTCAATACGGTTATTTGGTACTTCTCCAAGCGGGTCAATATCAAATATAAGGACATACGAAGAGATAGGAACCTCCTGTTTTTTCTCCATCTTTGCCCATTCCAGAGAAACCTGTGCCCGTTCGCCGTGAACGTCCACTGTCGCCGCAGGGTAAAGGCGTGTTAACTGTGTCAGATCGATTTGTTTCCCTTGTGCTTCATAGATCATATTTTTGCTCATAATTTATAACTCCAATTCTGGCGACATTTTACCATTATTGCCTGCCATATCGGTAAGTGAAAATCGTTTTCTTATCCAGACAAAGTAGAGAGCACCGACAATAAATGCAACCCCTAAAAGCATAGTGATCATAGCAAGTGTGAGCCCCGCTTCGGCTAAAAAACCTATGGCAACTGAGATCAGGGCAACCGTTAACAGAAAGGCCATGTCATTGTACGCGACAATACGCCCATAGTACTCTTTAGCCGTATGATGCTGTAAAAGTGTATAGGTATAAGACCAGAGCGTTGTGGTTGAGAACCCTACAAATATGGAGACAAACAGTGAGAGATAGAAGTTTTCAATCACGAAAGCCCAGATGATGATGCTCAGAGCCTGATAGAGAAAAAGATAAGGCAGTGTCTTGGTGTTGATCCATTTGCCGATAACAATCGGTCCAAAGACCAATCCGACTGCTCGAAGCGAATGCATCAGTCCAAGACCAAGGGCTACCGCTACCACTTGTGTGTAGTACTGCTTGACTATCAAAGCTACCAAGGCATCAAATGCGGTAAACCCGACAAAAGCATGAAGCAAAATAAGATGTTTAATATGGGGTTCATTTCTAAAGTAGACAAAGCTCTCTTTAAACATCGCAATAAAGCCATTGACCTCTTTCTCTTCATGTACAGGGAAGATGAGACTTTTTAACAGCATCAAAGCAAAACTAAAGAGCATTGCATCCAGTAAAAATGCTGTTTTAACGCCAACAAGATAGACGACAAAACCACTGACAGCCATCCCAAAGGTATACGAAAATGACCATATTACTGAGTGTATCTCATTTGCTAACTTCAATTTCTCACCTTCAAGTATTCGCGGAAGAAGCGACATCTCCAAGGTAAAGTAAAAACTCGACGCCCCCATACGAATAAAGACCAAGGTAAAGAGAAGCCACAGTAGTGAGCTGTTGTCGATCAACATAAGAGGCAAGGTTGCAAATATCTCAATCACCATTAAGGTGATCATCAACTTTTTTGGTGCTATCTTGTCAATGAGAACACCGCTAAAAGGGGCCTGCAACACACCCGGTAAAAAGTGCAAGGCCGCTGTCATCGCAATAATAAACGGCGACACCTCCATATGGATAAGCAGTGTATAGATGGCAACGTTTGAAAACCAGGCACCAAAGTAGGCAATAAGCTGAACTAAAGAGAGGCGTCTGAGAAGAGGTTCCTCTTTTAAAAGTGTAATATATTGATTCATAGATGGAAGCTTAACCAAGATACATTAAGGCACCTCTAAAAACCTGCAGACATTAAATTGTTTGTTACCTTGTTTAAGGTAGAATTCCGCAATTTATTCACCCTATTCTATGAAGGTTTTTTGATGAAAAGAGAAGTTAAAAAAGTTGTACTCGCCTACTCTGGCGGACTAGACACCAGTGTTATTTTAAAATGGCTGCAAGATGAGTATAAATGTGAAGTCGTTACATTTACGGCTGACCTGGGTCAAGGTGAAGAGCTTGAACCGGCTCGTATTAAAGCACTTGAATTTGGTATCAAACCAGAGAACATCTTCATCGATGACCTTCGTGAAGAGTTTGTCAAAGATTATGTATTCCCAATGTTTCGTGCTAACACGATCTATGAAGGCGAATACCTTCTTGGAACATCGATCGCTCGTCCGTTGATCGCTAAACGTCAAGCTGAGATCGCTAAGATCACCGGTGCTGACGGTGTGAGCCACGGTGCTACCGGTAAAGGTAATGACCAGGTCCGTTTTGAGATGGGATACCTGGGTCAAGACTCTACACTGACGATTATTGCGCCATGGAGAGAGTGGGATCTGAACTCACGCGAAAAGCTTCTTTCATATGCAGCAGAGCATGGAATTCAGATCGAGAAAAAAGGTAAAAAATCACCTTACTCTATGGATGCAAATCTTCTTCATATCTCTTATGAAGGCGGTATCTTGGAAGACCCAAGTGCGGAGCCTGAAGAGAGTATGTGGTTATGGTCAAACTCACCTGAAAATGCGCCTGATGAAGCAGAGTACATAGAGATCGGTTATAAACACGGTGACCCAATCACACTAAACGGACAAGAGCTTTCACCGGCGACACTGTTGAAAACACTCAATGAGATCGGCGGAAAGCACGGCATCGGCCGTGTTGACATCGTCGAAAACCGTTTTGTCGGGATGAAAGCACGTGGCTGTTATGAAACTCCGGGTGGGACAATCATGCTTAAAGCACACCGTGCAATCGAATCGATCACACTTGACCGTGAAGCGGCTCACCTAAAAGATGAGATGATGCCACGTTATGCGAAACTGATCTACAACGGTTTCTGGTTTGCACCTGAGCGCGAGATGCTTCAAGCTGCTATTGACAATACTCAAAAATTTGTTAACGGCTCGGTGCGTCTTAAACTCTACAAAGGCAACGTCATCGTGGTTGGACGTTCTTCTGAAGATTCTCTTTTCAATGCAGAGTATTCAACATTTGAAGAAGATGAAGTTTACAACCAAAAGGATGCAGAGGGCTTTATTAAACTTAATGCTCTTCGTTTTATTATTGCCGGTAAAGCGCGTAACAAATAACAGACAAAAATCCAGTATTAACTGGATTTTACTCCATAATTCTCAAGTACTTATTCATTTAACTATTAGTATTTTTAATTCTCGATTTACAATTAAAAAGATATCATTTCTCAATAAAAACTTCTAAAGGCTTATAATGAGCACCGTTAAAATCGATCCTGAATCACAAGAGTTTAAAGACACTCTCGAAAAGACAATCCGTTTTACAGACAAGGTTGTAGCACAGTTTGGCTGGGCATACAACCCCGATGCTGAGATCAATCAAGGTATCCAATTTGGTCTGACACGCAACAAGTTGATGCACGGTAAGCGCTACTGTCCATGTTTCTTTGTAACCGGTGAGCCAGACGATCGTATCTGCCCATGTCCTCCGGCTATCGAAAAAGAGATCCCGGAAGATGGCGTCTGCCACTGTCAGATCTTCTGTACGCCGGAATACGCTGCTGCTCAAGCACAAGAGGAGATCATTGAAGAGGTTGTTCACCAACACTCGCGCGGTCTAACCAAAGAGGAGTGTGCTGTTCTTGTTAATAAAGATGAGCTGGACGGTGATGAGATCATTGCCCTTCTAGAGGCTCGTGATCTTGGTATGGTTGACTTTAAACTTGTTGATGTACGTGAGCCGATGGAGTGGCAGATGGGTCACATCAAAGGCGCTGATATCATCATCCCTACCAGTAACTTTTTTCAAGCCTTGGATGAAGCAAAACTTTCTCAAGACGAAAACATCATCGTCTACTGTCATGTCGGTAGCCGTAGTGCTCACTGTTCACGTATCTTAGGAGATATGGGCTACAAAAAGATTGGTAACCTGACTCACGGTATCGTCTCTTATCCAGGCGAAAAAGAGAGATAATCACCTCTGATTACACGCCAAAGGAGTAAACTCCTTTGGCTAAGCAAGCACTTGCTTTCCTAAAAACATCCATTTACAAAAGACACTTCAAATCTAATACATTTCATTACTCATCATATTCATACCGGCAACTGTTATCTACTTTTTTACCTTCTCTCGCTACAATGTTATCTATATAAAGGGCGTCGCTAAAAGCCCAAAACCTAGGAATATTTATGAAAGTACTATTGATCAAAGATGTAAAAGGCTTGGGTAAAGCCGGTGAAGTTAAAGAGGTGAAAGATGGCTACGGTCAGAACTTTTTAGTAGGCAAAGGCCTTGCCAAAGTGGCCACGAATGAGGTCCTTAAAAAACACGCTTCAACTGAACGTAAAAAAGCAGAGAATGAAGCACAGGAGATCGAAGATCTTAAAGTACTAGCTGAAAAACTAGACAAGATCAAAGTCACTATTGCTAAAAAGCTTGGCAATACAGGCCATCTTTTTGGTGCCGTAACTAAAGATGAGATCGCACACGCGCTTAAAGATCAACACGGCGTTGAAATTGACAAAAAACATATCAACCATAAAGAGACAATTAAGATAACCGGTACACATGACCTTGACTTTAAACTTGGTCACGGCATGCACGCTACGATACACCTAGAGGTTATCGGTGAATAATTCAACAGAACATAAAGCTGGGTTTGCTGCTCTGGTAGGACGTCCAAATGCAGGCAAGAGCACTATGCTTAACTGGATATTGGGTGAGAAAATAGCATTGACTTCTCAAAAAGCGAATGCGACACGCAGACGCCTCAATGCAATTGTTATGCATAACGATGATCAGATCATATTTGTTGACACGCCTGGTCTACATGAAAAAGAGAAGATGCTCAACCAGTTTATGCTCGAAGAGGCACTTAAAGCAATCGGTGACTGTGATATTGTTGTCTATCTTGCACCTGCAACCGATTCGATCAAACATTACAAACGTTTCTTGGAAGTGGATGGGAAAAATCGTAAACATATTATTGCTCTCTCTAAAATAGACCAAGTCTCTCAGAGTGAGTTATTGGCGCGTATTAGTGAGTACAATCAGTTTGCCTCAAAATTCGAAGCTCTAATACCAATGTCCGTAACAAAAAACGTTGGTAAAAACGACCTATTGGATGTTATTGCCAAACATCTTGATGTATCGCCATACCTCTATGACCCTGATGACCTGACAACTGAGATGTTACGAGATATCTATAAAGAGTTCATTCGAGAAGCGATATTTGAAAATATCAGTGATGAGATCCCCTATGAATCAGATGTTGTCATCGATAAAATTGAAGAGAATCAAAAAGTTGAACATATTCGTGCCACTATTATCATTGAAAAAGAGAGCCAAAAAGGGATCATCATCGGTAAAAACGGTGCAGCTATTAAACGTATTGGACAAGATGCCCGAGCGAAGATAGAGAAGCTGACTGATAAACCTGTTTACCTTGACCTTTTTGTATCCGTCAAAAAAGGGTGGACAAACGATAAAAAATTCCTTCAAGAGTTAGGCTACACCGACTAAACAGACTGTGTGAGTATCTGCTTACACCCGTTAACTTTCTGCCTTAAGGTTAATAGGCAGTTTTTCCCAAGTTTTATAACAATAATTAATTTAAATATCAAAAATAAATTTTACTTATACCTTTTCACTCTCCATACATGTGGCATTTAGGCACTTTGCGAAATAATGTATAAATTCTCCCCTTTTTAACTTTTTACTTCACACATAAGAATATATTTAAGTTTAATATGGCTAAAATGAAATTAGTGACAGAAAGATTGATGAGTTTTCATTATCGATTTACTGTAATTCAATTGGTCTGTTTATATTTATATAAACATGTAGAACAGTGAAACTCAATTGAGTTTGGACAAAAATTACATTATAGGATTTACTGCGATGAGTAAAACGCAACAACCGACATTTACCAGTGTCCTTTCTATAAACCCCTACAAAGAGACATTCTATTTAGGTTCATCTGGCAAACTAGAACAAGTGAAATCCATCAACTTCTCGAAAACACAATATACGATGGCTTATCTGAACACCAATGACTTCTTAACCGCACTAATTGGTGTAAGTAAGAACATCCCTGATGAAGATCTTACTTTTGCTATTGAGAATAAGGTTTATGAAGAACTTGCCCTTGACATGGCTATTGAATACAATGTTCAATTTATTGAGTCAGGTCATCAACTCGATGAGAAAGAGCGTTACTTTCATGTTTTCATTGTTGATCCGCTTACTATGGATGAGACATTTGAGAGAACGGTTGAGCAGGTAAAATATATTGATCAGATAGTACCTGTCCCTCTTCTACTTAAGGGACTTTACCAACGTGAGATCGTTACAGAAGTCGGTGTACACTGTTACATCTATTTCCAAGATAATGATGCATTTTTCACTATCTATAATGATCGAGAGTTTGTTTATACCAAATCACTTAAATACTCTATCAAAATGATGCATGAGCGTTTCTGTGAGCTTTATGGTGAGCAAGTTGGCTTTTCACTCTTTATGGAACTGCTTTCAAGCGAAGGCCTTGGTTCAGAGAATAAAGAGTATCAGCGCGATCTTATCAAACTTTTTGGTGAGCTCTTTTTACATATCAACGATGTACTCACGTATGCCAAACGTGCATTTGAACTTGAAACAATTGATCAGATCTATATTGGTTCACAAATTGGTGCTATTGCCGGTTTAGATGAGTATTCACAGACATACCTTGGATTGATCTCCAAATCATTTGATTTCGACTATGGGTTTGATACAAACGGGAAATATGTAGATCAAGTCCATCAGATGATACACCTCTACACAATGACAGAGAGTGAAGAGCGCTACGAATGTAACTTTTCAATCTATCCTAGACCTCCGAAGTTTTTACAACGCAGCAGTGGTAAACTTATTGCTATTACTGGTATTGCCTTAGTCGTTGCATTCTCTTATCCTGTTGCATTTTGGAGTCTTACATTTGCAGAAGAGTTGAATAAGTCAATGCTAGATACTGAATATAACGAAGTGCATAGTATTAAAACAACTCGTGAAGCAACAATAAACCTTAAAACAGTAGAAAAAAATGCAGTGACTAAACTCGTTCAAGCTGAACAAGATGAGCTGGATCGTCAAATGAACACATTGACAAAGATCCATGACGTCAAGGTCAACTACCCTATGAAGGCTAAGTTGACCACTGAATTTTCTGCTGACCTGAACAAATACAAAGTAAAACTGCAAAAACTCTCTTATCATGAGACGGAAGACTTTAAAGGGTTCATTTTTAATATGGTCTCAGAAAAAGACAAAGACATTACTCGTTTACTAGAGTATCTTACATCTAAGAAGACATCACGCTTTCACTTTATACTAGAAGAGATCGCATATGATGAAGAGAAAAAACGCTATCTAAGTGAGATGAAGGCGGTGCTAAAATGAGTGCGATGTTAGAAAAATATCTTTATGATATAGACCAAAATTTTGCGCAAAAAAGTGAAAAAGACGTCAAGATGATCTACGCAATGGTATTTGTTGTACTTGTCATGTTCTCTTATCTCGTTTTTTGGGAAAGTTCTGAACAGGGTTATGTTGAAATCACGGAGGCCTCGTTAAAGGTTCAAGACAAGATAGCCAAGGATAAACAGTACCTTTTAATGCATCCTCAAAGTGAAATAGTGCGATTAGACCAACAAATCACTGATCTAAACACCAAACTTGTAATGCTTAAAGATGAAAACACCTATATCAAAGCTGAGATAGAAAAGATTCCTGAACTCTTTTATGATCAAGAGACTTGGGGTGCTTTTATCGACTCTATTGCTGAAAATGCCAAAAAGAACAAGGTTCAACTTAACTTTTTTGCCAATAGACTTGCAACCGATACAACAAAATTTGGGCATGTGTTAAATCTCGAGATTCAAGCTGAAGCACCATACAAAAACATGGTTAAATTTATCAATGCCATTGAAAAAAGTAAACTTGTTGTTGACCTTCACGACTTAGATCTTGAAGCAACTGAAAAGTTAAATCTAGATCTTAAACTATCTGTATGGGGGATTACATATTAATGAAAAAGTTACTAATATTATCTATCGTCTCCTTAGTACCAATGGCTGTAATGGCAAGTACTGAGGCACCGAATCCTGCACAAGTTCAAAAGATCAAGCCTGCTGAAACACCAGATCATGCACTGATCAATAATCAGATCCAGGAGATAAAACCGCCTCGTACTGGTGTAAAAGCTGCTGACATACTTAACACTAAGAGCCCATTTATCTTACTAAAAACTGGTAAAGACGGAAAAAAGACGACATATGCTGTTAAAAAGAGGGTTAAACTCAAACCTCTGAAAATGGAATCAGCCATTAACAAAAATGTTAAGATCAATGGGAAGTGGTATAAAGAGGGTGATAGAGTACGACAATACACTATTATGAACGTTTCTTCTGGTGAAGTTCTTCTTAAGAGTAAAAAGAAAGAGCTAAAACTCTTTCAAAACCAGAAAAATGACAAGATCCAATTTAACGTCAATTAAATTATCAGTAAAAAAAGGAAAATGAAAATGAAAAACCTAAATAAAAAGCTCATCTCACTTGCTGCTTCAGTACTCTTAGCAGCATCTATGCAGGCTGACTGTACCTACGAACTTTTCAGTATCTCATCTGCCAAAGGGACAACTATTGGTGAATATGTTGACCAACTGACATCTGCATGTGAGTATAGTCTGGTTGTTGCTGACAGCGAAACTGAAAAGCTGATGGATAAAAAGTTAAACAAAACCCACATCAAGAACCTTACAATTGATGAAGTTTTTGAGATCTTGCTCACTGAGAACAATCTCAACTTTACAATCGATAATGACATTTTACGTATCTCTTATCTTAAGACGATCACCTACAATATCGACTACATCCTCTCTTCACGTAAAAGTTCAGGCTCAACCGATGTAATGCTTAGTTCAACATCTTCGCAGATCGGTCAAGGTGGTGGTGGTTTGATGGGTGCTTCTGGTGGAGCTAGTGGTAGTACGGGAGCGAATGGTCAGCAAGGCGGTAGCGGTGCGAACAAGTCAGGTATCTCTATTGAGCATACTGATGAAGTCAAATTTTGGGAAGAGTTAGACCTTGAGCTGCAGCGTGTTCTTAACCGCCCGGAAGATGCCTATCAAGCAGAGGCACCTATCATCAACAAAAATGCCGGTCTGATCACTATATCAGCAACAGGTCGTCAACAAGCACGTATTGATGCTTATTTGGAACTGCTTCAAGAGAAGGTTCAAAAACAGGTTCTTATCGATGTCAATATTATGGCTGTTATCTTTGATGACAAGTCATCTACCGGTATAGACTGGTCACAACTGTATGCTCTTCAAAACCTTAATATTGCTGTAGATACAGTCAGTACTAATGGCAAATGGTCAGGCACATATGAGCCGACAGGGAGTATTTCTGAAATAACTGATATGGTTGGTAGAACAGCAGGCCTGGTTCAAATTACGGGCGGTGGTTCTATTAATGAGGTTATTAAGTTTTTGAAAGAACAAGGAGAAGTGCGTGCACTCTCTAATCCTAAGATCCTTACTCTAAATAACCAGCCTGCTCTAATCACAGTCGGTACAGAGTACTTTTACAAGATCCAACAGTCACAAAACCAGCAAGGTGCCGGCGGTGGTGTTGTTGCAACAACACAAAACGACATGGTCAACTCCGTCTTTGCCGGTGTGCTTTTAGACATTACGCCTGAGATCGGTGATGATGACACCATTACCATTAAAGTCAACCCATCACTGAGTCAGACACGTGTTCAAATCCAGAGTGATACGATAGCACAGGAAAACCGTACTATGCCGCCTGACCTTGACCGTCGTCAACTCTCATCTGTTGTCACCATTAAAGATGGTAACCGCATTATTTTAGGCGGTCTTATCGGTTCTCGTGAAAACTTCAAAACCAACAAAGTGCCTCTATTAGGTGATATTCCGGGTCTAGGTTATTTCTTCAAATATGAAGAGAAAATTCGTCAAGTTGAAGAGATCGTTGTAGTTATAGAACCACACATCATTAAGCATCAAGGTAATACGCTTACGATTGCAGAGCTTGGTTACACGTCGATGACAAAAGAAGAAGCAGGTCTAAGAGCAACGTTCATAGAAGATGCACAAGTTACTGAAGATATAGCAGATGCAGCAGTTGCACCTGAAAGCAAAGAGGCAGATGAAAAACTCTAAGACCTTTCGCAATTCCAAAGAGGTTTTTCAGGATATTGTCGATTCAAAAGACTATGTCCAGTTAGACCGCAGTATGGCTATCTACCATGCTCTTAAAGAGGCGATGCAAAAACCTCTTAAAATGATTCTTGTTTTCGGAAAACCGGGAACTGGAAAAAGCATGATGCTTAACAAGCTCTATAAAGAACTCTCACCTAATCAGAAGGTTGTCTATATTCAGACGCCCGTTATAGATGAAACCGAGTTTTTTAAGGTCTTGGCATATGAGCTCTTCCGTTTTAACACGCCTGATCCACTAAACTTTACACAATTTATTGAGATTGCAAACCACTATGTGGTCGAGGTCACACCCATTGTCATTCTCGACGAAGCACAACTCTACTCTGAATCATTAATGGAGAAGATCCGTCTAATTTCAGATTCCAGAAAAGTCAAATTTATTTTTGCACTTCATAAAACGGAGAAAGAGGACCTAATTGCCAAAGAACATTTCAAAACGCGTATTTGGGAGAGCCAAGAGTTACAAAATGCCACTGCTTCTGAATTAACGCTCTATATCCAAAAGAAACTCTTGCGTGCAAACTATTTTGATCTTGCCAACATGTTCAGCGATAGAAGTGTAAAGAGCATTCATCAGTTTACAAAAGGCAACTATCGTGATACCAATAAATTTCTTTATGGGCTTTTTGATATATGCAGTTGGTATGAAGAAAATGATCCAGTAAAAATTACACACAAAACGATGCCAGTAAAATTAATAGAGATGGCAGCAATTCATACAGGATTCATTGATGTTTGATGTCTTAGAGTTAGAAAAGAAGTGGTCTATATACCACTTTAAAAAGATGTTGCCCTTTTATATTACATCCTTAATCTTTGTAATTATTGTTGGTGTCTCTTCGTATTTGTATTTGATGAATCCAGAAGCAGTCTTATCGCTTATAAAAGAAGAAAAAGTTCTTGTTAAAATACCAGTTATAGTCGAAGTCAACAAAAGTATTAAACCGGTGCAGGCAGTATTTGTCCCAGAGGTAGATGAACAGAATGTACTAGTTCCATCCTTTAATTTCATCTATAACCTTGAAGATCATGTCATCAACTATAATAATGCAAAAATTCTTGCATCAGCTACCACACCAGATGTTCCTATGAAAAAACAGGTTGTAAAAACGCCAGAACCTGCAAAACAAAAAAAGTCGACTGCAAAGCCTAAAAAAACAGCTAAAAAAGTAAAAAAAGCACCTGTTAAATCTCAAAAAAAAGTTGTAAAACCAGTAGTAACACCAGAAGTAAAACAGGTAGAAAAAAATGATGTTGCGCAAACTATTATTATCGGAGACAAAAGCAATATTGTCTATAAACAAGCACCACAGCAAGCCTTAGTGCAAGTTGGTGATGAGAGTACATCCGAAGAGGAGTTAAGAGGTGTGATCAAGCGCTTCAACAACAACAAAAACCCAGCTTTAAGTCTTTTTGTTGCCAAAAAGTATTATGAGAAAGGCAACTATAAAGAGTCTTATACTTATGCTCTAGAGACATACAATCTTAACCCAAATATTGAAGATGGCGTCCTTCTCTATTCTCAATCGTTAGTAAAGTTAGGCAAAAGTGATAAAGCTATCAGTAAACTAAAGCTTTATATCAAAAAGTCTGGCTCTATCAAGGCGAAAACCCTGCTCAATGAAATTCAAAAAGGAAACTTCAAATGAATAAATTAATATTACTACTCTTTTTATCGCCACTATTTCTACAAGCTGATGCAAAAGTAGAGACGTATAAACTCTATCAAGATGCAAAATACGAAGAGGCTTGTAAATCTGGCGATGCACTGTTGCAACAATATAAAAATGATGAAGAGTTTATCTCTCTTTATGCTTTTTCCTGTCTTAATGCTGATCAACTTGACAAACTGTCACTGCCCATAACTTCTTTGAAAAAAACGCCTGAATCTCGTGCAAATGCTGCTTATTTTTCTGTTATCTTAATGCAAAAAAAGCTTCTAATGCATGCCCTTACAGATCAATATGACCTAAAACCTATCAAGCTGCCAACGACAGAGTATGTTCTCTCAACAGTCTTTGATCTGTACTCTAATGACAATGGTTCTAAAGATAGACGCCGTTACAACTACACCGACCCAAAGGATGTTAAAAAAAGCTACCGTCTTTTTGTGACTAAAAGTGGCTCTTCACCAACAATGATTATAGAAGAATATTATGATAAGATTATGACTAAACGTCATATATACTGGTAGGATTAAAAATGGATAGAGTTACCCATGATCTGTTAGCACAAGGTCACATCTCTGAAGAGCAGATAGAACGCCTACATCGTGTTGGTGTTGAAGATGACACATTGCTAGAAACACTGACTAAAGTTGGTGCAGTATCAGTTAATTTTGTCAAGCGATTTACTGTTGAGCAGATTCGTTCTGGTCATTATGATGTCTCAATTATCAAACAGTACCACTTTTTAAATGATCAGTCTGTCATGCAGCACCTTGCAGAGGTAATGGAGATTCAATTCCTTGATCTTGACTCTATTGACATGGACTATAGGCTAACCGACAGAATTCCGCTCTCACAATTGAAGCGCTTTGGCGCTATTCCTATTAAAGAGAATGACCTTTCTGTTACTGTTGCATTTATTGATCCTTTGAATATTGAAGCGCAAGAGGCGTTACAAAGACTCTATCCACGTAAACCACTTGATATAGCCGTAGCAACAGAAAAACAGATCCGAGCCTATCTCTTTAAAGTTGAGCTTAAAGACAGTGTTAAAGAGCTTGTTGTCAGTATTCGAAATGAGTTGAACTCACTCGGTACAGACCAAAAGCAGGATCAAGCACAAGCTTCATCAATTGTCAAGCTGATTGATGTCATCTTGAAAGCCTGTATTAAAAACCGTGCGAGTGATATTCACATCGAACCAACTGAGAACAACTGTACCGTACGTGCTCGTGTGGATGGTAAACTTTCTGAAGTCTTTATCTTTGACAAAGATATCTACCCACCTCTCGCATCACGTCTGAAAATCTTAGCAAATCTTGATATTGCTGAACGAAGGAAACCTCAAGATGGTCGTTTCTCGACTGATGTAGGGGGTAGAGAGTACGATTTTCGTTTTTCAACCCTTCCAATTATGTACGGTGAGTCTATAGTAATGCGTGTTCTTGATAAAGAGAAAGCCCTTATTCGTCTTGAAGATGCCGGTATGGATGAAGCAGGTTATAAAAAGCTCCATACTGCTCTTAAAACACCCTACGGTATTATCCTTGTTACCGGCCCAACAGGTAGTGGTAAAACAACAACACTCTATGGTGCACTTAATGAGCTTCGTAGTGTTGAAGAGAAAGTTATTACGGTAGAAGATCCTGTTGAGTATAGAATGAATCTAATTCAACAGGTACAAGTACGTGCCAGCGTCGGGCTCAGTTTCGCTGATGCACTGCGTTCTATCTTGCGTCAGGATCCTGATAAGATCATGATCGGTGAGATCCGTGACCAAGAGACACTAGAGATCGCGATTAAAGCAGCCTTGACTGGTCACTTGGTCATCTCAACTCTGCACACCAATGATGCCATCAGCTCTATTCCACGTATGATCGACATGGGTATCGAGCCCTATTTGATCAGTGGTGCTTTAGTTGCCATTCAGGCTCAGCGTCTTATTCGCAAGATCTGTCCGCATTGTAAAGTTGAGCAAGATTTGCCTGCATCAGTGATCGAACCATATAAACAGTATCTTCCAGAAGGCACTGTCTTTTATAAAGGAGAGGGTTGCCGTGAGTGTAACGGGGTCGGTTATATGGGTCGTGAAATGATCTCCGAAGTTTTACCAATTTCCGAAGAACTCTCAAGTATGATTGCACAAAGTGCTTCAAAAGATGATATGATAGAACAAGCACTTAAAGAGGGGTTTGAACCAATGTTCGCAAACGGAATGAAAAAAGTAGTCAGTGGTGTCTCAACTATCGAAGAAATTTTAAGGGTGGTCAAATCATGAAACATTTTACAGCAACCGTACTTGCTCGCGGTAAAAAAACTGAGCATAGACTCTACGCTGAGAGTAAAAAAGAAGCACACTATATGGCCAAGGTTAAATTCCCTGGCATCATGGTCAAGCTGGAAGAGAGTTCAGCACCACTGGAAGAGCAATTTGCCCAATTTAAGGCAAATATCTTTAAAAATTCTAAAAAGAAAAAGCTCAAACCAGATGCACATATCGCAGCTATCCGCCAACTAGCCGTTATGACCAATGCCGGTATTTCCGTTCATGATGCACTTTCAGACCTAGCTGAGGCAACTGAAGATCCACCTTTGAAAGAGATCCTTACCAAATGTGGTGAAGACATCAATGCCGGTTCAAGTCTCTATAAAGCCATGGACAACTTCCGTTCTCAACTTGGCGGTCTTACCCTGGCGATGATCGATCTCGGTGAACAAACAGGTAACATGGCTGAAGCGTTATACAATCTTGCTGATATGCTCGAAGAGATTCGTGCAAATATGATTAAGTTTAAAAAAGCGATGGCGTACCCGCGAAATGTAATGATCGCGATGGCCGTCGCTTTTAGTATCTTGCTTACCTTTGTTGTCCCTAAGTTTGAAATGATCTTCTCAAAATTTAAAGCAGGTCTGCCACTACCTACGGTCATTTTACAGTTTCTATCGAAGACCTTAGTCAATTATGGTTTCTATGTTTTAGCAGGTATTGCGGTACTTTACATTGTTATCAAATATATGATTGAGAACAATAGAGATTTCAAATACAAGGTTCATCAACTTCTATTACGTACATACCTTATCAAAGGAATCGTTCTCTATTCAACACTAAGCCGTTTCACGCTGGTATTCTCAGAGCTGGTTCGATCAGGTATCCCTATTGCCGAAGCACTTGACACAGCTATCAATATGACAGACAACCTCCCATTGAAGGATAAATTGGCCACGATACGCCTGGCTGTTGAAAGAGGTAGCACACTGCATGAAGGGCTTGAGGAGACTGGACTCTTTGAGAATATGATCATACAAATGATCAGAGCTGGTGAATCATCTGGTGCACTTGATGCGATGCTTCAAAAAGTAACTGAGTATTACAAAATGAAATTTGACGCTATCATTGACGGTCTACAAGAAGCGATTGAACCAATCATGCTATTTGTCATTGGTTCTATGGTCTTGCTCCTTGCTCTTGGTATTTTCTTACCGATGTGGAGTCTCGGAGAGGCTGCTCTCGGTTAATAAGAGAAGCTGTCTTCTCTTATTATCGACCTATAAAATATCTTTAATTATGGCGTAGTCTGCGTTAGTCTGAAAGCGCTTGTTCAGCTTTTAAAGCTTCCTCTTTCTCTTTACGCTTCTCTTCACGAGCAAGCATCTTTTTATACGCTTCATCTTCTTGCATCAGTCCTGCTTCGTAGAGAAACTGCGAAGCAACAAAATCACTTTTTTTGATCTTGTCATATTTGGCAAAACTCAAGTATAAAATATCTTTTGCCCGTGTTACAGAGACGTAAAAGAGCCGTCTCTCTTCATCTAGGCTTCCCCCTCGAGTCATCAGTTTACGGTTTGGAAAGCGTCCGTCCATAAGATCGATCACATAGACCTCTTTATACTCCAGACCTTTAGAGGCGTGGATACTTAACAGATGGACCCCCTCGCCTTGCGTCAGGTCTTGTGAGCCAAGGATCATCGCATTTAAAAAACGTTCATGTTCACTATAGGGTCGTGTTAGCTCCACCAGTATCTGGGACTTGTTATGAATACGTTCAGTCGACTCTTTTTTAAGACGTTCATCAACGGTTCCATCAGCCTGTACTGCCCGTTTTGAACTCAACACATCCACAATACCATGATAAAAATCTGAAGTACGGATCTTACTGACGATACTCTTTGGCTGTTTCAGACCATGGATAGAACGCAGTAACTGTGTAAAGTTATAAAGGAATTTTGCTCCATCTTTGGTCAGTTTAGGATGTTTAAGTACGGGATTTTTTAAAAACTTCGCATCAAAGCCTAAAGAACCAAAACGTCCAGCAGAGCCTAGTTCAAGAAAATCATCAAAGAGACCCAACTGTTGGTTTAATTTACGTTTTTCAAATGGGTTACTGATACTTGTATCGGGAGAGAAAACACCATACAGAAGTGATCCAGAACCGACATATTGGAGCGCAATAAACAACTCTTTTGCGATAGCACTGCCTACCCCTTTTGCAAATTCAAACAAGTGTATAAAGGCCATCATGTCGTTTTCATTGACCATCAAAGTATAGATGTCAAGTATGGCTTTGATCTCTTTAGCATCAAAGAAGCTTGTCCCCCCACGTCTTCGACATGCAACACCCTGCTCTCTCATGGCCGCTTCTATGCCATCTGCTGTAGAGTTGTTGCGAAAGATAACGGCTATATCTTCTCTGTCAGTGGAAGAGGCTTTGATCATCTCGGTGATTGCATGGTATTGATCGAAAAGTTCATCATAAACCAATAACTTAGGTGCTTGTGCCTCTTCTTGGCGTGTCACCTCTAGCTCTTTAGGGTAGATGCGTTCATTATGGGAGATCACTCTATTGGCAAGAGAGAGAATCGGCACCGTTGAGCGGTAGTTTTTACGAAGAGTATGAACCTCAGCTTTTTCAAACTTTGTTGTAAATGAGCCAATAATCCCGATATCGGCCCCATTAAATGCATAGATACTCTGGTCATAGTCCCCTACGCAAAAGAGTGAGGGCGGCTTCATCGCCTCAACTAAAGAGCCTTGCAGTGCATTCGTATCCTGATACTCGTCGATCAGGACCTCTTTATACCCTAAGGTTTTCTCTTTAGCGATATTTCGCATCTGAATAAGCAGATCGTTGAAGTTTAGAAAACCATACTTAAGCTTGAGCTCTTCAAACTCATCCACCACATCTGCATAGATCATGGCATAGATACGATGCTCCGGCTGTTTTTTGGTGATCCAGGTCTCAAAATCCTCACTCATCTCTGTGTTTTGAAAAAAGGAGTAGAGATCATAGAGATAGTTCGCCCCATAAGGTTCACTCTCTGTACTTAGATGCGAAAAGGAACGTTTCTCAAAGACACTGCGAAAGAGCGTCTTTAACTCTCTCTGTTGTTTGAGAACCACCTTACCGTTAAAGCGTTTTAACCAGCGATAGCTAATAGCATGGAAGGTACCGGCATCGATCTTGCCTGCCGTCTGCTTACCAAAGTACTGCGCAACACGTTCCACCATTTCAGCCGCTGCTTTATTGGTAAAGGTGAGTAGCAGTATCTCTTCTGGTTTGACACCGTTGCCTAATAAATGTCCTATTCGACCAACAATTGTCGACGTTTTGCCGGTTCCTGCAGATGCAATAATGAGGTTTTCACCATAAGGTGCTGTTGCCGCTTTATATTGGTCATCATTTAAACGTGAAAGTGGCAAAAATATTCCTTAACTGCAGTGTATAGATATCCCAAAGTAACAAGATAAAATAGGTGGGTTTAGATAGATAATCATTTAGTCGAATCTTACCTCTTGTTGGCTATAATTCGCCTAAATTTTTCACTAAAGGGCACCTCTAAGACTGACTAGGGTCTTTAGAGGTGCCCTAATATTTATAAAGGCTTACGTCGATGGCAGAAGAGACAAAAAAAGTAGCTACAACCTATGATCCGGATGTAATTGAAGACAACTATTACAAGATATGGGAAGATCGCGGTTATTTTGAAGTAGATGGCAACAAAGCTATTCAACAAAAAGATAAAAACTTTTCGATCATGATGCCGCCACCTAATGTTACAGGCCGCCTCCATATTGGTCACGCGCTGACTTTTACACTTCAAGATATCATCACCCGTTACAAACGTATGGACGGGTACAAGACACTTTGGCAGCCGGGAACGGACCATGCAGGTATCGCAACACAAAACGTTGTTGAAAAACAGCTACTTGCTGAAGGGACAACAAAAGAGGAGCTTGGTCGTGAGAAGTTCCTTGAGCGCGTTTGGTCGTGGAAAGAGGAGTCTGGCGGCATTATGGTCGGTCAACTTCGTAAGATGGGTGTCTCACCTGCCTGGAGCCGTGAACGTTTTACGATGGATGAGGGACTGAAAAACTCGGTTAAAGAGTCTTTTGTTCACCTCTACAATGAAGGTCTCATTGTACGCGGGAACTACATGGTCAACTGGTGTACCCATGACGGTGCACTCTCTGACATCGAAGTCGAACACGAAGAGCATCAAGGGCACTTCTACCACATGCGATACCCAATGGCAGATGGTTCAGGTCATATTACAGTCGCAACAACACGTCCCGAGACCTATTTTGGTGACACCGCTGTTATGGTTCACCCAGATGATGCACGTTATAAAGAGCTTGTCGGCAAAAAAGTCAAACTGCCGCTTCTTGAGCGTGAGATCACAGTTATTGCGGACGAGCACGTTGATATGGATTTTGGTACGGGTATTGTTAAAGTTACACCTGCTCACGATCAAAATGACTACGAGGTCGGTAAACGTCACGACCTTGAGTTCATCACGGTCTTTGATGAAAAAGGTATATTGAATGATTATGCCGGTGAATTTAAAGGGCTTGAGCGCATGGAAGCCCGTGGCATCATCGTTCAACGTCTTAAAGAAGAGGGTTTTATAGAGAAAGTCGAAGACCATGTTCACCAGGTCGGTCACTGCTACCGCTGTAAAAACATCGTTGAACCTTATATCTCCAGACAGTGGTTTGTCCGTTCTGAAGTGGCTAAAAAGTCTATAGAGAAGACTAATGCGGGCGAAGCAGAGTTCTTCCCGCCACACTGGATCAACTCTTACAACGCTTGGATGGGCGACCTTCGTGACTGGTGTATCTCTCGTCAGCTCTGGTGGGGACACCGTATCCCGGTCTTTTACTGTGATGAGTGTGGTCACGAGTGGGCTTCTCAAGAGGATGAGCCTCACGCATGTCCAAAATGTGCAAGTAAAAACTTTGCACAAGACCCAGATGTTCTTGACACATGGTTCTCTTCTGCGCTATGGCCATTTTCAACACTTGGTTGGGGCAACGGCGACACAGAGATGGACAAGACTTTTAGCTCTCAGGATATGAAAGACTTCTACCCGAACTCACTGCTTATTACCGGTTTTGACATTCTCTTCTTCTGGGTTGCAAGAATGATGATGATGGGTGAGACATTCAGAGGGGAACTGCCGTTTAACCACATCTACCTGCACGCCCTGGTTCGTGATGAACATGGTCAGAAGATGTCAAAGTCTAAAGGTAATGTTATCGACCCGCTTGATATGATCGAAAAATACAGTGCTGATGCACTGCGGTTTACGCTTGCGATCTCGGCTGCACAAGGTCGTGACATCCGTATGAGCCAAGAGAAACTTGAGCAGAGCCGTAACTTTACCAACAAGCTTTACAACGCATCAAAGTTCCTGCAGATGAATGTAGAGACGTTTGATGACCTTGAGAACATTAAAGTTACGACGCCGCTTGGTCGTTACATGCTTAGCCGTTACAATGTGGCTGTCTCTGAGACGCGTGAGTTCATTGATGAATACCGCTTTAATGATGCGGCTACTACACTCTACCGTTTCTTATGGAATGAGTTCTGTGACTGGGGAATAGAGCTCTCTAAAGTCTCTAAAGAGAGTGTCGGTGAACTTGGCGCTATCTTTAAAGAGTCGATGAAACTGCTTCACCCGTTTATGCCGTTTATGACTGAGTATCTCTACCATAGTCTCTCAGGAACATCACTGGAAGATGGTTCTTCGATTATGATCCAGAGCTACCCTGTGAGTGGTGAACGTGATCTAGAGATCGAGAAGCAGTTTGAGATCATCATGGACTCTATTGTAGCAGTACGTCGTGCTAAGACCTTGGTTGACATGGGTAACCAGAAGATCGCTGAAGCGTATGTCAAAACTGACCTTGATGCTAAAGATCTTATGGGACCGTTTATTGCCCGCCTTGCAAAAGTCGAAGAGCTGAAGTTTACAGACACTAAGGTAGAAAACTCTGTCAGTGACATCAGTGAATATGTCGAGGTCTACATCCCGACAGGCTCGATCGATCTTGCACCGATCATCGCCCGTCTGAGCAAGCAGAGTGAAAAACTGGAAAAAGAGATAGCCAAACTTAACGGGATGCTCTCTAATGAGCGTTTTGTTGCCAATGCACCAGAAGAGGTGATTGTACAGAACAAAGAAGCACTGTCTGATGCACAGACAAAACAGCAAAAAATCATCGATCAACTCGATTCACTACAAGGTTAATTTTGTTCAATATCTCTAACTACTCCTCTAAAAATATCAAAAACGACATCCTCTCGGGACTTGTCGTTGCCGTTGCCCTCGTCCCTGAAGCGATCGCTTTCTCATTCATCGCTGATGTCAGCCCGATTGTCGGTCTGTACACTGCCTTTATCTTAGGTCTTATGACCGCTATCATCGGTGGAAAACCGGGTATGATCTCAGGTGCTACCGGCGCTGTTGCCGTTGTTCTTGTCGGTCTTAGCCTTCAAGTCAATGCGATGTTGAGTGCGCAAGGTGTCTCAGGTGATGAACTCGCCTTTGGCATACTTCAGTACATCACCCTAACCGCCATTGTCGCCGGTCTGCTGCAGATCTCGGCCGGTTTGCTTAAGCTGGGTAAGTTCATCCGTCTGGTACCGCAACCGGCCATGTACGGTTTTGTCAACGGTCTTGCTATTGTTATCGCTATGGCACAGTTCAAGTTCTTTGATGGTCAAGGTGTCGAGATGTACATCTTAGTGCTTGCGACGATGATGATCATGTACTTTTTACCAAAGTTCACCAAGGCGATTCCCGCCGGTCTGATCGCCATCATCGCCCTGACGGTACTTGTCTATTACACAGGTATCAACACTATTACTGTCGGTAACCTGACAGATCTTAGCCAGTTTAAAGGGCACCTCCCCTCTTTTCATATCCCCGACACCATACTCAGTCTTGATGCACTTATTATGGTTCTCCCCTATGCTGTTATTGTTGCTCTTGTCGGTCTTATCGAGTCACTTCTTACCCTCTCAGTACTTGACGAGATGAGTCAAACGCGCGGTTCAGGAAACAAAGAGTGTATCGCTCAAGGCAGCGGTAACATCGCTTGTGGTCTTTTTGGCGGTATGCCGGGGTGTGCCATGATCGGTCAGTCTATCATCAACTACACATCAGGCGGTCTAGGTCGTCTTTCAGGTATCACAGCCGCTATCGGTCTAATGATGCTGGTCGCGACACTGACTGACCTGCTTAACATCATTCCGGTTGCTGTTCTTGTCGGAATCATGTTTATGGTGAGTATCGGTACCTTTGAATGGAGCAGCGGCAGCCATCTTAAATATATGCCCAAAAGTGACGCCTTTGTTATGGTTGTTGTTACCGTCATCACTATCTTCGCTGACCTTGCGATCGCCGTCATCTCAGGTGTGATCATCTCAGCGCTTGTCTTTGCATGGAAACATGCACGTATCTTCTCACGCGACAGTGTCGAAGCCGATGGTACCAAAGTCTATGAACTAGACGGTCCTCTCTTCTTTGGTTCGGTTACCAGTTTCATGGATACATTCAACATCGACCAAGACCCGCCACGTGTTGTGATCGACTTTAAAAATGCCCGTGTTATGGACGCTTCCGGTGTGGAAGCAATCGACTCTATCACCAAAAAATACGAAGATGCAGGCAAAAACCTCACCCTTCGTCATCTTAGTGCTGATTGTAAAAAACTGATGAAACGTGCCGGTCCGCACTGTACTTTCGAAGAGAACGACCCAACCTATAAAGTTGCGGTGAACTATTAATTAGCACACTGCGGCGAGCCAAGCTCCCCATTTCAGCCTTCAGCGGTTCTTTGAACATCACTTTTGGTTCCAAATCTAAAAAAGCCAAGCAGTTGGCTTTTTCTTAACGATTCTCACATTAACACTGGGTTTGACTCAGCGTCAGGCTCACGCACAGTGAGCTGTGCTCATTTTTTACACTGCACCCTCTTTACACCTCCACTTTACTCAAAAATATTTTCTAAACCACTTTCACGTGCGGTTCAACCACACTTCACTATAATGACGCAATGAATTAGCATTACGTCATTGTTATCTATCTACCTATTATAAAAGGAAATTTATGTCATTAAAAGAACAGATCCAAAACGAGATCAAAGAGGCGATGAAAGCCAAAGACACTGAGCGTCGCGACGCCCTGAGACTGCTAACTTCTGCATTCAAACAGATCGAAGTCGATGAGCGCATTGAACTTGATGATGCTGGTGTGATTAAGATCATCCAAAAGCAGGTCAAACAACGTCTAGATGCTGCAAGCCAGTTCAAAGATGCAGGCCGTGATGACCTTTATGAAAAAGAGATGGCAGAGATCGCTATCTACGAAGTCTACCTTCCAAAACAGCTTGACGACGCGGAGCTTGAAGCACGTATCCAAGCGATCATCGCCAAAGTCGGTGCAGAGTCGATGAAAGATATCGGCAAAGTGATGGGAATGGCCTCTAAAGAGCTAAACGGCATCGCAGACGGCAAGCGCATCAACGAGTGTGCAAAAGCACTTCTTTCATAAACCTAATATGAGGTCTTGACCTCATATCCATTACTGCTTCACCATCTAAAATATATACTTCTTCTTTGTAGTTTTTGCAAAAATAAATTTACTTTATCAAGAACCAAAATGTGATCTAAAAATGAGATTAGGATAGAATTACCTGAAAGGTCATATTTATGCGTATATTAGAAAGTTATTGGGTTAAAGTTCCTTGGTGGTTCATGAGTAAAGCTTCTCGTATACTCTGGCTCGCATTTATAGGTCTATTACTCGTAGGTATCCTAGCTTTTACACTCTATATGAACTCGCTTCCTTCACTTTCTACATGGCACACCACCATACTTCAAAATGAGTTTACTACAGACTCAGACATTAAAGATTTTGACACTTATCTTGCTTTAGAAGAACGTCTCTTTAATGAGTTAGAGAGCGAAATATATGTGAAGGTGTTGCCGAGCGAACAAAGCCGTATCAATCGTTATACTAACAACAGTTTGTCTGACCCAAAACGTTGGGACAAAGCCTGGAACAGAAGCTTTGAGCTACCTGTCCATAACCCAAAGATGGGCGTACTTCTTATCCATGGTATGTCTGACTCACCATACAGTCTTCATGCACAAGCAGAGTACTTACAAAAACAAGGCGTTTGGGTTGTCGCTATGCGAATGCCCGGACATGGTACCGTCCCCTCCGGTCTCATTGAGCTAAAATGGCAAGAGATGGCAGCCGTTGTCAAGATAGGTATGGATCGTTTAACTCAAAAAGTGGGCGACAAACCCGTACACATCATGGGCTATTCTACAGGGGCGCCTTTAGCCCTAAATTATACACTCTCTGCACTCAATGACCCAACATTGACTCTACCATCCGGCCTCATCTTTTATTCTCCGGCCGTAGGCGTCAGCAAAGCGGCCCCATTAGCTGTATGGCAAAGCCGTTTAGGTCATCTTTTGGGCTTGACTAAACTTGAATGGAATGCGCTTGCTTCTGAATTCGACCCTTTCAAATATGGTTCGTTCGCTGTCAATGCAGGTGATCAGGTCTATCGTCTTTGCAACGAAGTGCAAGAACAGCTAAATGCTTATGCAACAAGCACTAAGCCCCTCAAACCATTTCCGCCTATTTTAAGTTTTGCGTCTATCGTAGATTCTACTGTCAATATTCAAGCTACCCTCAATGATCTTTATGAGCGTCTTCCTAAAGGGGCTCACACGCTTGCTCTGTTCGACATCAACCATGACTTTAGCAGTAATCATCTTGTCAAACAAAACGTTGCCAACACCTTACAAAAACTGCGTGAGACTCCTAAAAGCACACACTATACATTTGACTTGATCAGCAATATAGACTCACCAGATGGAACGCTCATGCAGATCACGGACCATCAGACAAAAAATCTTTATTTACATTGGCCTAAATATCTTTATTCACTCTCACACTTAGCCATGCCTATAAACAGTGATGACCCTCTATATGGAGACAACAAAGCACCAAAAAGCCCAGGAATACAACTAGGGCACTTGGCTGTCTATGGAGAGACTTCTGTTTTACAAACATCAGCATCTTCGCTGCTTAGACAACGATGGAATCCCTTTCATTCATATACCAAGCAAAGAACATTAGAATTTATGGGGTTAAAATAACATTTGGGGTCTATTCTCATACCTATGAGCTAATGTAGACACAAGACGTGTACTCAAAAGTAACAAGCAATTAATCGTGACGGATTCCAGCCGCCGCTCATTAAGGCATTAGCTTACTTACGACTATCTGAGAAAGTTTCTTCAAGCAGTTTCTGGATTAGTCTTATAACTACTGCACTATAGCCTGTAGTGCGGACTCTATCTCGCGGTATTTAAACACAAAACCTGCCTCTTCCAATGCCTTAGGGTATATCTCTTTAGAAGCGGTCAATACCGTAGCGGCTTCACCATACATCAGACGCAGCACAAACTCTGGAATAGGTAACACGGTCGGCCGACGGAGTACCGTACCGAGTGCTTTGGTAAGATGATAGTTACTTACAGGGTGAGGTGCTACCGCGTTAAAAGTCCCCTCTTCTTGTTTATTGATTATAAAATCATAGATAGAGAGCAGGTCATCTATGGCTATCCAGCTGGTCATCATTGTACCGCTGTCGATGATACCGCCGAGTCCAAGTCTGAATGGCGTAAGCATCTGTTTTAAAGCGCCGCCCTCTTTACCTAAAACCACACCAAAACGCAGTATGGTCGTCGGTTTAGAACACTGTTTCGCTTCTGCCTCCCACTGTTGCGCCAATCGGCCCAAAAAGTCATCGGCTAGCTCCTTGCACTCTTCATCACATTGACAATCGTCCGGATAGATACCGATAGCAGAGGTAGAGATAAAGTGTGTGACACTGCTTTTGTTGACAGCTCGGACTAAATGTTTGGTCGTCTCGATACGGCTGTTTAAGAGCACTTTTTTGTACGGGTCGCTCCAGCGTTTGATGATAGGTGCTCCCGCAAGATTGATGACAACGTCGACACCCTCAAGTTTTTGGAGTATCGCCGTCTCGTCATCATGACGATCGATAATGACATTTTGTGGATAACGCGATTGCAGTGCCAGACCAACAAATCCGCTGGCACCTGTGAGAGCTATTTTCATGCTGAATCCTTGCAGGGTTTAGCTTCATTATAACACTACAAAAAGGGATAGAACTGATAAAAAAAGTGTGGAAAATAGTTTAAGGGTACCGCTAAAAAGAGCCGTGGCTCTTATTGGTAGAGTTCGACTTCTATACGGCGGTTAAGGGCACGACCTTCATCAGTGTCGTTAGTCTCGATCGGCTCTGCTTCACCCTTGCCTGTTGCCTCTAAACGGTTAAAGTTGATCCCTTTGCGGTTAAAGAGTTTTAAGACATCTGCAGCACGATCTTTTGAAAGTTTCAAGTTGTAATCATCTTCTCCGATGTTGTCTGTGTGACCAGTGATCTTAACCTTGTACTCAGGGTGCTCTTTCAAGAAGCCTACCGCTTTTTCAAGTAATGACATCGACTTCGGTGTTATCTCATTCACACGAGGCGCATAGTAGAGTTTAAATGAGACAAAGTCTGCACAGCCATCCGCTTTGACCTTAGCGTGTGCCATAGAGTTTGGACACTCATCTTCATAGTCTTTGATACCATCTTGATCACGATCAAAGGCGCAACCATTTGCATCGACTTTTACGCCGATAGGGGTATCTGAACACTGATCTTTTCCATCTTCGATGCCATCATGATCTTTGTCTGCCATGCCATCTGCAAAGTAAGTCGGTACAACTAAGGTACTGCTATCTTCTTCTGCACTAAAATCCATATGAGGTGATGAACTTACATGGACATTTTCAGGTGTCGGCTCCTCTTTTGGCGAAGATGAACAGCCTGTTATGACAAGAAGTGTTAAGAGAGGTAGAAGTAAGTGTCTCATTAACACACACCTGTTTTCAAGCAACGCACGGCGCTCTCAACATCATCTTGACGCATCAATGATTCACCGACCAAGAAGGCATCAACGCCCGCTTTGTTAAGATCTTCAAGTTGACCATGTTCATAGATACCGCTCTCTGCAACAATGATCTTACCGTTTGGAATAAGCGGGATCAACTCATAAGAGAGGTTCATGTTCATCTCAAAGGTCTGAAGGTTACGGTGGTTGATACCGATAATGTCTGCACCCGCAAAGATCGCTTTTGTGAGGTCAGATTTGTCATGCACCTCTACCAGTGCTTCCATACCTAGGTGACGTGTATAGTTAAGCAGGTGTTTTAGCTCTTTACGAGAGAGTGCCGCTGCGATAAGAAGTACAAAGTCTGCTCCATGAACTAAGGCCTCAAGAAGTTGATACTCAGAGACGATGAAATCTTTACGAAGCAGTGGGATACTGACATAACGGCGAAGACCCGAAAGATATTCAAGATTTCCTTGAAAATAGTGTGGCTCGGTTAAGACAGAGATCGCACTTGCTCCACCACGCTCATAGGCTTGACCGATTGCCAGAGGATCAAAGTCTTCACGAATAACACCCTTGGAGGGACTCGCCTTTTTCACCTCGGTGATAATGCGGTATTTGTCCTCTTCTGTTGACTTCAAATAGGGAATAACATCACGCGGTGCACGTGCATTAAACGCAAGTGAACGCCCCAACCACTCCATCGAAAACTCTTTTTCGCGAATGGCTAAATCCTCTTTTGTCTTGGCAATAATCTCATCTAATATCATTTTATATTTTTCCTTTTTATACACTTATTAATTGCTTTGAGGTGCGCTTTGACCTCTGGATCGTCTGCACCAAGCAGTTCAACCACCCGCTGCATCAGTTCATCAGCTTTAGAGCACTCACCCTGTTTATAATATCCCCAAGCCAGCGAATCGATAAAATAGCCCGAATCCGGCTCGATCGCCAAAGCTCTTTTGACATAGCCGATCCCCGCTTCGATATCACGGTCGTATTCGATCATGCAGTAGCCAAGATAGTTCAAGTAGTACCCTATTTCCTTGACTTCTACTACCTTTGTAAGATCACTGATCACACTGTCCAAAAGTTTTTTATCTCTATTTTTAGCGGCTTCGTACTGGTAGATCGCTTTTTGACCAAGATAGTCAATCTCTCCCGTCTCTTCATACAGCTTTTGAGAGAGCAGGATCGCTTTGGAGTAAACTTTCTCACTGGTATATATCTTTAACAACAACTCATCATTTGTATTCGTACGCTCTAAAAACTGTCTCAGTTGCGGTACTTTTTCTGCATTCCAATAAAGCTGTATCAATACGTCAGCATTATACTCTGTCGGTTCCAGTTCATACAGATGAGGGTAGCTTTTCAACAGCCCCGCTTCATCTCGCTGATCACCATAAAATGCGACTAAACGTTTCGTTAAAATAAGAGAATAACCAAGATTTCTACTGTGCTCTTCAATTCGGGCTATCGCCTGATAAGGGCTATTCATGTTGGTATAGATGATTACAGCGATCTTGTCAAGCGCCTTCTCTGAATAGTTAAGCTGATAGGCCTCTTCAAGCGTTGCCAAGGCTTTAATATAATCTTTTTCCGCAAGATAGACTTCCGCCAACATAAAATAATTCTGTTCCGTCGGACTTTTTTCAACTAACCCGAGAGCCTCTTTTTTTGCAGTGGCAATATCTTTTTTAGCTAATAGAGCGACGATGAGATAACGCAGACTCTCTTCTGAGAGCTCTTCACCATTTTGACGTCTATCGTTAAGACGTGCAACAACATCATTGTAGTAGCGACCCTTCATCAAGGCACTCATAGCGTGGTCTTGGTAGATCTTCTCTTCTGTCCTCTTGTATAAAAGGTCATAATAGCCCACCGCTTCGGCACTGTTGTTGCGATTTTGTGCATCGAGTGCAAAGAGGATCAATGTGTTTTCATCAACGTACATCGGCTCTTCTTGTTGCTTTACTGTCGTCTCTGAAGGGGAGTGCGTGGAACAGCCGCTAAGAATAATAAAAGCTAAAAATGAAGAGAACAGTATTTTATACATCAATTACTCCTGGACATTCACGTTTTAATTCACCTAGATTGGTTTTGAAATAGTCCCAAAAAGGAAAGGTTCGACACTGCATCGGCCGCGCCTCATATACACCGCAGCCACCTGCTTTTCGATCGAAAAAAATGCAGTCATGTGAGACGCCTACAATATGCTCTTTGAGCGAGAGTCTATACCCTCTTTTAAGCAGGTAGGTTGAACGAAACAGATTCTCATCCATCTTTAGATGCGATGCAAGCGCAGCGATCTCTTGGGGTGAGACATAGATGTTACCACTCTCTCCAGTACAGCAACGTCCCTCACAGCTATCACAAGCCGATGGAGCAAAAGCATAATCAAAGCCATCTTGGTGCATTAAATCTGACATCGTAATGTATGTGTCCTCGCTTTAGAATAGATAGCTGCCGCCTCGTTGGAATATGTCTCCCCGTCAAAAGCGAAAAAAGGCGGCCACACCTTCATTAAAGATTTTGAGTTTTTACGTGCATGGACCATCACCAGGGAGGCCTTTCTATCACGTTTAGAGTGGACGAATTGTACATCAACAACTCTTAATTTCGCGTTGTCCAAAGCCGCACACAAGAGTCCAAACTGCTGTGCATCGTAACAGAATATAAAATGCCCTTGCGAACGTAAAAGTGAGGCTGCTTTTTGCACAAACTTCTCGATTGGAAGGTGGATGTTGTAACGCGCGGTGTGGATCATCTCATCTTCACTCCGGGCTGCACCTTCATGGTAGAAGGGTGGATTGGAGACGATGTATTCAAAACCTACGCTGTCATCATATTCCAGGAAGTCTGTTTGATGCAGTCTATACGGTATCTTGTTGACAGCCGCATTTTTTGTTGCCAAAAAGACAAAGGCATCTTGTTTCTCAACCGCTTCGAGATGGACCTTTGGATTATCACGAGCCACTAAAAGACCCACCACACCGCTTCCGGCACCGACATCAAGCATACGCCCACGTGGTTTGAACGAAGAGATAAAATCATACAAGAAGAGAGAATCACTGTTGTAACGATAACCGCTTTCAGGCTGATAAAACAGCATTTACTCTCCTCTGTTACAGCTTATTAAGCCTATGTTATAATTACTCAAATTATACCTCACAAGTGTGAACACAAGGCAATCTATGATCATTATTCCGGCACGTATGGCATCAACACGTTTTCCTAACAAAGTCTTAGCAGATATCGGCGGTCTGCCAATGGTCGTGCGTACAGCAAAACAGGTCATGCACCTTGACGATGTTGTCGTCGCTGCAGATGATGAGAAGATCATCGAGGTGTGTAAAAGTCACGGCATCAAAGCCATGCTGACCTCAACGACCCACAAAAGCGGAACCGACCGCATTAACGAGTGTGCCCAACTCCTTGACATCGACGACAGTGAGTTGGTCATCAATATCCAAGCCGATGAGCCTTTTATCGAACCTGAGGTACTCACCTCTTTGATTGAGCGCCTAAATGCGCTCAAAGAAGACGGTCGTGATTTTATTATGGGCAGCTGCTACAATGCCATTAATTCCGAAGCAGCAGAAGATCCAAACCTTGTTAAGGTCGTTATGGATGCTGATCATAATGCCATCTACTTCTCACGTTCACAAATCCCTTACAACCGAAGCGGTGCTGCCACCTACTTCGGCCATATCGGTATCTATGGTTTTACTAAAAAGAGCCTGCACGCGTTCTGTTCACTCGACGACGCGCCTATCGAAGATATTGAAAAGCTTGAACAGCTGCGTGCTATCTACCATGGCAACAAGATCTCTATGGTCAAAGTTACCAGTACCGGCTTTGGTATTGACACCAAAGAAGATCTTGAACGCGCTAAAGAGATCTTTTTAAAAGAGAAGTAGATGCTGAAGTTACTTTTAGCACTTTTTACACTACTGTTAATGAGTGCTTGTGTTCACGACATCTCTGTAGCTCCTGAACTCTCCAAGATCAAAAAGACACGCCCTGTCACCATACACCGAACAGTCGCCTACTACATTCCGACTGAGCTCTATACACAGAGTGTCATCACTCCCGGTGGAAATAGTGACGATCTTAGATACACTCCGTACAAAGACACTGAACTCTCTTTTAAAAAGGTATTGGACAATGTCTTTACTGAGGTCTATAAGATCGACTCACTTAATGATGCGAAAATAGAACAATACAACATCCAATTCATCTTTGTCCCCACCATTGAGACTATGTCTTTTTCAAACTCGAATGTTGACTGGCAGCCCACAAAGTTCAATTTTATCTTAAAAGTACAGGTGTTGCATGCTGATAACAAAGAACTTTTCACTACTTACGCTCAAGGTAAAGGCGTCGCAAATTTCGGACGCTACCAAGACAACCCGGCCTATGCAGTTGAGATCGCCTCGCGTTCCGCTTTTTTACAGTTTCAAGATGAGATTATCACAAAAAGAAAGCTTTTTAAGTAGAGAGCTTTCTTACACTCACTTCTTATCAAACTAATATCACCGGTTATAGACTTTTTTGCCTTAATACATATGTTAAGTCTATTGTCAATAAGTCAGTGTTATTATATAAATAATTGAGAATAATATAAGGAACTCCAATGAAAAAGAGATGGTTGATCATGTTGCTCTTAAGTGCAACGACACTACTAACTGCTTCAAAAGTGGGGGCTCAACTTTCTGAAGAGAAGTGTACCTCTTGCCATATGACCTCATCAAGTTCAGCAAAACTAAAAGATGGAAAGATGGGTGCACCTCCAATGTGGGGTGTGATGAAAAAAGTCAAAAACCATTTTAAAACAGAAGAAGACGGTATCGCCTTTATCATCGACTATACAATGGATCCATCTGAAGAGAAGATGCTCTTTCCAGAAGCAACTAAAGAGTATTTTGGTCTAATGCCCTCTATGAGAGAGACCGTCACAGATGAAGAGATGAAGATCATCGCAGAGTACCTTTACCGCTAATAGCTCTTCATTTTGTCTCCTGCCTAGCAAGTAGGATACACTACTTTTATTTTTTTCGGGGTGCCCTATTGTAACTCCACCATGTAATCTTTAGCATACCGCTTATGCCAGTTACACTTTTTAGGCTGACCCATTAACGTCGTTTTAAAGCCCTCCTCTTGTACTGCACATACTACTTTGTCATATTTTACAAGTAACCAGACAGTGCCAAATTTGTAGGCTTTAGTCGTTCCTTTTTTCTCAACGATCTTTTTTGACGGTTGGCCATGACTTGCAATATAGGCTTGAATATCTTCACCCGCTTTTGCATCAATTGCAGGACGTTTTTGTTCTTTTACAACAGCTGTTTTCACTGCAGGTTTCGCTTTTTTAGACTCTGCTACAATCTTGACACTGGTTGAGGCATAGGCACAAGCATTATCAGCACTGCACATCTTGTACTTGACAACATACTTCCCTGCTTCTTTGTAACGGTGTTTAGGGTTACGAACGGTAGATTCTTCACCGTCACCAAACATCCATAAATAGCTCACTATCTCACTGTCACTACTTTGTGAGCGGTTATCAAAGTCAGCTTCTTCATTCACAGTATACGACTTTTCATGGAGTATAAAATAGGCTTTCAAGCTCTTTTTGTCATCTGCTTTTTGACTGACTTTGCTTTTGGTCACTAAGATCTCTTTGGTGCGATAAGTACTCAAACCTGATTCATCTGTAACTTGAAGCGAGACACTGTAACTCCCTTCTGACTGATAACGATGTGTCGGATCTCTCTTTTCAGACTTGGAACCTTCGCCAAAGTCCCACGCATAGATTAGGTTTTGTGACTCATCTTTAGTCTCAGCAAAAAACGCAACTTCACAGTTGTAATTTCTGTTTTTATTACACGGACGCACTTTTATCTTCACAGAAGGAAGAACATTGATAGACTCTTTCAGACTTTTGTAATCAACCAAGAAGGGTTCAATATCCATAGGAGCAAGCTTTTTCGCGCTTTCTAGCTTGCTGTTAAACCGTCGGCGTTCCGTTAACATTGTTTTGATAAGTATATCTTTATCGTTGTATTCAAATATCTTCTCATGTTTATCTGCGTACTGAATGATCTCTTCTTGTCTGCTCTTAAACGCTCTGATATACCGATCCCATCCTCTCTTTGTCACAATGGCATCGTAACATACCGTGCCGTTAGAGTCAGTTTTATCGACCTTGACATACTGTTTAAGATCTTCCGCGATCAAAGGATAGTTTTTTATCAGTTCATTAACAGCATCGGCTTGTGTCTGCTCGTTTTCTTCACCGCAAGATAAACTAGAAGCATAGATTTTTGAGTTATCTGTTCTTGATACAAATTCTACGTTACACCCTGTTAATAGCAATAAAAAGAGAACACTTACCACACTAAAATATTTCAATATTAACCTTTTAAATACATCACTATTATTATTAGACCTTCTATTGTACACAAAAGTACGTACAATCTCTATAATAGTGTATATATGGCTTTACTGACCAAGTACATACATCGCCGATATTGCATGTTTTTCATACCAGTGGCAGTTTTTAGGATTTCCCATCAGGTTCGTCTTAAAGGCACTCCCTTTTATTCGACACTCTACTTTATTCTGTTTGACCAAAAGCCAATCACTGCCATATTGGTGTGCTTGTGTCAACGTTCCACTTTTAATAACAGACTGTTTAGGCTGGCCAAACTTACGTACCACACGGTTGAATTTACACCCATCAATTCCAAATAGTATCGCAGGATGAACAATCTGGACATTTTCTACTACATCACTTCGCAGGCCATCACTGTTTGTTATCTCAAGATGAACCTTGTACGTACCTGTCTTGCTATAACTGTATTTTGGGTTACAGAGTTTTGAGTTCCCACCATCTCCAAAGCTCCATTTGTAGCCTGTCACTTTGGACTCTTCACTGGTAGAGAGGTCAATAAACTCTATAGGCTCACCACTGACATACACTTTTTTATGTGTACTAAAACTGGCACTTGGTTTATGCTTGAGCTTTGGTTTTGGTTGGGCTGACACATGAAGCTCTTGAGTGACTTCCGTCTGTTTATTGCCACCATCAGTAATACGCAGTGAAACCTTGTATCTCCCCGGTTGTTTGTAATAATGGATAGGATTCGTTAGCCTGGAGTGAGAACCGTCACCAAAGTCCCAACGGTAGAGAACAGTTGAGGAGTCATCTTGAAGAGAGGAGACAAAGACAAGTCGGCACCCTGTCATATATTTGCCTTTACAGCCATTGACCTTGAACTTGACTACCGGGACGGCGTTGATTATCTTGCTCAAAGAGACCTTTGTCTCCGCAATCCGTTCAACCTTTAGCGGTGCTATCTTTTGAGCAACATCTATCTTTTGGTTATAACTGTTTACATCACTGTAAAGATGCTCGACTTCTCTCTGTTTTTGTACATAACTGATACCATCGTTAAGATCTTCGATATCACCCATGATAGACTCGTACTCCTCTTCGAGCTCAGCAGCGTAAAGATCAAACCCTTTTTTGGTGATAACACCTTCAACACAGAACTCGCCCTTGCCGTTTTTTTCATGACGTATATAGACATTTTTTGAGTATAGATGTTTAGAGTGGACACCTGTTGTCTCTTCAAGAGTGGCATCGACTTTAATAATTGCCTCTTTTTCATTCACAGCACAAGCCAGCTTGCTCTCCAGAGCCACATACGCATCTTTTGACGTAACACGACTCTCCGCATTCAGATCCAACATAAAAATAAGTAATAACAATAGTGTTTTATATATCACAATCAACCATCCATAAAATCTAAAAGTACCTCTAGCAAGCTATTTATAGCATAAAGCGCACGAATAGTAAAGATTGGCAAGAGAGTGATTAAAATAAGTAAAAGTGATAAATAAGAAGAGTGGGTGTTTAGAAAATGTATAAAAGAAGAAGTGTAGTACGAAAAGCGCAACGCAAAAGCGTTGCAAGAGAAATTAGATGTTGTCGCGGATTGAAAGTGCTTCAATCGTTTTCATGTAACTTGCTCTGTCTGTACGCTTAAGGTAACGCATCAAACGACGACGCTGACCAACAAGCTTAAGAAGACCAAGACGTGAAGCGTGATCTTTCTTGAATGATTTAAGGTGTTCAGTCAATTCCACAATACGTGAAGTAAGTAGTGCAATTTGAACTTCTGTTGAACCAGTGTCCGTGTCATTTTTACCGAATTTGCTTACAATTTCTTGTTTTTTCGCCGCATCTAAAGCCATAATAGCCTCCATAAGGGTATATAAATTTCATTCACCAGCACTGCTGCTATGAATGTTGAGCGCGAATTATAGCGAAATAAATCTTATTTATCAAAAGACCACCTTCAAAAGATGGCATGTTCATCTTTCACACACATAGAAACGGCATAAGTTTCAAGTTTGGTGCAGATTGTGCAAAACGTTTAGCCGACTGCGCACTAATGTGCGCCGAGAGCCAAACTTTTGTGCAAGATGTGCCGAAGTTGGAACTTATGCTATAATCATACAAAAATTATCTGAGATAACTATGTTAATGACCCGCGCAAGCGAATACGCTCTTTTATCACTTATTGTGCTTGCAAAAGCTGACAAACCTATGGATGCTGAGACCCTCTCTCGTGAGCTTGATATCTCGAAAAGCTTTTTAGCCAAGATACTACAGTCAATGGCGCGTAAAGACATACTCAACTCTTACAAGGGTGCCCATGGCGGTTTTGCCTTGGCTAAAAAGAGTACAGAGATATCGGTTCATGACATCATGTGTGCAGCTGAAGGAAAATCGCCAGCCGTTTTTGATTGTGCTTCCAGTGCAAGTACCTGCCCATCTGAAAAAGCATCAGCCTGTTCTATCTGGCCCTTTTTGAACCGACTCCAAGGCAAGATCGATAACTTTCTTGAACAGCTAACTTTAGCGGACATCATGGAGCAATAAGCGCTCTACTTTTTATACTAAAAACTCTTCACCTCAAAGGATCATTTTGAAGCCTACGATCTATCATCTTTCACACATCGACCTTGATGGCTACTCATGTCAGCTTATCATGGAGTACACACCGTACAAGATCCACTCATTTAATGCCAATTACGGTGCTGAAGTCATCGAACGTCTTAATGAGATACTGGAACATCTTAAAAAGAGTGATGAAGAGTCTCTTATTTTTATAACCGACCTTAACCTAACTGCTGACGAGGCGAAATGGCTAAACAGAGAAGTTGATAGACTCAATGAAAAAGGTCAAAAAATCAAGATCACCCTTCGCGACCACCATGGCAGTGGTCAAGAGTGTGCCAACAAGTATGATTGGTACTTTTTAGATACTGAGAAGTGTGCTACTAAACTCACCTACGAATATGCTAAAGAGATGTTTGAACTCGATGAACCTGACTGGATGTCAAAATATGTTGCTGTGGTTGACGCCGTTGATCTTTGGCATCAAGATGAAGCAGAAAACTTCGAGTATGGAAAAGTCTGTATGCGTCTTGTCACGGAGACACGTGAGCTAAACCGTGTTATCTTTGGTGATGAAGATCGTAAATATAAAGTCGCTCTTCTTAAAGAGGCCGCACAGATGGTCAATGTTGAGAATGCCAACATCCTTTTAGATGAGAAGATCCATGCCCTCAAAAAGAACTTCTTCCGCGAAGAGAGTGATGACACTCTTGACAATCTGGCAACACGGTTTATTGTTAGACTGCTGGGTACAAAGATGTCTGCTATGACCATCTATTACAAAGGGTACAAAGGGTTTCTCTCGTATGGTGTCGGTAACACCTCTATCATCGGAAACGGTTTCTTAGTTACCTACCCTGAGTATGAGTTCATTGTTGATGTCTCAACGCGCGGTACGATGAGCCTGCGTGCAAACAACAAAGTCGATGTCGCACAGATCTCAAAAGAGTGGGCAGGCGGCGGTGGTCATCCGAACGCTGCTGGCGGACGTATCCAAGGCTTTAAAGAGCAGTTTCGTTATGACAAGGTCAAAATGCAGATCGAAAATCTTATTCATGCAAAAGAGGCCATTGCCGGTAAGTTAGAGTATAAGGCGGACTAGGAACAGACTCCTAACTTCCGCCTATCCCTGTCTTGCTCAAGGCCTCTTTAACACTATCATCGGCCATAGTGACATTCCAGGCTGGCTCCCAAACGATCTCTACGGCACAAAAATCACTCTCCGTCTCACGTACAACCGCCTCTTGAACCCACTGTATCATCATCTGATGCAGTGGGCAACCGCGTGTCGAGAGTGTCATCTTGACTGACACATGGTTGTTTTTCAAAACAATTACATCATAGATCAAACCCATCTCAACAAGATTAAATCCTACTTCCGGATCAATAACGGTACTAATCGCCTTATATACTTCTTCTTCTGTCACTTGACTCATAACACTTCCTTTCCATATTGCATCATCGTATAAACACTGTAGAGTAGATAAGCTGCTCCCACTACCAGTGCCGATACTCCCCCATAAAAGAGAGCATCATTTTGTACCAACAGTGCAATGCCTACCAGACTCACCCCACTGACACTGAAGATCATCTGTGCATCCGCTTGACGTTTTGGCACCATCTCATGCAACATCGGCACCTTCTGTTTTCCGACCAGTGGTGCATAACGCTCAAACCAGACCAAAAAAGGGATGATCTTGTAGAGATGCGATGTGATCAGAAAACCTGTAAAACCGGCTATCAAAAACCATCCCGCACTCATCAGCCATGACTCTGAACCACCAAAGAGGTAGACGATGATAAAGAGCATTGAAAGCAATAGGGTAAAAAATGCGAATATTAGTGATTTGACCCAGACATCGTTCACTTTACGTGCTCTGGTTTTAGCAATAAGGGAGATCTGATAAAAATAGCTGCTCAATGCAACAAATGTCGCACCGATACCAAACCACTCTAAAAACATCAGATTAAACAGAGAACCGACCATGACCGATGATACACCTAAGATCATCAATTTATAAGCCCACTGCATCGGTTTGTCATTAAACCCATGAGAGAGACCAAACATCGGCAATAGCACCATAGATAGCCCCATAATGGTCAAAATCACATAACCGCCAAACACAGCAAAGACATGGGCTTTTAACCACTGATGCGGATCAATTGCGATCAATCCGCCAAAGGCAAGTGCCATAATAAATCCACTCACAATACCAAGCAGTAAAAAGATGTTGCTCGTCCCCATAACAGAGACGACTATAGACTTATGTTTACCCTTTTTCAGTGTCCAAAAGAGATCGCCAGCAAAGATCACCATACTCACCAAGACGACCATCCCGCCAAAAGGCAGAAGAGATGTGGAAAGTGTAAATCCGGCGACCATCAACACAGTACCGATAGCAAGCATTGGCCAGATGATGTAAAAAAAATCTACTGCGGCGTGCCCAACTTCGATGACGACAGGCACTAACTGTGCCATTGCCCCAAAAATGATCATCATAACAAATCCAAGCAGATAGAGGTGCACCCAGGCAATCGTACTCATATCACTATGTAAAGGCGTACTGTCTAAAAAGAAAAGTGCCGCAATGCTCACAAAATAGAATATCGTTCCCACCATAAAGTAAGGAGCAATAAGGGCAAACGGCGGTGCAAAATCTCGTGAGATACTATTCATAGTTTAATGACAGCTGTTATCACTCAGATCAGCTTCTTCACTCGCACCAGACTTATATGAAAAAACTAGTCTCACCTTGCCTCCATCAATAGCCTCTTCTTCGACATTATAGTTCTCACCGATCTTCGCTATTAGTCCGCCGGGTGATTTATGGTTGATCATCACTAGCTTTTTATCTGCACTATCGATTAAGTTTAGACCTGCCATCGCGTTGACCATAGGTTCTGGCGGCCCTGTCATTGAGGTGTCAAACTGATAATAGGTACTGTTCTCTTTCATATAGGTATAGAAGTCAACCGTACTCCCTTTTACAGATATCTTCGTCGCATCTTGTGGTAAATTGTTCATAATAATCCTTTTAATATCAAAGTGTACAAACTTAGAGAGAATAGTGCATTGACATAGGTCAATATGAGCTATTATTTTGATACAAGCATGTTTTAATGTATAATGAATTCCTAAATTAATGAGTACCACTAAAAGTCCTATGAACAAGATGGGGTCTCAAAAAGAGAGACAATGTTAAATCTCCAAGAATGCTATTTTTTTGATAAACTAAACAGTGATGAGCTTAAAGAGCTTGAGAAAATCTCTAAAAAAGTCTCTTATACAAAAGGGAGTATCCTTTTTTACGAAAAAGAGGAGGCAGACTCACTGATCTTATTGGTGGAAGGGGTTGTTAAGATCTATAAAACCGATCTTAAAAACAATGAAGTCATCATGCGCCGTTTTCGTGCCCCAACACTTGTTGCTGAAATGGCGACCTGTGAAGAGATCCCTTTTCCTGCATCAGCCTCATTTGAAACTGATGGAACAGTGATCATGATCGACTATAAACGCTTCAAAGAGCGCTTTATGAATAAGCCTGATATAGCCAATACCATTATTAAATCTCTCTCTAGGAAAATCAAAAACCTCGAAGAGGTGATCGATCTTAATATCGTTTTAGACACCACTGCCAGACTTGCGAAATACCTATACGAAAATGAATCCATACTCGATGAACTTAAAAACTATCAGATCGCAGAAGATCTGCATATGACACCGGAGACGCTCTCACGTACACTTAAAAAGTTCTCTATCTTGGGTCTTCTTGAAAAAGGTGACAACGGCTATGAGATCATGAATCTAGAAGGATTACGTGTTCTGTTTGAGTAAAGGGCACCTCTAAAGTCTAACAGCAAAACCAACTACTGCGCTAGCGCCGCTCTTTATTCATAAAATACTGATCAACACCATCTGCCAATCCTTCTGCAAATACTTGTTGATAGCGTTTATTTGCAAGCATTTTCACCTCTTTGGAGTGCGAGACAAAACCTACTTCTACAAGAGCTGCTGCTGACGTTGCACCAACAAGGACCCAGAAGTTACCCCCTGCAACTTTTGCATCTTTTACTGTAAAATTTTTATCTCGTAAACGGCTTACTACGTTTTGGCCCAAGTCAATTGCTAAGAAGTTAGACTCAAGAACTTTTACACGGCTCTGCGTTGCACTAAAGAGTTTACTGATGCTTCTGTCCATTGCCGTATAATCAGCCGCATTCTCTTTACGCTCTAATCGGCTTGAGCGTTTAGACCCTTTTTTAGGATCCAGGTAATATATCTCAACACCGTGAGCTTTGTGTGCATTCTTTTTTGGTACCGCATTCGCATGAATTGATAGAAAAAGATCTGGCTTGTTCTTACGGGTAAACTTGGTACGCCATTTCAAAGAGAGTGTTTTGTCTCTGTCACGCGTCATCTTGACCTTGTACCCTTCTTGGCGTAAAAGTTTTGCTAAACGGTTGGATATCTGCAAAACGATATCTTTTTCCAAGTACTTTTTAAAACCAACCGCACCACCATCTCTACCCCCATGACCAGGATCAATCACAATGAGCTTGTTTTTCTTTGTCACACGCGGCATCTGCTTAGACTTTGGTGCATGGACTTTTGATACACCTAGCGTAATGGCTAAAGAGTTTCCATCAAGTCTAAAACGCGGCTTTAGCTCTTTTATACTCTCAATGACGATACGAATCGTGTCACGTCTGTATTGGGAGATAGTAATTCGTTTGATCTCTTTATGTTTGATCACAGGCTTTTTATAGACAATAGCATTAACATCAAAGATATAGCGATACCCTTTTTTGCCTTCTGGTCTCAGTTTAAAGTAGTTAACATCTTTTTCTTTGAGGGTAAAATCAAAGTCAAGAACAAGCGCATTCCCCTCCCAGGTAAAACCGCTAAGTGCATGCTGAGAACGGATTTTTACTTTTTTGTCATTTTTTTGTTTGACCGGTTTTATCTTTTCTGTTTTAGTGGCAGAAGAATTTGTAGCTTCAGGAGTAGCGTTTTGTTGCGATGCGTTTTTTAACTCTAACTTGGAGAGTTTTATCTTATAGTCACTGACATCGATCCGAAGTTTTTCACCGGCTATACAGATCCCGTCTAAACAGCGTTTTTGTGTCTGAATATCACCACTGATCAAGGCCTTGATATAGTGACGTTTATAGGTATCATAGGCTTTGAATTGTTTATCTTTTGAAGAGGAGTAGAGATTTTTTTTAGCACCGTCGAGTTCTTGTTTTGACGACGCGCCAAAAAGAAGTGTCGTTACTAGAAGTAGAAGAAGAAAAGGACGCAGCATTATGCGCTATTCACCTTCTGTCAGTTTTACCATTAACTCTTTGACTGAGATAAGTTCGTTTAGGCGATAGCCATTCGTTCCGGAGAAGAAAAGCCCTAGTTCAGTGTTACCTTCATAAGCATCACTCAAGCGGTCTGCAATACAGAAACCGACCTCTTTTGCTTCAACACCACGGTTACAAGGTGCAACACAGTTAGAGATACATTTAATGTCCGGACCTGTACGTGTCTCTATAAGACCGGTAAGATTTGTTCGGACGCCACGGGCCGGGTAACCTACAGGTGAACCCATTAAAATAATATCTTCTTCTTTGGCACCAAGCAGTACTTCTTTGAAGTTAGCGTGCGCATCACACTCATGTGTACCAATAAAACGTGTACCCATCTGAACACCGGCTGCACCCAGTGCCATCATCTGGTCAATGTCATTTTTATCCCAGACACCGCCGGCTGCGATTATCGGCATACTGCCCCAACTCTTCGCTTCCTCTACAACAGGCTCGACCAGGTTTTCAAGCTGATTCTCTTCCATTGTGCACTGCTCATAGGTAAAGCCTTGGTGTCCACCACTTTTAGGTCCTTCTAGTACAACTGCATCGGGAAGACGATTATAACGTTTTTGCCAACGTTTAGCGATGATCTTAAGGGCTTTAGGTGATGAGACGATCGGCACAAGCGCCACATCAGGATAGCCCTCTGTAAACTCCGGCATATTTGTCGGCAGTCCCGCACCGGTGATAATGATATCAAAACCAATCTCGCAGGCATCACGTACAACTCGGCCATAATCATTGATCGCATAGAGAATGTTAACACCTAGAGGCTTGTCACCACAGATCTTGCGGGCACTCTCATAGATAGCCTGTAGTCCAGTTCTAGAGTAGAAATTTGCTACATCTAAAGGTCGGTTAGCGACAAGTTTTTGTGAAAATTCTTTGTTGTTGTAATACCCTGTTCCAACGCAGCTTACAATACCTAAACCACCCTCTTTTGAAACATTTCCAGCCAGTTGATCCCAGCTGATACCAACACCCATACCACCTTGGAAGATAGGCTTTTCGATGGTGTGTTTTCCAATTTTCAACGGTGCAAATGCCATTATTTAACCTTTAATCGAGCAAATTTGCGTTTGCCAACTTGAAGCACATATTCACCACTCTCAAGTTGTAACTGCTCATCCGATACTTTTACTTGGTCAATTTTAACAGCACCTTGCTTAATATCACGCCGTGCTTGTGAAGTTGACGGTTCAATTTTACATTCTTGTAAAGCTTTAGCGATCCAGATCGGTCCCTCAAGCTCAAACTCATCCATATCAGTCGGAATTTGACTCTTTGCATGTACATTGTCAAATTCAGTTTTTGCATCCTCTGCCGCTTCTTGCGAGTGAAAACGTGCAGTGATCTCTTGTGCTAGAGCTTCCTTGACCTTTTTAGGGTGCAGTGAGCCATCAGCTACACCTGCTTTTATCTCTTCGATCTCTTTAAGACTCTTAGCACTTAACAGTTCATAGTAACGCCACATTAACTCATCAGAGACACTCAAGATCTTACCAAACATATCGTTTGGCGCATCTTCAACACCAATGTAGTTGCCAAGACTTTTACTCATCTTTTGAACACCGTCAAGACCTTCAAGGATCGGCATCATCAAGACAGCTTGTTCTCTGCCAATCTCATAAGCACGTTGAAGATGACGTCCCATCAAAAGGTTAAACTTCTGATCCGTTCCACCGATCTCGATGTCACTTTCAAGGTGTACACTGTCATACCCTTGCAGAAGTGGGTAGATGAACTCACTGATCGATATCGAGACACCGCCTTTGTAGCGTTTCTCAAAGTCATCACGTTCTAACATACGGGCAACATTAAAGGTCGTAGTCAGCTCTAACATACCGCTTGCCCCTAGTGGGTTGATCCACTCAGAGTTAAAGACCACTTCTGTCTTCTCTGGGTCTAGTATTTTAAAGACCTGCTCTTTATATGACTCGGCATTTTTAGCGATATCAGCCGGCAGCAGTTTTTTACGTGTTTCGCTTTTACCGGTCGGATCACCGATCTGCGCGGTGAAATCGCCAATAAGAAATTGGATGCGAGCCCCATACTTTTGAAAGGTCGCCAGTTTATGCAACAGTACGGTATGGCCTAAGTGCAAATCAGGTGCAGTAGGATCAAACCCTGCTTTTACTGTGTAGCTCTTACCCTCTTCAAAATAGGCTTTAAGAAGCTTCTCTATACGCTCATTATCAATAATCTCAGCCGTGCCTCTTTGGATCTCTTGAAGTGCTTCTTGAATCATGTCTATCCTATTTACTTCGATACGCATCATCTGTGCGGAAAAATTGTATGACTTTAATTTTTTGGTCTATTTTAGCGCGCAGACGGTTAAGATCGCCTTCTGGAGACTGAAATTCGAGCTCACAATAACGAATGTGTTCCTCTTTCTCTTTTCCAAGTTCAATACTGTTGATCTCTATATTTAATTTAGCAAGATACGTCAAGAAACCGGCCAAGGCACCCTTGGCATTGTGCATACTGACGATCATATGGTAGTTGAAGATACGCTCTTTTCGCCAACGTACAAACAACATCTTGTTCTCATCTTTCATCATCTTGGCGGCATGTTTGCACATTTTATGGTGCACATGCGCTTTTGAGTCCTGCTTAAAGGCGACGATCTCATCCCCCGTTTTTGGGTGACAGCAGTAGTCAAAGACCACATCGGAGATCGTTTGGTTCGAGAAGAGCTCAAGTGAACCAAAATGGTACTCCTTGAGTTTGAAACGGTGCGAGGTCAAAAAGCGGGTAAATCGTCCTCTCGCCTGAATGTCATGAATGTAGCTGTTGACGATCTCTTTAAGATAGTCAATATCACGGGCTAAACGGACACGGCTGTCGCTATTACCATTGTCATGACACCACTCTTTTAGCCGCGAGACCTTAAGGTCAAGGATACCGACCAAGATCATCAAACCACTTTGACTGTCTATAGCGCGTATGCGCTGATTACAGTTGGTGCGAATGTTACTTTTAGCACGGGTTGTCTTGACCGCATCCAACCATGAACAACGGGTGATCTTCTCTTCTGCTGTCTGAATATTTACTATATCGCCATTTTGCAGTTCACTCAGCAGAGAGCCTCGTTCTTTGTTGATAAGACAGTATTCAGCACTGTCGCCGATCTCGGAGTGGATAGCGTAGGCAAAGTCAAGAGCAACTGCGCCGCGAGGCAGTGTAAAGGGTTTACCTTTTGGTGAGAACACCGTGATATCTTCTGAATAGAGATCGTTTTTGATCATCTCATAAAAATCTTCGGCTGACTCATCTTGGTACTGCAAGTTGTTTAGCCAATCAAGGTTGATGCTGTTACCGCCACTTTTATATTTCCAGTGTGCCGCGACTCCAAGTTCCGCTGTGCGGTTCATCTCAAAGGTTCTGACCTGTACTTCCAAGATAGAGCTCTGATGAAAGATCGTCGTGTGAATGGTCTGGTACCCATTCTCTTTTGCAATAGCGATGTAATCTTTAAAACGTGACGAGAGCGGTTGGAAATGCAAGTGTACCAAGCCCAGTATCTTGTAACAGTCAACCGGGTTTTTCACCATGATACGGACCGCTAGAAGGTCCAAGATCTCATCGATCCCTATCCCCTTGCGTTGAAGTTTTAAGTAGATAGAGTAGTGGTGTTTGACCCGACTTTTTATCTGGAAGTCTTCACGCATATAACCGTTTTGCAAGATGAGTTTTGTCATCTCTTGCTGAAAGGCATTGAGTTTTAGCTCTATGGCATGGTAATTCTCACTCAAATACTTTTCAATCTCCTGCTCTTCATGAGGGAAAACATATTTGAAGCTCAGGTCTTCTAAGAGGTTTTTTACAAATGAGATACCCAAACGGTGTGCTACGGGAGAATAAACGACTAAGGTCTCTTCCGCAATACGCGCTTGTTTATGTGGCGGAAGAGCATCGAGAGTCAACATGTTATGAAGACGATCACAGAGTTTTACAACAAGAACGCGAACATCTTCAATAGAAGCTAACAACATCTTTCGAAACGAGAGTGCTGAGACAATGAGCTTCTCATCAGAAGCTGAACTCACAAGGTTCGCATCACGAAGCGAGTCGATCTTGGTCAAACCACCAACAAGGTGAGCCACATCATCGCCATAACGCACTTGCACCTCTTCGATTGTGACCGGGGTGTCTTCCACAACGTCATGCAGCAGAGCCGCCATGACCATCGATTCATCTTCAGTGATCTTAGCTACGATAGAGGCAACTAAAATAGGGTGTATGATGTAAGGTTCACCGCTTTTTCTAAACTGGCCGATATGGGCTTCAGTCGCAAAATCCAATGCATCATCTATTCTTTCACTGGGAGCAATGGCCTCATGCAAAAGTACAATTGCGCCCTCAACATTTGATATACCTTGAATAGCGGCTATATCGACCTGATCCATACTGATCCTTAGCGTATAATGTAATTGCTGAAAATTATTATGAATTATAGCAGGGCTAAATTAAAAAATATTATGAAATTGGAAGTTTTACAGGGGAGTATGTTTATCTAAAAAAAAGAGGTGGAAATGAGGTGAAAACCTCATCAAATTAGTCGTTGTCAACAAAACCTTTGATCGTAACAACGCCTTCTGCGATCTCCATAAGAGCAAGGTCTGCTGCCTTCATCGTCTTAAGATCAACATTTAGTTTGCTCTTTGCACCATTTAGTAGGTCTTCTGAACGTTTTGCAACTGCGATTGCAAGTTGGTATGGGTCAATATTAGCAGTTTGAAGTGCTTTTGCTGTTAATTCTTCTGTTCTCATCTCGTCTTCCTTATTTTACAATTGAACAATTTGTAAGATCACCGTTAATGATCTCCAATAGATTGTTTTCTTTAAACATGTCACATACGATAATCGGTAAAGAGTTATCTTTTGCCAATGCGATAGAGGTATCATCCATCACTTTAATGTGGTCTGTCATCGCTTGGTCATATGAGATGGTGTCAAGTTTAACCGCATCTTCAAATTTCTCTGGATCTTTGTCATAAACACCGTCGACCTTAGTCGCTTTGATGATCATCTCTGCATCGATCTCAACCGCACGAAGTGTCGCAGCAGTATCCGTCGTAAAAAATGGATTACCTGTACCCGCTGCAAAGATCACAACACGCCCTTTTTCAAGGTGGCGAACTGCACGACGCTGGATGTACGCCTCAGCGATCTGCTCCATCTTGATAGCTGTCTGAACACGTACTTTCATACCGGCATGTTCACACGCTTCTTGCATCGCAACCGCATTGATAACCGTTGCGAGCATACCCATGTAATCACCAGCAGTACGACGAATGATTCCATCTTGAGCTGCTGTTACACCGCGAATGATATTACCACCACCGATAACAATACCGACTTCGATACCGTTGTCAACTAATGTTTTGATCTCATTTGCGATATATTTTAAGATCTGAGTATCAATACCATGACCATTCTCGCCGGCTAAAGCTTCACCAGAGAACTTGACTAAAACACGTTTAGGACTCATCCGATACCTCTTAATTTTTTTTGGATTATACTTAAGAGTTGCTTTAAGAGTGCTTTGGATAACTAACTATTTACCGGGGAGTGGCTGACATGCCTTAAAATTACAGATATAATAGGTAGAGAGTTTTCTACTCAAGAGTAAATAGCTCAACTAAACAAAGGATTAAAATGAGTACATCTGAAAATAAAAAAGAGATCAAAGATACAGATAAAAAAGCAATAAATGATTTAAATGCTGGATTAAGCGGAGAACTAGAGAGACACAAGCTACAAATTAAAGAAAGATTTCAAACCTTATCAGGTGATGCTAAAGAAACTCCTTCAAAGTAGCATCACTTAAAAGGTCAGGGGTCAGTTGCCACTTACACCTATATACCCAAATAAACGCATTAATAAATAGCAATAAAACCATTTAATTCAGTAAAGACCTCTGCACGTTTTGCTTCATCTGGATGGATCATCTTAAAGATCAGAGCAGAAAGGTTTTCATCTATGGAAGGATCTGTTTTGATGGGCTCTTTCAATCCCTCTTTAAAGATCGGTTTAAACATCTCATACGATTGGTACGCCTCTTTTCCTATCAGTTGATAGTAGAGTTTACGTCCAAAATCAAAAAGTTCAAACGCTTCGAACTTTCCAGTGACGACATCCCTTCTAAACCCAAAATCGATCTCAACATCTTTACTCTCTAGATAGGCCTTCAGACGCATCATAAAACCGATAGCAGCCAGAGTGTAATTGCTTAAGACACGGTCGTTAAACTTCTCAAAGCTTTCACCCGGCTTTTTAAGACGTCTGTATTCACGCATAAGCGGTGCAACAAGCTGTGGTGCAAAACGCACAGGAATCGTTTTTAAAACAGCATGTCCCTCTTCGCCCTCACCTGTCAGCTTACCGCCTATCGAGATGTGAACACCATACTCACTTTGACCATCGACTTTAGCCTTACACCCTTCAAAACCGATGTCAGCGACACCGTGGAGACCGCACCCTTTGACACAGGCAGACCAATACATACGAACGCGCCCGTCATCAAGAGGCACATGCTCACTGAGATAATTTGCCATGTCAATAGCATCAGGCTTATTTGGGATAACGCCGAATGGGCAGTGCTCAGTTCCCGCACAGGCGATCATATGGTTAAAGTATGGTGTGTTGACACTTTTATACTTTTCAAAAAGCTTGTGGCTGAAAAGCCCTTCAAGCTTCTTCTCTTCAACACCCATCAGGTAAAGACTCTGCTCGACATCAAAACGTATACGGCCATCACCGTAAGTAACTGAAGCTTCCGCCGCATTAATAAGGTCTGCTCCTCCAAAGATACCCGACGGAACAACCACATGGACGGCAAAGGAACCGTTACGAAGTTGGATCTTGCCTTGATCCGGGTCAGAAAAATCCATCTGTGTCATCGTTGTACCGGCAGTTTCAAGATCTTTGCCTGATTTTTCACGGATCGCAGCAGCCAGATTTGCCATCCCCACCTCTTGGATCAAAAAGTAGAGGCGATTTTTGTTACGGTTATCACGATAACCGTAATCACGAAACAGCTCTATCAGTGCCTGATAAGCTTGGATCACTTCCTCTTCATCTTTTAAAAAGATATCCGCAGCTTTAGCGATCTGACCAACCTTGCCGCCAAGATAAAGGTTATAACCATAACGCCCATCTTTCTGTGCCAATACAAGACAGCAGTCTTGACCGAAAGCATTAGAACGGTTAGAGAGACTGCCTGTAATACCGGTGTTAAACTTTCGAGGCATAACGCTGATCCATTCATGGTTATACAGAAACTTAGCCTGCAGTTTTTCAAGCAGTGGCTGTGACGGCAAGATAACATCCATACCATCAGCGTCTAAAGGATCGTTAAGAATATTACGGAAATTATCAACACCAGTCTGATACGAAGAGAGACCCACATCGGCCATTCTTTTGAATATCGTCGGAATATCTTCTATATTAAGATAGCGAAACTCGATCTGCATACGCGTTGTAATGTCAATATAATCTTGGCCATAATCACGTGCCAGTTCACCTAAAACGACAGCTTGTTCATTGGTAAGTTGACCACCGGGAATACGGACACGGATCATAAACCGTTTAGGCGTTTGCGGACGATCATAGACACCAAAACATTTTAGAAAATAGGATAGATCTTCAGCAGGAATAGAGTCATACCCTTCACGAGCATAGGTCTCCAGTTGTTCAAATGCCTCTTTAGGTGTTTTGAGTGCTTTTACCTTCTCAATTTTGTTAACCTTAGCACTTCGTTTTTCAAAAGCCTCTTGTAATGCGATCATAATATCTCTCCAAAAAAGGCACTTCTATGGTATGTACAAACCTTTAGAAAACCTTTAAAATATATTGTTGTAATAGTACACAACGATGAAAAGAATAGTTTGATTTTCTGCCTAAAAATTAGACACATACTGGCTAATGTATAGAATTTTTTAATAATTGAAGCAACTATCATAAAACTTTTATGTTAGAATTGTATCATTACGGCGTACCTCCACATACAAGCAGTGTGGTACAAAATTTTATTTCCTATACTGCATAGAGTATATATGCTTCTATAATAGTATGAAAAAGTGAGTCTAACTTTGCGTATTTCCTTTCTAATTTTACTTCTTAATGCTCTGATTTTTACACAGCTTGCATCTGCAGCTAGTGATGATACTAAACTCAAAGGTGCTTTGTTAAAAGCGATGAAGACACATGACACAGCAACGGTAGAAGCCCTAGCTAACGGTGGTTATGAGAGTATCGATAGAGATGACGTCTTACAAGAGAAGATCTATGAGTACCTTGATGCTGAACGAGAGCGTGAGGTTCAAGCTAAAACTGATGCAGTAGCAGCTAAAAAAGCGGCTGAAGATAAAAAGAAAAAAGATGCTTTAGCTGCCAAGAACAGAGCGAAAGCAGACGCAGTTGCCAAGAAACAAGCTAGTGTAAAAGCAGCTGCAGTTGCAGCTGCCGCTGTAGCCGCCAAGAAAGCTGCTGACGAGAAGAAGAAAAAAGATGCTATCGCTGCAAAAAAAGCAGCTGACGATAAAGTAAAAGCAGATGCTATCGCTAAACAAAACGCTGAGAAGAAAGCAGTTGCAGCTTCTGCAGCTGCTGTAGCCGCGAAAAAAGCCGCTGAAGAGAAGAAGAAAAAAGCTGCTGAAGAACAGGCCAAAGCAAAGAAAACAGCATCTAAGAAAAAAGTTGCCCCTGAAACAGTAGCCAAAAAAGCTACACCAGCGGCACCGAAAGTAAAAGTAGCGCCGAAAGCCGTTGTTGCACCTGTAGCTGCAGTTATCGCAGCACCTGTTGTTGCACCTGATGCTGATGAAGATATTGATGCCGAAGAGG